>DATLLQ010000236.1:0-34829 GCA_035537775.1 Vicinamibacterales bacterium | reverse complement strand
GCCGAACGGCCCGCCGTTGTCCTGGTTGTACGTCCCGCCATGGCCGACGGACGGATACACACCGTAGAACACCGGAATCTTCGCGGGCATCGTCTCGAAATCACGCTTGCCGTTCGCGTACGCGATGTCGCTCTCGCCACCGGTGATGATGATCACGGACGAGTGCAGGCCGGCGAAGATCTTCTCGTCGGGCTGGATCAGACCGCTGTTCCAGATGCCGACGGTCGCGATGCGCGGATCGGCGGATGCGCCGTAGGACATCAGTCCGCCGCACGACATTCCCATTGCCGCCACACGATTGGTCTCGACCTTCTGGTAGAAGCGGCTCGCCGGGTCGTTGCCCTCCTTGGCGATCCAGTCGAGTGCCTGAATCAACGCCGAGCCGTCGGTCATGTTGCCGCGTCCCGCACCACCGCCGCCGCCCGCGCGGGCGCCTGCCGGCGGAGCCCCGCCACCCGCACGTGGCCCGGGCGCCGCACCACCTGCCGGTGGAGCGCCACCTGCGCGCGGCCCTGGCGCACCACCCCCTGCGCCCGGCGCCGCACCGCCGCCGGGTGCAGTTCGCGCAACTGGAGGACCGTCGGCGATCACGACGACGCCGTGCGACGCAATCTCGTTGAGGTACTCGGGGAACTGCAGGCCATCCTTCGCGCAACCACCCTCGCCCCACACCAGGACCGGATGCTTCGACGCGCCGAGCGTCGCCGGGCGATAAATCGTATGTGTGGCAAGCGTCTGATCGTGCTCGATGACGACCGCATGCGGCCCGGTCGCCGGAGCTTCCCGCAGGTTGGCCGTCACCGGCAGAATGCGGGCGGTCGCGCCGGCGGGTGGAGCTGCGTTCTGCGCGGCGACGGAGCCGAAGACGAGGCCGGCGCCAAGGACAAGGCCCGCTGCAAGCGCGAGCCCACTCATCTGTCTGACTGCCATGTTGCTGTCTCCTCGATACATGTTTGAGAGTTTCCTATTTGAGGGCTTTCCCGTCGATGTCCACGCTACGCGTCCAGTCACCAAGCAACGTACGAAGACGGCGAACGAGATCCGGCCGCTGCGCTGTGCGATCGTGACGCTCGCCGATGTCATCGCGCAAGTTGTAGAGCAGGAGGTGGTTCGCGTCGGCCACAAGTTTCCAATCGCCCTGACGCACGGCCTGCTGCGTACGGTTCGAACCGGGGGCTGACCGCCAGAAGAACGTTCGCTCCTGCCTCGGCGCGCGGCCTTCGAGGATTGGAAAGAGATTCATCCCTTCGTAACTGGCCGGCACGTCGACCCCTGCGGCCGCCAGAATCGACGCGCTCCAGTCGAAGGTGATCGCCGCCTGATCCGACACGCTGCCCGCGCGAATGCGACCGGGCCACTTCACGATTGCCGGCACGCGGATCCCGCCTTCCCACACGGTCCATTTCCGGTTGAAGAGTGGCCCGTTGTTCGACAGCCACTCGCCGCCGTTGTCGTTGGTGAAGATGACGATCGTGTTGGCGGTCAGACCCAGGCGCATCACGGTCTGAAGAATCCGGCCAACACCGTCGTCCGCGGCTTCGAGCATCGACGCATAGTCGGCTCGCGTCGGCGGATTTTCGGCGTTCGCCAGCACGTGCGCGCCGCTGCCCGGCGCGGGCGATGGCTGGTCCGGCCGGTTGTACGGCCAGTGCGGCGCGTTGTAGGCGACGTCCAGAAAGAACGGCGCTCCGGCCGCCGCGCTCTGCTCGACGAACTGAATCGAGCGCTCGGTGATGAGCGTCGTCAGGTACTGTCCGTCCATCGAGATCTTCGCTTCGTTGTCCCAGAGATCCTCGGATCCGGGCCCGCGGTTGTGATGCCAGTAGTCGACGTGGCTGCCCATCAGGCCGAAGAACTGATCGAAGCCGTGTGCGCGCGGGCCACCGTTCTTCGCACCGCCCGTCACGGTGCCCCCGAGGTGCCACTTGCCGATCAACGCGGTCTGATAGCCGGCGTTCTTCAGCAGTTGCGGTAGCGATGACCCGCTCACAGCAAGGCCGCGTGTTCCCTCCGGACCAAGTGCAGTCTCGATCGCCGCGCGCTGCGGATATCGCCCGCTGATAAGCGCTGCGCGTGTCGGACTGCAGAGCACGCCGTTGGCGTACGCGTCGGTCAGGCGCACACCGTCTCTCGCCAGTCGATCGATGTTCGGGGTCTTGATGTCCTTGCCGCCGTAGCTGCCAAGATCCGCGTACCCCATGTCGTCCGTCATGATCAGGATGACGTTGGGGCGTGACGAAGCGGCTGACGGAACACGCTGCTGCGAGCGGCTGTCCTCCGCAGCGAGCGCCAGCAATGTGCAGGCGCATAGCAGCGCGCTGATGACTCGCGATCTCGTCATCGAAGTTTCCTCGCGACCATCCATTCGAGCAGACGGTCGCTCCAGGAATCGACGGGCAACCCACGCTTCGTCATCCCGAAGCCGGCGCTGACCTGGTCATACACGTGAATCTCTGCGGGCTTCCCCGCCGCCTTCCACGCCGCGAAGAGCGCGAGGCAGCCGTTCGTCACATTGAAATGTGTTGAGCCGACTGCAATGAACAGCGGCGGCGCGTGCGCGGGCACGTCAACGTCCTGCAGCGACGGCCCGTACAGCGACACGAGGAAGTCCGGTGAGGCCTCGGTTCGCTCGGCCAGCGCGGTGCCAACCGCGATGCCGCCGCCCGCGGAGAAGCCCATGATGCCAACACGAGCCGGGTCGATCCGCCACGCTGCAGCATTCCGCCGCGCGAGACGGAGTGCCTGCTGCGCATCGGCGATTCCCATCTGCAGCACCTCACGCAGCGCCGCATCGCCCGGCTCCGGATTGGCGTTGCCATTGCGGATCTCGAGTTCCTTCCGCGGCCCCGCGGCAGCGCCTCCCGGTGGCGCCGCGCCACGCCCGCGACCGCCGGGCATCGTCTGCAGCGTCCGGTACTTCAGCACCAGCGCCGCAATGCCTTTGGAGTTCAGCCACTGCGCGACCTTGATGCCTTCGTTATCCCACCCCAGGACCCGCAGCGCCCCACCCGGAGCCACGACGACGGCGGTTCCCGTGGCGCTGGCGGGCGGAGGGAGGAACACGGTCACCGCCGGATCGCTGACGTTGGAGATCGCCCTGTCGCCTGCCGGTGACGTGGTCGTCACTTCGGGGACCGTCCAGTTCTCCGAGCCGGGCGCTTTGCCAGGCCAGAGGCGGATCTCTTGTGGCGTCTGTGCAACGGCAGCACCGGCGATCGCCAGCAGTCCAAGAACGATGACGGTCCGGATCAACACGAGACCTTACCGCATGCCTTTCTGGCCCTGACTATTGAAGAACTCGAAAATCCTGGGCCACACCATCGGCACCATGCTTCCGTGGTTGCCGTCGACCTCGAGGTATTCGAACGCGAAGCCGCCCTCGCGCATGTAACGCGCCATGACACGGCTGCCTTCGAGCGACGGTGTCGCGCCGGTGCCCTCGGTCATGAAGATCGGCAGCCGCTTGATGCGATCGAAGGGGTACGTCGTCTGGTCCACGAATGGCCCCGACATCGGCGCAACCGCCCGCCACCGTTCGGGGTACCTGGCCGCCAGATGCCATGCACCGCCGCTGCCCATCGAGTGGCCGGCCAGATACGTGCGTGAGCGGTCGGCGCCGTACTCTTCCGTGACCATTTCCAGGACGGTCATCACTTCGAGCTCGCTCAGGTTCAGCTCTCGTTGCCGCGCCGGCGTCACGGCTGCGCGCTGCGATGCGGCGGCCTCGGACTGACCGAAGACGGCAGGCAGCCGTAGAGGATTGCCGTAGGCGCCCAGTGGCGTGAACCCCAGGGGCGACACGACGATGTAGCGGTGCTGCTCGGCGAGCTTCATCAGCAGGCCATCGGCCTGATCCAGGTACGTGCCCTCGTTGGCGCCGGCGCCATGCAGCATCAGGACGATCGGCAGAGACGCCTTCCCATCCCACGACTTTGGAACATAGATGCGGTATGGCACCTGCTGACCGGTCGGCGCGAAGACATACTGCCGGCGCTGATCTCCGGTTCCACGCGTTGCCGGTGCCTGGGCCGAGACGGTGAGGCTCAACGCCAGCAGCGCAACGATGCAAGTCATCAAGTGCCGTTTCATGTGTGTGTCTCTCCTCGCGTCATCCGGTACAGGACTGCAATGAGAACCAGTGTGATGACGTCGGCGATGGCGACCATGTAAAAGCCAGCCGCAAACGAACCGGTCCGGTCACGCAGGATGCCGAGCATTTGAGGGCCGAAGTATCCGAAGAGACCGGCGCCGAGGCTCACGACACCCATCGCATGGCCTGCCTCGTGCCGCGGCATCACGCTGCCGGCCAGACCATAGAGCTGATTCGCGGCGGTGAAGCCAAACCCGATCACTGCAGCCGTCGCCACCCGGAACGTCAGCAGGTCCTCAACCGCCATCGACGAAGACGCGACCGCCAGCAGGACGAACACGCCGCCGAGCACGATCAGCTTGTTGAAGCGATCGGCCAGCAGGCCAACGCCAAGGTTCACCACGATCGCGGTGAGATAGCCGGTGCTGATGATGAGGCCCGCCGCCTTCGCATCGAGACCATACAACGCGTTCGCCACGCTGGGGACGAAATACGTCACGGTGAACTGGCCGAACCCGCCGAGGCCGACGGCAAGCGCAAGCATCCAGACCACGGGCGAGGCAAAGGCACTGCGGTTGAAGGCGCTGTGCGCTGGCTGCTCGTCGACGCCCGTCGTGTCAACGGATGTGGGCCGATAGAACAGCCAGAACACGGCCGCGCCGAGCACCGCCATCGCCGCATAGCCGAGGATTGCGAGACGCCAGCCGAACTCACCGACCAGCGCACCACCGAGCGGCGCTCCCACCACCGACGCAAGTGAAGACGTGGCACCGAGAACGCCCATCGTGCGTCCACGCAGCGATGCGGGCGCGGTGAGCGCGACGGCGATGAGCACGCTGACGAACGCGAAGCGGTAGCCGAAGATGGTCAGCCCGCGAAACGTGAGTGCGGACTCGAAGCTCCAGGCCTCGCCAAGCAGCACGCTGCCTGCCGCCACGCCCAGGAGCCCGATGCCGAGCACGCGCTTTTCACCGAAGCGCCTGGCGCTGATACCGGCCGGCACGCTGAGCAGCATCGCCAGCAGGCCGTACAGCCCGGTGAAAAACCCAAGCTGCGTATAGCTCATGCCGAACTCCTGCTGGATCGACGGCAGAAGCGGCGAAAATCCGAGGTTCGACAGCTGCAGCGCGAACATGGCGACGAGCGTCGCCGCGAATGGCAGCAGCCAGCCGGCCGGCGCGGCGCGCATCATGGTCGTTGTCACTGCAGCACCCGCGTCTCGAGGAACGAGCGGACGCCAGCGCGCGCGGCGTCGCCATCCCACGCACGGGCATCGACGACATCGGCTTCGATCGGAAGCACAGGAATGCCTGCTTCCTCGAGCGCACGCTCGATGAACAGGCGTCCGGTGCCCGCCGGCTTCATGCTGCGCGGGCGGAGGACCAGCGCACCGCTAATCCGGTGCTCGCGTGCCTGGTGGACGATCCATTCGGCGGCCCACGGTGGATTGTGGAGGTACTCGTTGAAACTCGCCGTCCGACTGGCGAGCGCGGCCATCGGATCGTCGAGACCGTAGCGAATGTAGCCGTCGGGACCAAACGCGAGGTACATCGACCACACGAAGACGGCGCGGTGCGACGACTCGAATGCGGTGTAGAAGGCGGTGTCATGCCACAGGCCGGCGCCGACCCACATCAATCGCGCGCGTTCGCCCGGGCACGCCGCCACGCCTGCGTCCACGCGCTGCTGCACTTCGTCACGGAACGCGCGCGCGTGCGCGAGCGCCCACTCGCTGCCCCTCACCCACTGCGTGGCCATGACGTTCGTGATTTGCTCCGTCATCCGCACCGGGCACTCCGGCGCGGTGGCAATCAGTTGGCGCACCTGGTCGAACACTTCTTCCTGCTGATTCACCAGCTCCAGCCGCTCACGTAATGCATTCCGGTCGAAGGCGCGACCGCTGATCGCCTCGAGACGCTCGACCAGCGACTCCAGCGTGGACACCATGAACGCCAGGCGGTGCGGTTCCACCAGTTCGCGCCACTGGTGCCTGCCGAGCTCCCACCAGCGCACCGGCAGGTCACCGGCGCCCGGATGATCGATCTCGAACAGCTCGGCTCCGAATGCGTCGGCCCACAACTCGAAGACGCGATGAATGCAATCGCACGTCAATCGCGCGCACAGCAAGCGAGGTGTGGGCAGCCCGCCCCACGGTGGCTCACCCGCGCCGGGATAGCGCGTCGACGCGTACCCGAGACTGCAGTAGCGGCACAGGTCGCCGTGAAGGCCATCGGCATCCATTGCGTCGAAAAATTGCGGCGCCTGACGCTTCGCCGCGATCATCGACGCCCACCACTGGTTGCTGACCGCTGGAATCCCGGCGAGATCGAACAACTCGAACGGCACGTCGGCCTGCAGCAGCGCATACGGCTGGCGCTCGTCGAACACGCGGCGGCGCAGATCGCCAAACCACTGCTTCTGGAACGCCGAGGCGGCCGTTGTCGTGTCGAGCTGCTTCTCAGCCATGCCTGGCCTCCTGCAGCGTCGAGGCAGTGGAGATCATCGCGTCGAGCTGTGCGTGTTCCTCTGCGGTTGGCGCCTGATACTGATCACCGCGAAGACACACATGCGGGATGCCGCGCGCCTGCAGCATGTCGCGCAGCGCCGGATAGTCCCAGCCGAACACCGCGTCCTCCGGCGGCAGCGACACGACGACGGCGTCCACGTCGTCGAGCATGCCAGCCGTCCAGTGCCGGATCGACGCAGCGGGCGTGCGCGCGCCGACCGCGTCGGCTCGATACTTGTCGGCCAGTGCGACGATCGGATCGTCATGCTGGCGCACCTCGTCTCCTGCCGCGCCGCTTCCCCAGGGTCCGACTTCTGCGACGACAATGGCGCCGTGCGATTCGATGGCGCGGTGCAGTTCTGGGCCGTCCACGGGAGCGCCGGTCAGGAGCACGCGTGGGCCGCGCAGCGCGGAACGCTTGGCGAACGCGCTCGCCGCGCCGTCCACCGCCGCCACATACCGCTCCGGCTCCAGCTCCCAGAACGCCGCGAGCAACGGGAACACTTCGGTTCCCGTGACGCGCGGGACGATACGGCGGAATGCAAGGAGTCGTCTGGCCGCTGCGCGGGCGGCATTCGCTCGAACGATCTCCTGGCGGAGGTCGTCGGCAGACGGTGTTCGGCCGGATATCGACGCCAGCTCGTCGAGCAGTGCGCGCGTACGCGCCGCGTCGTACGCGCCGACGTGTGCGCCACACGACTGCAGCAGGTCGAACAGGATGACCGCCGGGAGCGCTGACGTCACTCCGCGGCGCACACACTCACGCAGGTAGAGAAAACACTTGTAGTCGGTATCCGACGTGCGGGGGATCACGATTCGGGCGGCGTCAGAGAGCCGACCTGTCAGCGCGCTCTCGACAAGGTGCCGGAGCCGTCCTGGGAAGATGCCTTGCTCGAGATGCCGGTCTGCTGTTGGCGTCGGACCTGGAGCTCCTCGCACGAACACAGCGCGGAAGCCGGCCGCGCGGACGATCTCAACTGGAACCGAGGGCCACGACGCGATGACGAAGGGTTCCTTCACGCGCGTTCTCAGATCACGCCCGCAGCCCGCAGCTTCTCGACACCGGCCGGACCATACCCGAGCCACTCGCCATACACCAGCGCGTTGTCCTGACCGACCGATGGCGCCGGACGCAGGCATGCCGCGCGCGCATCGGAGAAAGTGATCGGGACACCCATGCCGACGACGTCGGCCACGCGGCCGAACTCCGGGTGCTCCAGCGGTACGGTTTCACCGCGCGCCTGCACGCGGGGATCGCGAACGGCCTCGCGGGGCGACCGCACATCTGCCGAAGGAACCTTATGCCGCTCGAGCAGCGGCAGGAGCTCGGCAGTCGGAAGCGTGCGTGTGAACGCTTCGATCTCGGCATTCATCTCGTTGACGTGGGCGACCCGGGCGTCGCGCGTCGCGAACCGCGGATCCTGTTCGAACTCCGGGTGACCAATAGCGCCGAACACGCCGCGCGCGAACTGCTCCGTCGGCGCGCAGATCGCGACGTGCCCGTCGGCTGATTCGTAGACGCCAAACGGCGTCAGGCGCGGAACGACGCGGCCGGTGCGCTGCGGCATGCCGCACGCTTCGAGAAGGTCGAACGGCTCCGCCGCGACGAGCGACGTCAGCACGCCGAGCATCGACACGTCCACGTGCTGTCCGCTGCCGCTGGCCTCCCGCTGCCGAAGCGCCGCCAGAATGCCAACCACACCGAACACCGGTGCCACCAGGTCCGCGACCGGTACTCCGACGCGGACGGGCGGATCCTCTGGACTGCCCGAGGTCATCATCAGCCCGCTCAGCGCCTGGATGATGTTGTCCATCGCCTTGCCCGTACCTGGAGCCTGCGTCGCGCCAAAGCCGGACACCGAGCAATAGATCACACGCGGGTTGATCGCCCGCGCAAATGAATAGCCCACGCCGAGCCGATCCAGCGTTCCCGCGCTGAAGTTCTCGACAACGATGTCGGCCTGGCGAACGAGGTCGGCAAACACATCGCGGGCTCCGGGCTGCTTCAAGTTGAGGGTGACGCCGTATTTCCCTCGAAGCCGATTGAGCGCGGAGACCGACACGTCGTCAGGTCGCGCACGACCGAGTGAGACGCCGTCACGGCCCAGATACGGAGGGTTCTCACGGCAGGGGTCGGGCGACTCGCGATTCTCGATCTTGATGACGCGCGCGCCCAGGCCAGCCAGGAGAAACGTGGCGAACGGCCCCGCCAGCGCCAGCGTCAGATCGAGGACGGTCAGCCCCGCCAGCGGGCCGCGTGGTGAGGTGTTATCGCTGGACACGTGCGACGGGAGTGTACCGGCCGGAACCGGACACGGCTAAGACTTTCTCCGGCCGCCGGTAAGACGTCCGACGTCTCTCTTGTGCGAAAGCGACTGGCGGACGAGATCAACGAATGCGCGCACGAGTGGCGACGTATTGCCGGCCTTCCACCCGAGCACGATCGAAACCGTTGGGACAGGGTCGTACGCCAGCGGCTTGAGGACTACGCCGGGCGGCAGTAACGCGCCAACCGAATCAGGCAGCAAGGCGAATCCAAGGCCCTCCTGCACCAGTTGCAGGTGGCCCAGCACATTGTCCGCGCTCGAGACGGCCTGCATCCGGATATGCGCCTGCCGGTAGAGCGCGACGATTGCATCATGCAGCGCAGGCGCGAGCGCCCGATCCATCGTGATGCACGGCAGGTCGTTGAGGAGGTGAACCGGGATCCGCTTGCGCCTCGCCAACGCATGATGTGCCGGGAGCACGACGACGATCTCTTCGTGCAGAAGATCGACGGTCTCGAGTCCTTCCGCGTCGAGCGGCCCGCGCAGGAAGGCGACGTCGAGAGCGCCCGTACGCAACGCGGTCACCGGCTCGACCGCGTACTTGCTGTGCAGGATCAGCCTGAGGTGCGGCAGATGCGTGGCGACGAGCGGACGGAGGGCGGGGAGGATTCGAACATCGGCCGCGGGAAACGTCCCGACCGACAGATCGCCAGCTCGTCCCCCGGCAGCCTGCTTTGCCAGACGGCCCGCGTGATCGAGCCGTCCGAGGATGTCTTTCGTCTCGCGCAGGAACACTCGTCCGGCGTCGGTCAGCGCCACGTGATGCCGGCTCCGATCAAGAAGCGCGACGCCCACTTCGGCTTCGAGCTGCCGGATCTGCTGGCTGAGCGACGGTTGTGACGTGTTGAGCCGTGTGGCAGCGCGCGTGAAGTTCAGCTCGTCGGCCACCGCCACGAAGTACCGCAGATGACGCAGTTCCACCACGGGAAGGCTAGACAACCGGACAAAGAATGGCAACCGCGAACGCCGGACGGTAAGTCGCACGACGTCTCACAGGCGCGCGGAGCCGCGTTATTGACGACGGCGCTCCAGAGCGACACGCGAGCACCCGTCCAGGACATCCAGGAACGTCTGGTAGGAAGCGGCTCCGACAACGAACGGATTCGGATCCGTGCGGCTGCGGCCGCCAAGCCGGCCGACCCACTCCTGAAACGGCACCATCAGCGGATGATTCTGCAGCCATGTGTCGACGCCCGCGGCCCGAGTGGCCTCCTTGAATCGCGCCAGTGAACCGATAAACGTGCCCATCGCATCGTCGCTGAGAAGCCCCGGCGTGAGCCACGAGCCGCCGAAAAGCGCGGCGACGTGCTTCTGGCCGCGATCCATGACCGGAAAGATGAAACCCATCGATCCCGGCGTGTGTCCCGGGACGGCAACGGCGCGCACGGTCACGTCGCCGAGCGTGATTGGGCTCCCCTCCTCAAGATTAGCGTCCCGCTTTGGCGGCGCGGCTGCGGCGGGCGGCGCCGGACCGCGTCCACGGGCGGGCGTCTCCATCAGGTCCCAGTCCGCCGGCGAAACATACACCCGCGACCCAAAGCGCTGCTGAAAGTGACCGGCACCGCCAAAGTGATCGGCGTGGCCGTGCGCGACAAGAATGATCTTCACTTGTGCCGGGTCGAGCCCGAGCCGCGCGAAGCCTGGCAGCAGCTTTGAGTCGAGCTCGTTCGGTGACAGCGCGTCGATCATGATCAGGCCGGCTGACGTCTGGATCACGTACGCGACGGTTCCGGTACTTCCGATCGCATACACGTTGTCGAAGATCCTGGTGGGTTCGATAACCGGATCGTCGGCGCGGTTCGCCCGTGGCGCCTCGCACCAGAAACGCACGGCGTCCCCCCACTGCGCGCCGGCAGCCTTTTTCAATCCGGCAATGCGTTGGACAACCGCCTCGGTGTCGGGCTTCGCTGGCGGGGCCGGTTGCTGTGCGCTCGCCCCGGCCACGGCGAGCACGAGCACGATTGCAGCGATCGAACGGATCGGCGTCATCAGCATCTACTTGCGAAGAGTCTTGAAGATTGCCTCGACGAACATCTCCGTCGTCCAGGGGCCCGTGAGCGCACCGTATCGAGTGTCGTAGTCGGCGGTCGGACGTGCGGCCTTGACCTGTTCGAGAGTGGCGCCCGCGCGCACGAGCGCCCTGATCCGGTCGCGCACGATCACCACCATGTCTCGGTACTCGACCACTTCGTGCTCGTCGGACAGGTACCCGTGCCCCGGAACAACGAGCGTCCCGCCCTGCCCCTGATGCGCGTACACCGTCTTCGCCAGGATGTCGTTGAGCGCCCGGATCTCGCCATCGACGGTTCCTCCGTTCGCGACGTCGATGAACGGGAACCGCGTGGTCGTGAACACGTTGCCGGCGACGATGACGTCGGCGCGGCGGAAGTGGACGAAGCTGTCGCCGTCGGTGACCGCATTCGGTGTCCAGAAGAGCTCGATCGCGTCGCCGTTGTGGAACGTGCGGCGCCGTTCCTCGAGGTAGGTGTCCGTGGGCAGGGCGTCGGCGGCGGCCTTCGCGTCGCTCATGCGGTTGGCGACGTTCTGGTGACCCATGATCGTCGCCCCGACACCGGCTCCCGGGAACTGAAGCGAGAAGAAGGTTCCGCGAACGCTTGGATCTGCCCCCGACGTGCGGAGCTTCAGGTTGCCGCCTGTCCGATCCGCATGGAAGCTCGTGTTGGCGATGAACTGAATGGGCCGCGGGCTCAACCGGGCAATGGCCGCGATCGTCTTGTCCGCGAGGCGCCCGGTTCCCGTATCGACCACGAATGGCCCTTCGTCGCCAACCTGCACGACGATGTTCCCGCCGTCTCCAACCAGCATGTACACGTTGTCGCGAATGCGAAACACGTGCACGTCGCCGTCCGTGGGCTCGGGGCTGATCGCCACGCTGGAGACCCGCGCTCCCGCAACCGGCCGTTCGAGCGCCGATTCGTTGCGAGCTCCAGCTGAGGCAAACGCCGGGTGGATCGTTGCGCCGCCGCCGAGGTGACCACTCTGCGCCGTCGGATGCTTCTTGCGGTACTCCGCAACGCCAGGATTCTGGCCGAACAGGTAGCTCGGAACGTTATCCGGGGCCCGATCGAGGACCTGCTCCCCGTCGTCGCACGGAAACAGCCAGTTCTGATGATCGACCGGCTGACGGGAGTAGTCAGTCGTCCGGACCAGCGGCTCTTCGAGGTACACCGGATCGGTCACGACCACGGTGTGCGTCAGGTGATCACCGCGCCGGACGAAGAACTCCTGCAGCGTCGCCTGGTCGCTTTCGGGAACTCCGTTCCGCGTGAACCAGCCCTGCTTCAGGTGTGTGGTGCGCACGGCGAGGGCCGTGCCGATGAATCGGCCGGTCGAGAACCCCATCCACGAGTGAGGGGCGTAGGCAGGCGGATGCGGCCGGCCGTCCATCCAGATGGTTCGCTTGCCTTCGAACGTCTGGCTGAACCAGTGAATGGCCACGAGCTGGTGCGTGTGCGGGTCGCGCTCCTCCCAGGCGCGCGAGTTCCCCAGCGCGCGCATCTGATAGGGCGCAACGTAGCCGTCGCACTGGTGATGGCGCAGCGTGAGGCGGGAAGGATCGTAAGAAAGCGCGAAGAGACGGCCAGCCTCGTTGAGCGGCAGCCCGCTGTAGTCGGCCATCTCCGGACCCGCTCCGCGTTCCGTCGAGTCTTCGTGGAGCGCGGGCGTCCAGTACCCGGACAAGTCAATCGCCGGCGACGGTGCCTGGGCCGTTGGCGGTGGCGCGCCAGGAGGAGCCTGTCCCAGTGTTCGCGCGCCCGCCAGCAGAACGGCAGCAAGAGCGACGGCCTGTGATCGACGCGATGTCATGACCGCTCCTTCGCCATCGCGGTTACCGTGCCGAGCAGGCGGTCGGGTTCCATCCCGTGGCGTTCGCCTGCTTCTTGAAGTGGGTGCTGGTCCAGTAAGGCTGTGAGAGGTACATCGGATCGACCGTTTCGGTCGCCACGACCAGCAGCACGTCGCCGCCGTCGAGGTCGAAGCGATCGAAGTACTCGGTGATGACCGCGTCGGCGCTGTACGGCACTCCGTTCTTCCGCAGGTAGCCCGGCTTCATTCCAGTGGTCACGACCTTCAGCGATCCACCGGTAGCGCGGCCGGCTCCGAATCCACCGCCGCCGAAGATCGCGCCGGCACCCATCGGGCCTTCCAGCCGATCCCAGGACGCGCGGGACACTCCCTGCCAGTCGCTGCCGGGCGTGGGCGCAGCCGTTCCTCCGGCGAACGCCAGCGTGCGGACCTGCGAGCCTGCCTCGGTCTCGATCTTCAGAGTGCGGTCGTCCTGCCAGCTGATGCGAAGCCGTCCAGGGAGTCGCATCACTCCGCCGACTCCGTAACCGCGGCACTGCTCACCAGCGGCCTCGTCACGCGCCGGATCCCACGACGCGGCAATCTTGCGCGCCGCCGGGCTCATCGGAACCGAGGTGTAGTCTCCAGGCGGAGGCGTCACGACCCGATAGCGCCAGTCTTCCGTGATGAGGGGAGCCCAGTAGCCAGTCAGGTCGATCGGTGCCGCGACACGCGGCAGTTGAGGACCTGGTGGACCGCCCCGCTGCGCATCAGCAACGGCAATCGACGATGCGAGAACGATACTTACGAGCAGCGCGCGCATCGGGATCCTAGGGCCGCCCCGCGGCTGGTGGCGCGGCCGGCGCAACAGGCTGGGCGCCCAGAAGCTCCTCGCCCTTCTCATTGAGGATCCGCATGACCAGCACCACGTTGCCACCTGCTCTGGCCGGTGCCACCGTGATCGTGATCGGCGTGCCCGCTTTCAGAGCATCCATAGAACGCCTGCGGGTCCAGCCGGTGGCAATCAGTTGAGCGGGATTCGGCAGCAGTTCGCCACTCCAGTGCGCGACCGTCCCCTTGCTGTCCGTGACGTCGAAGTAGATCTGCGCGTGCGGGTTCAGGTAGCGGAACTCTGTGACCGTCGCTTTCGCCGTCCACTGCTTCTCGCGGTCGTACGACACCAGCGTTCCGTGGTGCGCCAACACGCCGGCCGCTCCCACCACGGTCAGCACCGTCGCGGCAACGCACCATCTCACGAACGAACGAATCATCGGCGTCCTCCCGTCTCGGCCGGCTTCCCCGTGCCTGCCGGATCGCGGATCAATCGATTGAATTCCAGTTCGTTGGCAGGTGCGCAGAGATCCTCCAGAAGGCCGTTCCACCCTGAAGACTGGATGAACGTCCGCGGCAGCAGGTGCATTCGCTTCGTCTCGCTGGTCCATGGTTTCGCGTAATACTTCGGGTCGGTCACCGTCATCGTCAGCTCGATCGTGTCGTAGTTGGTGCGTGTGTACCGTTCGCGCAGCACCATCTCGTCGCTGTGCGGATATCCGAAATGATCGATCCACGTGCGCTCGTCGTAGCCGGTTGACTCGACGACGAGCGTGTTGCCTTCCCAGCGTCCGACCGCGTAGCCCCACCAGCGCGGGATGTCCACGTCGAGCGGATCCGGCAGCTTGCGGCCGTCCATCCAGATCGTGCGGAGTCCGTATCCCCACTGAAAATGCTGCAGGATGCGATCAGGCAGCACGATGAGCTCAACCGGATCTGGATACAGCGCGGCGCGCGGCATCCCCATGGGATTGCACGTACCGTAGGTGTCGTTGCCAAGCGCCGGCGGCTGTGCGCGGCGCCTGCCAATGTGCTCCTGAGCATTCGCCTTCGCGTCCGCGCTGTCCTTCATGCGGCCGTACGAAGGGATCTGGCGATCGAACGCCGCCTGACCGGCGGGCGTGAACACCGGGAACTCGAAGCTGAAGCCTCTGTCACCGCAGTCGCGGCATCGTCCGCCCCCGCCGAAGCCGCTTCCGTTCGGCGTCCAGATTCCGGCGAGGTCGCGCGCCTCGAACGGCATGTTCGAATCGAAGAACTTCGGATAGCCGGGCCCCGCGGCACGGCCGCGGCCCGCGGCCGGCGCGGCCCCGCCCGGCGCGGTCCCGCCCGGCGCTGGCCCAGCTCCGCGCGCCTGTGCGCTGGCATCCGCAGCCGAGACGATCATGAGTACTGATGCGAGTGCAATGAATCGTCGCATGGCAGCTCCGCTCAATTAACGACGCTCAATTAACGACCTCACCCGGGCGGCGGCCCCACCCGTAACCGTCTCGCGGTCGGAGCAGCGACAACAGCCGGACGCGCTTGTCCTGCGCGTTGCGGCCGGGGTTTCCGGAAATGACCACGTGGTCGCCGACCTTCAGCGTGTCCTTCCCCACACCCTGAGCGCCAAGCTGGCTGGTGCCGCCCCATTCGATCGTGTACCGCGAGATCGAACCGTCCTTCTCCTTTGCAGTGAGATGCACGAAGGAGTGGGGATTCCGGTACAGGAACTGAACGATGTCCCCCTCGACCGTTACTGTCTGGTCCTCGATGTAGGTCGCAGCGAACGAATGGTGAGCGGAAGACGAGCCTGCGGCCAGGCAGAGCGCCAGCAGAACCATCAGCAAGTACTTCATCGGGTGCCTCGCGCTGCGATGTTCGGTAGAGCAGGCCCCTCAGGGCAAATCGTTTGTTTCGATGGGCAGTATCGGGGGCGGCGATACGACTTGCGCTACGATCCGGGGCGGATGGATCTGCACGGATTCGACCTGAATCTCCTCGTGGCACTTGACGCGCTGTTACGGGAAAAGAGCGTCACCAACGCGGGGCGGCGGGTGCACTTGAGCCAATCCGCGATGAGCGGCGCTCTCGCGCGGCTGCGTCACGCGTTCAACGACGCGCTGCTCGTCTCCGGGCGCGGCGGCATGAGCCTGACTCCGTTGGCCGAGAGCCTGGTCGAGCCGGTTTCCTCCATCCTCCGTCAGACGCAGGACACTCTGTCCGCACACGCGCGATTCGATCCGTCAACGTCCAAACGAACATTCACGATTGCCGCGACCGACTACGCGACGACAGTCCTGCTCGCCGATGCGTTGCGCGACCTCAGTACGCAGGCGCCGCACGTCACCGTCGTCGTCGCGCCGCTACGCGATCGCATGGAGGAAGTGGAAGACCCCGGCATCGACCTGTACATCCTTCCGCAAGCGATCATTCCGCAGGCGCGGCCGCATGAATTGCTGTTCCGCGACACATTCACATGCCTGGTGTGGCGGGACCATCCAGAGGTAGGCGACCGGTTGACCCTGGAACAATTCACTTCACTGGGCCATGTCGTCGTCAGCTTTTCTGAAGACCACAAGGCGAGCGACGAGCGACTCGCGCCGTGGGTCGGGCTGGAACGCAGGACCGAGGTCGTCGTCGCGAACTTCCATGCGCTGCCGGGCCTTGTGGTCGGCACGAAACGGGTGGCTACCATCCAACTGCGGCTGGCGAAAAAGCTGGCCACCTCATACCCCGTTCGCATCGTTGGCGCGCCGGTGCCGATGCCGCCGCTCGACGAGGCGATGATGTGGCACCCTCGATTCGAGCACGATCCCGCACACGCCTGGCTCCGCGCGCTGCTGAAGCGCATCGCCTCGGAGATGCCCGCCGAAACCGCCCCTGACGCAGACAGTCACCGTGCGGTATCGACGGTCCGGCGCGGCTCATTCGGGCGCCGACGCGGCTGAACGCGCGGCAGCGCGACACGGGCGATGACTTACTTCAGTTGGCTTGCAAACCTCTCCCCTTCGGCACAGATCTCGTCGATCAGTTCCGTATCCGACGCGAACTGCTGCCGCAAGGTCACCGACCATGGCCGCGTATAAGCCTTCGGATCGTCTACGGTCACCTCGATCTCCAGATGGCCAAAGTCTGGCCGCCGGATTTGCTCGCGCAGCTTGCCGGCACTCGTAATCATGCTGCCGGCCCAATCGAGCCACACGTCGTCGCGAAACCCGATCGTGTCGATCACCAGCGTCTCGCCGGACCACGTCGCCGACGAATAGCCCTGCCACGATGGATTCGGATCGTCCGGCAGTGGCCGGCCATCGGTGAAGACCTGGCGGTACACGCCGTTGTACTCGTTCAGCATCACCAGCAGATCCGCCGTCTGGATGAACTTCAGGTAGTGCGGGAGCCCGTACGCACGGACGAACAGGTCGGGCAGGCAGCGAATGTGCGGATCGTCGAGCGACTGATTGGCAGTGCGCTCATCAACCAGTTTCGCGAGCCACGGCTGATACGGCAGCCCGCCGGGCATATCGATCCCCATGTTGACGCTCTGCCGCGAGAAGCTGGCTGTGCGAGGCGGGCACGTCCGCGTCCGAGGCAGGAGCTTGACGAGTTCGGCCAGCGGCAGCACGCCGCGGACGACGCACGCGGGTTCAGCGGTCATCCACATACCGGACAGGTCCGGTTTGCCGTTCGCCAGGCGCGGAGTCGCCGCCGACAAATCGACCGCCCCACTCGCTGTACGCGGCGCGCGCGGGCTCGGGTAATTGAACCACTGACCGTCCAATTGAACGATCGGACCAGTGATAGCGACCGTCACCGCGACGGCCAGCACCCGTCTCCCGATGCGTCGCCAGGCCAACGTGTCGATAGGCATGCGGCTATTGTGCGACGAGCGTCGGCGCACGGCTTATCGGCTGATGCGATGCGTGGTATCGACAAACGTGATGCCTGTATTTCGTCCTGGTCGTCAACGATCTGCCGTTAAGCTATGCCGCACCGCGTTCTCAAGGAGTCTGCGATGTCCAACAGGATCGCCGTACTTGCACTGGCAGTTGCCTCCATCCCCCTCGCGATCGGGTTAGCCGGCCAGGGACCCTCTCCGGAAGCGCAGCTCGTGAGACGCGCCGCGGACGCGCTCGGCGGCCGCGATCGTGTACTGGCGCTGAAGACGCTGCAGATTATCGGCTACGGCGAACTCGCGTACTTCAACGGCGGCGGCAACATCACCGGAAACCCTGACGCCCCGCAGAAGTGGCAGAAGGTGCTAGAGCACACGCGGACCATCGATCTCGCAAACTCGCGCACGCGCGTGCAGCAGCGTTTGAAGATGGACTTCGAGTTCGCCTCGACGACCGGGCAGCTCGGACTCAATCGGAGCAGCGAGACGCTCGATGGCGACATCGCCTACAACATCGGCGGCGGATTCCTGTCAGCTCCACAGGCCGGCACGCCGCAGCCACAGCCTGCGGGCGCCGCGGCCGCCCGCCAGCGCCGGGTGGAGATGCTCGCCCATCCGGTCACCATCGTGCGAGCGGCGCTGGATCCCACGACCAAGCTGTCGAACCTGCGGAAACAGGGGAACCTGCAGCTCGTCGACGTCACCGTACGTCAGGGGGACACGCTGACGATGGCGGTCGACGGGACGTCGAATCTCCCAGTGTGGGTCGCCTACGTTGGACCGAACACCAATCTCGGGGACGTCACGTATCGAACGGCATTCACCGGCTACGTACCCGCGAAGGGTATCCAGCTTCCGACCGGCATCGCCACGACCATCGACTTTCGAAACGTCGTTCAGAGCAAGCTGTACGTCGACCGCAACATCGTCGATGCGCCGATTGATGACCTGAGCGCGCCGGCATCACTGCGCCAGGCAAAGCCGCCGCAGGGGCCGCCCGCCGGAGGCGGTGCGAACCTGCAGCCGATGAAGGTCGCCGATCACGTGTGGTTCCTGAACGGCAACACGTTCTTCGAATTCGCCGACCATTTCGTGATGGTCGAGGCCAACCGTCAGGATGCGGCGCTCCAGGGAATCCTCACGGCGATCAATGCACTCGTTCCCGGCAAACGTGTGACGCAGGTGATCCAGACGCACCATCATTTCGATCACAGCGCCGGACTCCGGGCGGCCGTCGCCGAGGGGCTGACGATCATCTCGCGGCGCGGCAACGAGGGCATCTTCCGCGAAATGGTGGCGCGTCCCGCCCGGCTGTTTCCCGACGCGCTCGGAAAGAATCCCCGGCCGCTGAAATTCACGCCGGTTGACGATCATCTGAAGCTGAAAGACGCGACCAACGAGATCGACATCTACCATATCGTCGGCAACTACCATATGGCGGACGGCGTCATCGTCCACGTTCCCGCATCGAACCTGCTCGTCGAAGCGGACCTCACCACGCAGGAGTGGGACTTCAACTGGTGGGGCGACAGCCTGATGAACAACATCGAGTACCGCAAGCTCAGGGTCGATACGAATCTGTCCGTGCACGCGCAGAAGCCCTATCCGCTGGCGGAAGTGGTGGCGGCCATCGAGCGTCAGGTGCGCAACACGCAAGCGTTCTGCCGCCGTGCCGCCGAGGCCCAGTTCTTTCAACCGGGCTGCCCGATGCAGTACGACCGGCCGCTACCCCCGGCCCCGAAATAGGCTCCAGGCACCGCAGCGGTTGTAAGTCGTATGACGTCTCACAAGCGCGCGAGGAAAGTCTCTCGCAACGACGACCCTTCGCCATAGACTGGCGCGAGCCGGGCGACCCTCGAGGTCGGCCTCTAGCAGCCCAGACACACATGACACAGACACGCGCGATCGCAGGCATCGTCGGCGCACTTCTTTCGGTCATCAGCATGGTCGCCGGCGTGGCCGGACAGGGCAACGCGCCCGGCGCCGACGTGATCGTGCCGCACGAGTCGTGGTCCTGCGGTTTGCCAGACGGGATCCCGAGGCCGGAAGCCGGCACTCTGGTGTTCGAGGCCGAGGTGAAGCTCGATCGCATCGCCGATATCGGCAGAACACAGTACGGACGACGGCAGGTGGCGGTCGCCCAGGGAGGAAGACTGGCCGGCACGCGAATCAACGGGTCCGTCATGACCGGCGCACTCGATTTCGAGCTGACACTTGCGAACGGCGTCGTCGAGGTCGAACAGATTTATGTATTGAGAACGAGCGACGGCCGCTACGTCTATCTGCGCGCGGCAGGCACCGGGCCCGATGCGAAGGACGTCAGGCTCGTGATGGACTTCGAGGCGCCGACCGCGAGCGACGTCGCGTGGCTGAACACCGGCACGTACGTGGGGCGGAGGGTCCTGAACGCAGCCGCGCGAACGATGACGCTGCGTGTCTACGATGTCTCCGGCGCGAAGCCCTCGGCTGGCTCCGGACGCGTCGTGCGAATTGCCAAGCCGGCTGGCGTCCCATCGCAACCGTGGGACTACCGGAAGGCTGCACCAACCGAAAAGCGCGGGACCCAGTTGATCACTGAAACGGTCACGCTGAGCCCGAGTCAATCGGTGGGGCCCAGCAAGCGGGGGCCGCGCAACATCATCCCGATCACCGGGGGCGAACTGGCCGGCCGCATCACCGGCAAGGTCCTGCCGGGCGGCGCGGACTATCAGAATCTCTCCCCGCCCGCGACGATTGATGCCCGCTATCTGTGGCAGACCGCCGATGGCGAGATCATCATCGTGCGGAACGGCGGTGCGTTCGGCTCGCTGGTGCCGACGTTCGAGGTGCGTGTGGACAGCCCCTATGCGTGGCTCAACACCGGCACCTACCTGAGCTCCAATCCGGAGATGCGCCAGGGGGGCGTGGGGCTGACATTCTTCGACAGCGCGCGCTGAACGTACATGACACGCTGGATCACAGCTGGGACGCTCGCTGGGTGGATTGCGATCACACTTGCGGTGTCGGCGCAAACCGGCTCACGCCCATGGTGGGCGCCCGGCGACGCGACGCCACTGGCGGACTTCGCGAGCTACCAGAACGATCGCGGTGCCGTCGGCGTCCTGAACACCTCCGGCAGGCTGGAGACCAAGGGGCACCCCTTCTTCGAGCCAATCGGCGCGAACGGACGCGCGTGTGTCACGTGCCATCAACCCGCCGACGCCATGTCGCTATCCGTCCGCACCGTTCGAGAGCGGTGGGAGGCGACTGGTGGCAAAGACCCACTGTTTGCGGCGGTGGACGGGATGAACTGCCCTCACCTGCCGCCCGACGACCCGCGCTCGCACTCATTGCTCCTCGACCGCGGCCTGATTCGCGTGGCACTGCCCTGGCCCCCGAGGAATCCCGATGGCACCCGCATCGATCCGGAGTTCACGATCGAAGTGGTGCGCGATCCTGGCGGGTGCAATACGCATCGTACGTATGGTCTCGAGAGCGCGAACCCGACAATCTCGGTGTACCGCCGGCCACGCCCCGTCGCCAACACGAAGTACACAACGCATCAGAACTTCGGCGTTGGCCCGTTCATCGCCAAGAGCGGGCTGCCGACAGCGACGGATCCGGAGACCGGCAGACCGACGAGCATGAACCTCATGTCCGACGCGCGTGCGCCGACGCTGGCGGTGCAGGCCCAGGACGCAGCGGCCCAGCACCTCCAGCTCACAGGCCGGCTCACCGCGGCACAGCTCGCCGCCATCGTTCGATTCGAACAACAGGTGTATGTCGCGCAGGTGTCGAGCCCCGCGGCCGGCAGCCTGGTTGAGGTCGATGGCCCTCCGGCGTTCGGTCCGCGACAGCTCGCCGCCGGTGATGCGGGAGTGCTCGGCAACAACACGACGCGCTACGTGTTCCCGATGGGCGAGAAATGGAATCGGCTGCCACGGACCGCTAACGAATCGGATAACGCCCGTAACGCGGCACGCGAATCGATTGCCCGCGGGCACGACGTGTTCATGTTCCGCACGTTCTGGATCAGGGACTCGATGCACTTGAACACCGTCGGACTTGGCAACCCGACGAAACGAACCTGCGCCACCTGCCACGGGATGCACATGACCGGCCTCGATACCGTCAACGGCTGGATGGACATCGGCACAACGAATCTGCCGTGGGCGTCTGAGGTGCCGCTGAATCCGTGGAACGAGGCCAAGCCGCAGATGCCGCTGTTCCGCGTCACCTGTAAGCCGGAGGTCAAACCGCATCCATACCTCGGCCGAGTGATCTACACCCAGGACCCTGGACGCGCGTTGATCTCTGGCCGCTGCAACGACGTCGGCACGATCGTCATGCAGCAGTTCCGCGGCCTCTCAGCGCGCGCGCCGTATTTCTCGAACGGATCGGCGGCGACGTTGCGCGAACTCGTGGACTTCTACGACCGCCGCTACAACATCGGCTATTCCGACCAGGAGAAGCAGGACCTGGTCAACTTCCTGGGGGCGCTCTGATGGTGACACCTCGCGCGACCCGTGGCAGTGCGCTCCTGGGAGTGTGGCTGCTGTCCGTGTCCGTTGTGGCCGCGCAGCAGCCGACGAACTTCGTGAGCTGTCCGATCGTTCGTGACACCGCTTCGGTTCCGTGCTGGCTCGCGGAATACAACGGCGAGCTGTACTTCCTGACGCTGCAGACCGACGTCAGTGCGCCCGTCAACCCGCCGTCGCTTGGTCATCGCGTGCTCGTTGAAGGCACGGTGTCCGCCGAGCCAAGAATCTGCGGCGGCATCGTGCTGAAACCGGTCCACCTGTCCGTGCTCGAGCGCGATGCCGCCTGCAACACGATGCTGCCGGCCGAAGAGCGCTACAACCTCACGTTCGAGCCGCCGCGGCCGCCGGGCCCCAGCGGAGGTCGTCTCGCCTTCGCGAACTCCGCGCCGGCCTCGCCGCCAGCGCCCACTACCGGATCAACCAGAGAGTTCGTCGTCTCTTACTCCTTCGACGGCCTCATCGGCTTCACCCATGCTGGCGCGCTGACCGGAATTCTCAACTTCGCCCGCACCGCGAACGCGCGCGAGATCGAGATCGTCGGTCACCGCGGCGCCGTGCGTCTGTCTAACGGTCAGACAATCGTTGAAGAACCGACCATCGGGAAGAAACGCGCCGAGCAGATCGCGATGCTGCTTCAGGGCGCGAATCTGAAAGGACCGGCGTATAAGGTCAGCTGGCGCGACGAAGCCGCCACAGCCGACGGCGTCGACGACCACCTGTCCCGTCGCGTTGTCGTCACCGTCCGCTAACCGTCAGGCAGGCTTCAGTCGTTTCGTTACGAAGTCTTTGTGCGGGCGTCTTCGAGGATCCGCTTCGCGCGCGAGGGATTGAATACGCCGCAGGAACAAAACCGCGTGAGCGTCGCGGCGCACTGCTCCGGCGTCCGCCGGTTCTCCTTGACGAAGTCGATCATCTTCTTCGCCAGCGAGTGACTGATCATGCCGTGCCCGCACATGGTCGACAGCATCATGACCTGTGCGTTCGGCATCTTCTCTGTCTTCCCTTCGAACCCGAGCGAGTAGCCGACGCTGTGGCGCGGAATACCGGCGTAGTCGCAGCAGTCCTCTGCGCCGGTGATCGACGTGGACACGTTGACGCTCAGGCCGAGGTTCTCGTCCTTGATCCGCTTGACGAACTGCTCCGCCTTGTCGCGATCGTCGAACACCGCCGCGCACGTCGTCACATCCGTCAGGCCGTCGACCACTCCCTGGAAGTCTGGTGCGTTGTCGCGCGACCAGTGCGCCAGCGGATTCACCTGCCGCGACGGCCGAATCGCGCCGCCGTGACGCGCGTCGCCGAGGTTCACCGGTCCGTACTCCATGGCGATCTGCAGAAACCGGCGCAATCCATCAAGCGCGTTCTCCTGCTTGAAGGGCCCCTTGCACGCCATCGCAAAGACGATGAAGTCGTCGTCGAAACTTTCCGCGGGGCCGAATCGATGCAGCGTGTTCGTCACATCGTCACCACTTCGCGCTCAGGGGCTGACGTCGGCACGCCACGGCGGCCAAGGCCGACGTTCGTTTTCGCCCGTGCGAGGTTGTAGCCGAGCCGCTCCAGGATCGGAGCCACCACCGTGTCGTCGCCCTGCGCGTCGCAGCGCACGCCCGCCCCGATCGTCACCACCGTGTCGATGCGTTTCTCGACATCCCACACCAGCCGGATGATTTCCTCGGCGCGGGCGATCGGCACTTTGATCTCGACGATCGCCGAGAGCACCTTCTCGTCGAGGATGTCCTCGCGGATCGTCCCGGTGGCGACGTCGCTCATCAACGACGTCACCGGGTTCTTCTGCTCAAAGGCAACGCCAGCGGCGGCGAGCGCGCGGCAGACCTCCTGAATGTCCCGGAACCGGACGCCGACACCGGGACGACCGAGCTCGATGGTGAAGCCGACGTCTCCCGGACCGACGCGCCCGGTCACGTCGTTCGTCTTCACTTCCTCGGTCCCGCGTCCTTCGACGCCCGTGGACTCGTGCGGCACGCGCGGGTCGGAAAACGCGCGGCGAACGACGCGCGGCCAGGTCAGCTCGTCCGGCTCGAACGCGGCGGTCGGGCAGACATCAGGCTCAGGCTCGAAGCGGATCCGCATCGCCGCGAACACCTTCCGGACCGTGCGCACGACCGCCGGCGGGAGATGTTCCTGGCTCAGGCCGTTGAAGCAGGTGTAGCACTCGACGCATTCGTCGCGGTCGATCGTCGCCCGCTTCAACACGGGGTCGATGTAAATGGCGCCCATCGGGCAGACGTACGTGCAGTTGCCGCAGGCGACACACTTCTGTGGATTGATCTGCATGCCGATCTGCCGAGGAGTTTACCTGCCTTTGCGTATTGTGCACAATACGTTGCGCACGCCGCGGGACCGGCGACATCTCAGCGAATAGGGAGGATCGATGCATCACCTGCGGCGGGCAATCACCGGGCTGGTTGTAATCGCGTGTGCGACTCTCGGCGCCCAGCAATCGCGATCATCCTGGTCCGGCGTCTACACGACGGCGCAGGCGGCAGCCGGCGAGAAGATCTACGGCGACAAGTGCGCGAGCTGCCACGGTCCCGATCTGGGGGGCATCGAGCGCGCCCCGGCTCTTGCCGGCGGCACGTTCCTCGAGTCATGGCACGGCAGGGACCTGCGGCGGCTGCTGGAACGGATCGAGACGATGCCACCGGGCGCCCCGAACAGCCTGGCACCTGCGGAGTCCGTCGCGCTGCTGGCGTTCCTTCTTCGAGCTTCGGACATGCCGGCGGGACCGGCGGCGCTGCCGCCCGATCGCGCGCAACTGGCCGCCATCACGTTCGAGCGCACACAGGCAGCGGGCGTCTCGACCGCCCAGAACCCCGCCCGTCCCCCGGCCGCAGTAGCGGCCGCCGGCCGCGGCGCACAGCCGCCGTCTGCGCCAACATCAGGTGCGACCCTCTCATGGACCACCTACGGCGCCAATCTCGCGAGTCACCGCTACTCGGCGGCCGACCAGATCACAAAAGACAACTTCAACAGGCTGCAGGTTGCGTGGCGGCTGAAGACCGACTTCCTGGGCCCACGCCCCGACACGCTGTATTCCGCCACGCCGCTGCTCGTCGATCGCGTGCTGTACACGACGGCCGGCATGCGCCGCGCGGTGATTGCCCTCAACCCGACCAGCGGAGAAATGCTGTGGATGCACGGGGAGGACGAGGGGCGGCGCGGTCAGAACGCGATTCGTAACGGCGCGGGCCGCGGGCTCGCCTACTGGGCCAGCGCGGACGGCACGGATCGACGCATCGTCTACGTCACGCCCGGATACCGGTTGAAGGCGCTCGACGCCAGAACCGGCGTACCGATCCCTAGCTTCGGCAAGAACGGCGTCGTCGATCTGAAGACGGAGATCGATCAGGACGGTCTCGATCTCGATACCGCCGAGATCGGTCTCAACGCCACCCCACTCGTCGTCGGCGACGTGATCGTCGTCGGTGCCGCGCACCGCCCGGGTGGGAACCCGCGCACCATGCGCAACGCGAAAGGGTACCTGCGCGGCTACGATGCGCGCACCGGTAAGCGGCTCTGGATCTTCCACACCATCCCGCAGCGAGGCCAGTTCGGCTACGACACGTGGCTGGAAGGCTCCGCCGAGTACAACGGCAACACCGGCGTCTGGGCGCAGATGAGCGCCGATCCGGAACTGGGGCTGGTCTACGTGCCGGTTGAAATGCCGACCGGCGACTATTACGGCGGGAACCGGCCCGGTAACAACCTCTTTGCCGACAGCCTCGTCGCGCTCGACGTCAAAACCGGAAAGCGCAAGTGGCACTTCCAGACGGTGCACCACGACGTCTGGGATTGGGACCTGGCGTGCGCGCCCATCCTCTTCGACATGACCGTCAATGGCCGCGCGGTCAAGGCCATTGCGCAACCGACGAAGCATGCGTTCCTCTTCGTCTTCAATCGGGAGACCGGTCAGCCGATCTGGCCGATCGAGGAGCGGCCGGTCCCGCAGTCGGACGTGCCGAAGGAGCGAACCAGCCCCACCCAGCCATTTCCGACGAAGCCCGCGCCCTTCGATCGACAGGGCGTTACCGAGAGCGACCTGCAGGACCTGACGCCCGCGCTCCGGGCCGAAGCCATCGAGGTCGCCAAACGCTACAAGATGGGCCCGCTCTTCACGCCACCGGTCGTCAGCTCGCCCGACGGTCCGCTGGCGACGATGACGCTCCCCTCCGAAGTCGGCGGCGCCAACTGGCCGGGAGGCTCCTTCGATCCCGACAACAACGTCCTGTACATCCACTCGCACGCCAACGTCTTCATGAACGCGCTCGTGGCGGCGAATCCGGCGCAGTCCGACATGGGCTACGTCGCCGGACAGGCCCGCGCCGGCGGCGCTGGCGGCGCCGGTGGCCGTGGCGCCGGTCCAGCGGTGGGCCGTGCCGGCGGCGGAGGCGGCGGCCGCGGCGGGACGGTTCAGGGGCTGCCGTTGATCAAGCCGCCCTACGACCAAATCACCGCGTACAACATGAACACCGGCGATATCATCTGGCAGAAGACGCACAGCTCGACGCCTGACGACATCCGGAATCATCCCGCGCTCAAGGGATTGAACCTTCCGCGTCTGGGGCAGCCGGGCCGCACGTTCATTGGCGTGTTGACGACCAAGAACCTGGTGATTGCGGGTGAAGGCGGCGTCCACACGAACGAGGCCGGCCGCCGCATCGCGCTGCTGCGCGCCTATGACAAGGCGACGGGAGCCGATGTCGGGGCGGTGGAGATGCCGAACAGGCAGACGGGTTCGCCCATGAGCTATCAGATTGACGGCAGGCAGTTCATCGTCCTTGCGGTGAGCGGGAACGACGGCGCAGAGCTGTTGGCCTACGCACTGCCGTAACGAACTCCGGAACTTTTTGCAGGAGAACACTATGCATCGATCGCAGTTGCGCTGGTGGGTCGGCCTTGCGGTGCTGGTCGCCGCCGCGGGCACTCAGTCCGCCGGACAAGCGCCAGCCGGCGCTCCTCCCCGGCCCGCCGGAAATCAGGATCTCGTTGTCCTGTCGCCGAAGGCGAAGTCAGCCGGCTGGACGGGCGTGCACAAGCCGCACACGAAGCTGGCAGACGTGCTGGCGCGGCACAAGGGCGCGGCCGATTGGGCCGAGACGATCGTGGAAGACGAAAGCCTGTTCGCGCAGTGGGTCTCGATGGCACCCGGTAAAAAAACGCCGCGGCGGATGAACGGCGACACGCGCGAGTGGTGGATCGTGCAGTCGGGCACGCTCCGCTTCATCGTCGAGGGGCGCGAGCCCGTGGTCGCCACCAAAGGCTTCATGGTGCAGGTCCCCTATCGCACGTTCTATCAGATCGAGAACGTGGGTACCGAGCCAGCGCTGCGCTTCGAAGTGAACGTCGCCCGTGCCCGCAAGCTCTATCCAACGGACGAAACGCCCGTTGCGGTGCCCGGCTTCGAGTACGTCAAGACCCGGGTGACTGGAGGCAAGGGTTCGCTCGACGCTCAGAACCGCCCGTTCGTGGATTTCAGCAAGGTGGTGAGCGGCGAGGAGCGCGGCGGCGCGTTTGTCACCGACGATCGCAGCTTCGCGAACATCATCATGGGCAACTATCAGCGCCCGCAGCCGGGCAACAAGGGCCACTTTCACGAAGAGGGCGGGGAGTTCTGGCTGATCTGTCTGGGCACGATCCGCTACAACATCGAGGGGCTGCCCGAATTCGAAGCGCAGGAGGGCGACGTCGTCTACGTCCCGCGGCAGACGTGGCACCTGGCGAGCAACGGCGGCAAGGAAGGGCTGCGCTCCTGCCGGCTGGCCATGAACGGCTTCCCGTATCAGGCGCACATGTTCGAGCAGGACTGATCGCTACTCGACTAATCGCTATTCGACGAGGCTGACCGTCAGCCCCTTGACGGGCAGACCTGCTTCGTCGAGAAACCGCGCACAGAAGTCGGTCGCGCCGCCGCCGTTGAGGATGGCGGCGCGAATCACGTTCGGACCTTTCTGCAGCGTCAGCCGCTTCGACACGCCGTCGTCAACGACGCTCTGGCGATCGTTGAAGATGCCGATCACTTCCCTGCCGTTGACCCACCAGACGGAAGCCGCGTTCGATCCAATCGCCAGCCGCGCACCGCTCATCTCGCGCGGCGCGTTGACGATGGTCGTCACCCAGAACAGCACGTTCGACGTCGGCTTATTCAGCGCGTACGCGAAATGATAGAGGTTGACGTTGTAGCCGATGGTATCGACGGCGTGCCACGCGAGCTGCGCGTCGCCGACGGCTACCTTGTCGCCGTGGCGAGGAACCTTCGACGGTTCCGTCGGCACGGCCTGGGCCTTGATCGCAGCCTGGACGGCAGTATCGGTCAGCTGACCGTTCGTACGAATCGGCTCGAGGATGAGCCATCGTTGCAGGAACCCGTCGGCGTTGACGACTTTCGTCGCCGATGCGGGACGGGCAAGCGACGGCGCAGGACCGCGAGGAGCGGTGCTCTGTGCCGGGGCGGGGCCCTGTGCGAGCACAGCGCCAGTCGTGCCGGCGACAACCGCGAGAAGCAATAGCAGTCGACTCATGGTGTCTTGAACGACCAACGGTATCGATCGCTGTCAGCGGCGAACCTGCCGAGTGTCGGCATGCTGCTGCCGATCGCCGACAGCGCCCACGCCCCCTGCGTGTCAGGTATGGACTTGGGCATGACGCGATACGTGCCGTCGGACAACTGCTCGATGCGCCACAACTGCTCCGGCCGCCCGGTGAACGTTGGCAGGACGACGAGCTCGCGCTCGGCTGTCGCGGTCAGCGCCCGGTCAGTTCCGGCGATCGCGATTTTGAAATACGGCGAACCGGGATAGCCGCCGGCATTCGCCACGGGCGTGACCGCCCACTTCTGCTGCGCCTGCACCATGTACGGTGACATACGCACGTCGATCGCACCGGCGGGCCATTCGGCCGACACCTGCGACGCCTCCTGCGCCGGTATCGGGTTGCGAGCTGCTGGTTCGCCAGCGGGTCCAGCGCCTCGACCTCCTCCGCCCGCGGCGCCGCGCCCGCCGCCGCGCCCTCTGAGTCCGCCAACGGGCGTCCCCTGCACGGCAAGTTCGAGAGCCGTGCCCGTTCGCGCCGATTCGATCTGATACGTGCCTTCCTTGAAGTTCTCCCCCGCGACCGGCCAGCCGTCGCGCCACAGGAGCGGACGGATGTCGAGGACGCTGATGCCGCCTCGATCGAGATCCGCCTCGTAGTGCATAGAGAACTTCTGCACGCCGTCACCGAGCTCGAGCAGTCCGAAATGACCGGGGCCGATGAAACGCCCGCCCGACGCGAGAAACAGCTTGCCGCCGCCCTGGAGCATGTCGATGCCCAGGTTGTCGACGAACGGGCCCGTCACCTTGCGCGACCGGCCCATGCGGATGTGGTAGCTGGAGTTCGTGCCGGCACAGCACGACCCGCGCGTCATCAGCAGGTAGTACCAACCGTCGCGGAAGATCATGATCGACGCTTCGCCGTTGATGGCGACGTTGATCGGCTTCGTCGCTGGATTGGCACGTTGTCCGGTCTTCGGATTGAGCTCGACGAGGCGAATGTAGCCGAAGTACGACCCGTAGGTGAGCCAGAGAGAGCCGTTCGTCGGATCACGAAAGACGCCAGGGTCGATGGCATTGCTGTCCTCGACGCCATCGGACCAGACCACGGGCCCGCCGTCCTCCCACTTGTAGTCCGGCGAATTCGGATCGAGCGTCCTGCCGACGAGCAACCCGATCGCGGCCTTCGGCTGCGTTCCCGGGGCCGAGTAATAGACGAAGTATTTGTCGCCCGATCGAATCACGTCAGGCGCCCAGGTGTTGTTGCCGCCGCGCGCGATGACGTCCGCACCGGGACGTCCGCCCGGGAGCGCCTGCATCAGCGAGCCGGCGCGCCGCCACGTCCATCCATCGTCGGAGATGGAAATCGGCAGGCCGCCGCCCGTGCCATAGGCGTAGAACTTGCCGTCGTGCAGGACGATCGTCGACGGGTCGTGCATGCCGGGATCGCCGTCGAGCGCCAGCAACGGCGACACGAGGACAAGCGCAGTGACAGCAGCAGCGAGAGACCTCACTGCAGCACCGTCGAGATGAACGCCAGCCTTCGCGTCAGCCGGCGAGGGATTTGCTGATCACGCGCGCCGCGGCGACGACTTCGGCTGCGGCCTGTGCGATTCGTTTCGTGTGCAGACGCGTGACGGGGGAGGAGATCCCGACCGAGGCGACGATCTCGCCGTGCTGATCGCGGATCGGGGACGCGATGCAACGCAGTTCTTCGATGTACTCCGCGTCGTCGAGCGCGAATCCCTCGGTGCGAACCCGGCCGCATACCCGGCCAAGCGTCGTCAGCGACGTGATCGTCGTGCGCGTGTAGGCGCGGAGCGGCACCCCTTCGAAGAGGCCCTTGAGAGCCTTGCGGTCGAAGTCGGCGAGCAGTGCCTTGCCGTGCGCCGTGCAATGCAGCGGTGCGAACTCGCCGGTCTGCCCGGCCACCGAAATCACCTGGTTCGTCGGCGTGTGGTGGTCGACGAAGAACACCTGACCGCCCTCGCGCACCGCGAAATGCGACGTCTCCCCCAGCTTCGTCGCCAGATCCCGCAGATGCTGATGGAAGAACGTCGCGAGGACGTTGCGGCCGTACCGGCGCGACAGCCGCCACGCCGTCGGCCCAAGCACGTACGCGTTGCTGCCCTTGGGATTCGCCAGGAACCGGCGCTGGCGGAGCGTATTGGCCAGGCGGAACACACTGCTGCGATCGATCCCGATCAAATCCGTGAGCTGCTTCAACGGCATCGGCTCGGCGGACGCCGCCACCGCCTCGAGGATGGCTAATCCCCGGTCGAGGCTCTGAATCGGAGGCGTATCGTGGGTCGGTTTGCCGCGCATGATCGGGAAAAACGCCCGTCAAGAATACCACTCCCTTTGATCCACCTGTCGTACGGATCTCTCGAAAAGTCTGCCCTTCGGATCGATGCGCACACGGCCCGAGGCGATTCGGGCCGTGTGCACCACTCGTACTCGTCGAAAGGGTGATGGGGCTAGAAGCGCAGCGTCGTATTGAAGGTGATGAACCTCATGACCGAGTTGTTCACCGCCCGGACCTGGCCGAAGTTGGTGCTCGTCGGGTCCAGGTTCGGATTGGCGTAGTGCTGACGGTTGAACAGGTTCTGCACGTCCACCCGCAGCTGGAACGTCCGTGGGCCGGGCAGGTCGAATGTGCGCGCGACGCTCATATTGGCCATTGAGAAGCTCTGCCCGCGAACCCCATCGACGCGGAACGGGAATACGCGCTTCTGAAATGCCGCCGGCTGATCGGCCGTCGCTTTTACAAATCCGGCCTCGGTGTTGAACCAGGTCTTGGTCGGGTCGAACGTGCCATCAGGCAGAAGCGCGATCTCGGGTTTGTCCTTCTTGATATCAGCCAAGTTGCCGTTGAAGAAGATGTTGCCCCAGTTGAGCAGCGCGCCTGGCTGGTACTCATAGGTGCCGCTCACGCTCCAACCGCCGGCAAGGGCAGCCCATACACCCCCCTCGTCGAGGAATGCGCGGCCCGGGCCGAACGGCAGTTCGTACACGCCGACGCCAGTGATCCGCCAGGGTCGACCGTTGTTGTTGGTCTGCCAGAGCGTCGGCTCACGGTCGTACTCTTCCACGGTTCGGTTCTCGGTCACCCGGTTCGTCGAGAACGCGAAATGGCCGGTCAGGCCCTTGGCGTACCGCTGTGTCAGGACCGCCTCGAACGAGTGCGCCTTGATCACGCCCAGCGGCTGGTCCAGGTACGTCAGGTTGTTCATGTGCGGGAACGCCCGCAGGAGACGCTGCCGCTGGATGGTCGGCGACGTCGTGAAGAGCTGCGACCCCAGCAACCGCTGATAGAGCAGCGGGTCCGTCGTCTGGAGAGCGGCGTAGGCCGGGAGAGCGAGATTGAACGGGTTCGGGACGTTCTGAGTCAGAAAGTCGTTCGCCGACGTATCCCGGAAATTCGCGCTGCTCCAGTACTCCTCTGGCAGGTAATCCTGTCGGACCGAGACAGACTGCCGGTCCGCGTACGAGCCGGAATACGCGACCTCGAGCGCCGTCCTGCGAGCGATCTCGCGTTGCCACGACAGGCGCCAACGCTGCACCCGCGCGTGCTGCCGGTTGGGGTTCTCCGCGTTGAATCCCCGGCCGATCATCGTGTCGACTCCGAGTGCGTTCCCGAGAACATTTTCGTACCGGCTGCCCGTGGCCGCGCGTACGGGGAACGGATCGGCGAGTGGCAGAATACCTGCCCGCGGATTACCCAGCAGGAAGGTCCTCCCAAAGTCGTTACTGAGCTGGTTCGTCGTCGTGACGTTGAACCCTTGGAGATCCGGAGTCCAGTCCCTGGCGTTGAGCGTGTCGTAGTACATGCCGTACCCGCCCTTGAGCGCCATCTTCTCGCCGAGGCGGTACCCAAACGAAAGACGCGGCATCCAGAGCGCCTCGGGTTTCCACGATCGGTTGTCATAGCCGTCGGCACCTGCGTAGACGGTGCCGCCCTGAATGTTGAACTGGCTGGCTGGCATGCCCGGAATCGGATTGGCGGCGTATGCGGCTTCCGCGATGGACGCGACCGACACGTCAGCTTGGGGATCGAACCAGAGCAGAGCCCGGTCCTTCACTTCCTTGATGCCGTTCTCGTACTCGAACCGCAGGCCGAGATTCAGCGTGAGGTTCCGGCCGACGCGCCAGGTGTCCTGGACGAACGTGCCGAAGTAGTTGTTGCGCACGTCGAAGCCGCTGTCGTCGGCGATTGAGACCGACGTCGGCATCCCCAGCATGAACGAGGCCAGGGTCAAGCCCAGTTGCTGTGCCGGAAAGACATTCGTGGTATCGGCCGCGCGGGTGTACGTGTTGTCGTAGTTGAACGTGCCCATGTTTCCGGCGCCGTCCTGGGCGGTGCGCCGCGCCCACTGGATATCCACGCCGCCGCGCCAGGTGTGCGACCCGCGCGTGCTCGTGATGTTCGACTGCCCCTGGTACGTCGTGACCCAGATACCGCGGTCGACCGTGCCGCCCATGCCCTGGTAGGTCCCAAAGAAGGGGGCAGGCCCGAAGTTCTGCTGCGGCAGGATGCATTCGAACCGCTCCTGACAGAAGTCATCCAGGTACCCGGGCAGCCCGACCGACGACGGCGAGTAGTTGACCAGGTTCTTGCGCGTATCCCGCTGATAGGCACGGTTGCCGGAAATCTGCGTGTCGATCAGCGTCGAGCCGGTCAAGACCTTTGTCCATGTGCCGGTCACGGACCAGCTGTAGCGGGCGCGCGCCACGTCGTGCAGACCTCGGAAGTCCGGATCGGGCGAGTCATACGTCCAGTCGACCAGCGACGACTCGAGGAATCTGTTGCCGTTGGCGCGAATGAAGAAGCGCGAACTCTCCGAGTGGTTGTAGTCGATGCGGAGACTCCCCTGTGTGTTGTGCGGCTCGTCGGGTTCCGCCGCGCGGAAGTAGTTGTTCACGGGCTGCTGGGTCGGCGACAGAAAATTCTGGTTCGGCGCCGGCACCATCGCCTGGTAAAGGCCGAAGGCCGGGTTCTTGTAGGTGCCGTCCGGATTCATGAACCGGTCCCTCGGGATGATGTTCCCGGGGAACGGGTCACGAATGACGCGTCCGGGACGGAGCGGGTCGGGCCGCGTCGTCAACGGGTCGTAAATCTGGTACTGGTGGTGTCCCGGGGGGGTGGTGGCGTTGGCTCCGGATGGCAACAGCAGCAGGTCGGAGAAATCGCCCTCGAGATGCTTCCGGTTGGCCGGAACAGTGGAGGTTCCGGCAAGACGTCCCGGCGCCGAGTCGCGCGATTTCGAATAGTTGGCGAAGAAGAACAGCTTGCCGCGGCCATCGACGACCTTCGGGATCCTGAGAGGGCCGCCGAGCGTGAAGGCGGCGATATGGGACTTCCCCGAACGCCAGGCGTCCTCCTGTTGCGGGTCCTGCTTGAAGGTCACTTTCTGCTGCAGGCTCGGCGAGTTCAACTCGTTGTTCCAGTGAGTGTAATTGGCGGAGCCGCGCAGTGCGTTCGTGCCGCTGCGCGTCATCATCGACACCGTGAGCCCGGTGCCGTGCCCCTGAGAAGCGTCGAAGTTCGACGTCTCGATGCGCACCTCCTCAATCTGGTCGGAGTTGGGCGAGCTCGCAATACGGCGGCCGAACCCGTTGTTCATCGCGCCATCAATCGTGTACAGGTTGCCCGTGTTGCGGTTGTCGAAACCGCTTCCGGTGCCGACCTGGCCGCCGGCGGCTGCCGTTGTGCCTTCCATGTACCCCTGGAAGATGTTCTGCACCTCGGCTTCGGCCGGCGCGACACCGGGCGTGAAGCGCGACAACATGATCGGCATGTTGGAGAACATCGGGAGCGCCTCGACCAAGCGGCGATCGAAGTTCTGCCCGGACGACACGGTGGTCGTGTCGATCAACGGGGCCTCAGCCGTCACCGAGACCTCCTCGCTGATCTGACCGATCTCGAGCTTCAGCGACAGACTCAGTGTCTGTCCGACGGCGAGGGAGATGCCGGTCTGGTTCAGGGTCTTGAAACCCTGCAGCTCCACGCGAATGGCGTACGTACCCGGATTGAGCAGGAGCGCTTCGAAATAGCCGCTGGTGTTGGTGACCAGCTGCTGCGTCTGACTCGTGTTGGTGTTCGTAATTCTCACCATCGCGCCGGGAACGACACCGCTCTGGTCCTGGACGACCCCGTTGATATTGCCGCGGGTCTCCTGGGCTCCCGCTGGCAGCGCCGCCAGCACCGACGCCAAGAGCCCGATCGCTAAACGCATCCCCATCGGAACCACCTCCCTGCTTCACGCGCTAAGACCCCGCCGTTGACGCGCTGCACTATACGCAACAGCCGTTTCATTTGCGAGCGGAAT
>DATLLQ010000235.1:0-6648 GCA_035537775.1 Vicinamibacterales bacterium | reverse complement strand
GGCAATGGATGGAACCGCCGATCTATTCAGCTACGAACACGCGGACCTTCGCGCCGAGCATTTCTTCGCCCAGTTGCACTGGGGTCCGGCCGCGGTGCGGCTTCGGCAGCGGATCGGCCTGCGTCCACACCGCTGAATCCGGCGACTCGCATCCCGAACCGGTCTAATCTTGACCAGGTGAACGTCATCGCCGTTGACGATCCCGACGACGAACGGCTGTCGGACTTCCGGGCCGTGAGCGATCCGGATCTGGCGCTCAGGCACGGATTCTTCATCGCCGAGGGACGGCTCGTCGTCCGGCGGTTGCTGGCCGAAAGCCCCTTCAGCACGCGGGCCGTCCTGGCGACGTCGAGCGCGATGAAAACGCTGGACGACGTGCTTCCGCACAAACCTGACGTGCCGGTCTATCTCGTCTCGCAGGACCTGATGGAACGCGTCGCCGGCTTCAACATCCACCGCGGCTGCCTGGCCAGCGGCGACCGGCCGCGAAAAGCCGACTGGCGCGCGGTGATTGCGGACGCGCGCCGCGTTGTCGTCCTGGAGCGTGTCGGCGATGCCGATAACGTGGGCGCAATCTTCCGGAGCGCGGCAGCCTTCGACGCCGATGCGATCCTCCTTGGGCCAGCGTCAGCGGATCCTCTGTACCGGAAGGCGATCCGCACATCGATGGGAGCAGCGCTGACCCTTCGTTTTGCCGATGCCGATCCCTGGCCCGGCACGTTGAGCACGCTTGCGGCCGCGGGCTGGAGTGTCGCCGCGCTGACACCGGCCGCGGATGCCATGCCGCTGCGCACGTTCGCGTCGGCCGAACGATCCCAACGCGTCGCACTGGTCGTCGGTCACGAAGGAACGGGATTGACGTCAGAAGCACTGGCCGCCTGCAATCACCGCGTGCGCATCCCGATTCGGCCGTCTGTCGATTCCCTCAATGTCGCCACGGCGTCGGCCGTGGCCCTGTACGAATTGAGCTGAATCCCGATGAGTGCCTGCGACATCGTCGGCGTCGGCGAGAACTCGGTTGACCTCGTCTATCGCGTGCCGCACCCCGCTGGCGTGGGCGACAAAGTACGCGCCAGTCACTGCCGGCGGCTGCTGGGCGGCCAGGTCGCCACGACGCTCTGCACGTGCTCGGCGCTCGGACTGCGCACGCGCTACGTCGGCACCTTCGGCAACGACGAGCACGGCCGGCTCATTCGCGCCGAGCTCGAGCAGCGCGGCATCGACACGACCTTCTCGTCCGTGCGCTACGCACCCAACCGGCACGCGGTGATCCTCGTGGACGAACAGACTGGGGAACGAACCGTAGTCTGGCAGCGGGATCAGGCACTGGCGGTGCGGCCCGAGCAGGTGACGGGCGATGCGATCGGCGGCGCCCGCCTGCTGCACCTGGACAACGTCGACGAGGACGCCGCGCTCGTCGCGGCACGCCTGGGACGCGCGGCTGGAATGATCGTGACGACGGACATCGATCGGGTCACCGCGGCGACGCCAGAGCTCATTGCCGCGGCGACGTTTCCGATTCTTGCCGAGCGCGTGCCGCATGCGCTCACAGGCGAGGCCGATCCGGAGCGGGCCCTGCGTGCGATGCGCACCCGCCACGAGGGTATGCTGTGCGTCACTCTCGGGACACGCGGCTCGATGCTTCTCGTCGGAGACCAGCTCTACCAGGTGCCAGCGTTCCGCGTGGATGCAGTCGATACCACCGGCGCTGGAGACGTCTTCCGCGGCGCGATGATGTTCTCCCTGCTGCGCGGTGACGCCCCCGAGGTCATGCTCCGTTTTGCCAGCGCGGCCGCCGCCGTCGCCTGTACCCGCGAAGGCGCGATCGCCGGAGTCCCCACGCACGAGGACATTCGTCGATTGTTGTAGGGCTCGGGGCAGTCAGGGCTCGGGCCTCGGGTCTACGGCACCAGCACGAACTTGCCCGCGACGCCTCCCGTCGCGAGAGCCTCCTGCGCGTGCCGCGCGTCCGCAAGAGGGAATCGCTGCGCAATCACCGGCTTGATCTTGTGCTGCTGAAGCAGCCCGAACAGCGCGGTCAGATCTTCTCGAAACACGGCTGGTCTCAGACGCTTGAGCGTTTGAATGCTGTAGGGAACGACACGTTTCCGTCCGGGCAGAAGCCAGCTGGCCGCGATATACACACCGAAGATCGCAATCGGGCGGAATCGACGACGGCCACTCGAGCCCGGTCGCCGCCGACCCACCGATCCGGTCAGGCCGAAGGCCACGACTCTGCCCCCAGTACGAAGCGCCTTCCGTGAACGCCAGATGTGCGTGCCGCCGATGCTGTCGAAGACAACGTCGACACCGGTGCCCGTCAGGCGACGGATTTCATTCACGAAATCCTGATGCTGGTAGTCAATCGGGGTCCCACCGAGAAGCGAGACGGTCGCCGCGCCCCGCGACGAGCAGGTCCCGTACATCTCGAGCCCGGCGAGGCGGCCAAGCTGGAGCAGCGCTGTACCGACTCCTCCGGAGGCGCCATGAATCAGGACGCGCTGCCCAGGCCGAACCGTCGCCGATCGATGAAGCATCTGAAACGCCGTCACGTAGTTCAGGATGAGACTGACGGCCTCTCCAGCGTCCAGGCCGGGAGGCACCGGAACGAACTCGCGCTCCGGCAGACAGACGTATTCGGCGTAAGCCCCGCTGATCGGAAGCGCCGCGACGGCCTGGCCTGGCGCAATCCCGGAAACACCGGCGCCGACCGAGTCCACGACCCCAACCAGATCCCACCCTGGTGTGAATGGCACTCGGGGCGTCTCGGGATGAATGCCCTCACGCATCATGACGTCTGGCAGCGAGACGCCGGCTGCCAGCACTCGAACACGGACTTCGCCGTCCCTCGGCTCCGGGCGCTCCTCTTCGAGGACGCGAAGCGCATCCGGTCCGCCGTAATGTTCAACAACGACGCGCCGGTGAGTCGGGGCCACGCGACCGCATCCAGCAAGTGATCTGCCAGTGCAGCGATAGGTCGAGGCAGCGGATCCGGGCCTCGCGCCGGAACGCCGACAGCCGGGAACTCCTGCGCGAATGAACAATTTCAAGCTGCCGCGCAAGATTCCCCAAGACCACCAACCTGCAACTACCGACTACCAACTACCAACTACCAACTACCAACTAGCTTGGTGGTAGCATTCGCGCGTTATGCGCACCATGCAAACCTTCATCGTGGTCGCCGCTTTGTTCGCGTCGTCCACCATGGTCTTCAGCCAGGGCGGACAACCTGCGGGCCCGCCGGCACCGACGCTTCCAGTGGAAATCGGGACTCAGACGGGCCAGAGAATCCGCGTCACCCGCGTGGCTGGTGGGCTGGTTCACCCCTGGAGCATCGCCTTCGCGGACGCGAAGACCATGCTGGTCACCGAGCAGCCGGGGCGCCTCCGCGTCATCAGAGATGGGGTCCTGCTGCCTGACCCTGTATGGGTGGCCCCGAAACAGCCGAGCGGGAACGACTCGCTGCACTTCGTCGCCGTGCATCCGCAATTCGCGAAGAACGGGCTGGTCTACGCCTCACATCTGAAGTCCGGCGAGCGCGGCAACACGATCGCGGTGTCGAGAGGCCGATTCGACGGCACGACCGTCGTCGAGGTGAAGGAAATCTTCGTGGCCGAGGCGTGGGAATCGAGCGGCAACACCGCGGGACGCATCTTCTTCGGTCCAGGCGGGATGCTGTTCATGACGGTGGGCGATCGCGATCGCCTCTGCTGCACCGGCACCGAGGACAACAGCCTGCGGATGAAGGCCCAGGCGCTCGACAACCACGTGGGCAAGACGTTGCGGCTGCGCGACGACGGGACGGCGCCGCCGGACAATCCGTTCGTGGGCCGTGCCGGCGCGAAGCCGGAGATCTACACCTACGGCCATCGCAACGGCTACGGGCTCACCGTGCATCCGGAGACGGGCGAGGTGTGGCAGGCGGAGATCGGCCCGCTCGGAGGCGACGAAGTCAACGTCCTGCTGCCGGGACACAACTATGGCTGGCCGCTCGTGTCGATGGGCCGCAACTATACCGGGTCGCTCGTCTCCGAGGAGCCGTGGTTCCGGAAGGGGATGGACAACCCGCGCATGTTCTGGGTGCCGTCGATCAGCCCGTCCAGCGTCTACTTCTACAACGGCGATCGGTTCAAGGGCTGGAAAGGGAGCATGTTCATTGGCGCTCTGACGACGCGCGCGCTGATCCGCGTGGCGTTCAATCAGCCGTCACAGGCTGAACGCCGCGAGAATCTGCTCACCGATCTCCGTCAGCGGATTCGCGACATCGTCGAAGGGCCGGATGGGAACATCTACGTCGCCACGGAGGGCGCGACCGGCGGCAATACGGCGGACGGGATGATTTTGAAGATCGAGCCGGTGAACTAGCTAACTTCTCTTCAAGAGCACAAACCCCAGCGGCGGAACGGTGACGACCAGCGAGTGGCTGAAGCCGTGTGACGGCTGCGCGTCGGCGTTCACTCCCCCGCCGTTGCCCATGTTGCTTCCGCCGTACATCGCTCCGTCGCTGTTCAACACTTCGCGATACCACCCGCCCTCTGGCACGCCGATCCGGTAGCCGGGCCGCGGCACGGGTGTGAAGTTCGCCACGATCACGGTGAAGTCCGCGGGGTTGCGGGCGCGGCGAATCATCGAGACGACGCTGTTCTCGTTGTCGTTGCAGTCGATCCAGCTGAAGCCGGCCGGCTCGAAGTCCACCTGGTGCAACGACGCCTCGCGCTGATAGGTGTGGTTGAGATCCTGCACCCAGCGCTTCAATCCCTGATGCAGCGGCTCGTCGAGCACGTGCCAGTCGAGGCTGGTGTCGACGTTCCACTCCCACCACTGCCCGAACTCGCAGCCCATGAAGAGCAGCTTCTTGCCGGGATGCCCGAACATGAAGCCGTACAGCGCCCGCAGTGTGGCGTGCTTCTGCCAGATGTCGCCGGGCATCTTGTCGAGCATCGCGCGCTTCCCGTGCACGACCTCGTCGTGCGAGAACGGCAGCACGAAGTTCTCAGTGAACGCGTAGAGCATCGAGAACGTGATCTCGCCGTGATGCCAGCGGCGATGCACGGGATCCTCCTTCACGTACTCGAGGATGTCGTGCATCCAGCCCATGTTCCACTTGTAGGTGAACCCGAGGCCGCCGACGTAGGTCGGACGGCTGACGGCCGGCCACGCGGTTGACTCCTCCGCTACGGTGATCGTGCCCGGCACGCGGCCGTGCGTCTCGGTGTTCAACTGCTGCAGGAAGGCGACGGCCTCGAGGTTCTCGCGGCCGCCGTACTGATTCGGAATCCACTCTCCCTGGCGGCGCGAGTAGTCGAGGTACAGCATCGACGCCACCGCGTCCACGCGCAGGCCGTCGATGTGGAACTCCTCGAGCCAGTAGAGCGCGCTGCTCATCAGGAACGTGCGCACCTCGTTGCGCCCGTAGTTGAAGATCAGCGTGCCCCAGTCCATGTGCTCACCCTTGCGCGGGTCGGCGTGCTCGTAGAGCGACGTGCCGTCGAACTGCGCGAGGCCGTGCCGGTCCTTCGGGAAGTGTCCGGGCACCCAGTCCAGGATCACGCCGATGCCGTTCCGGTGGCACACGTCCACGAAGTAGCGGAAGTCATCCGGACTGCCGAAGCGGCTGGTCGGCGCGAAGAAGCCGATGACCTGATACCCCCACGAGCCGGAGAAGGGGTGCTCCATCACCGGCATCAGCTCGATGTGCGTGAACCCGAGGTCGCGGACGTAGCTCACGAGCTGGTCGGCCAGCTCGCGGTAGGTGAGGTAGCGCTCCGGCTCGCCGGCCATGCGCCGCCACGAGCCCCGGTGCACCTCGTAAGTGGACAACGGGCGATCGTGCCAGCCGTCGAACCGGGCCAGCGCCCACTCGTCACGCGGGAAGTGCGCAGGCACCCAGTCCACGATCACGCCGTAGCCGGCCTCGTGCAGGGTGTCGACGAAGTACCGGAAATCGTCGGGCGTGCCGAAGCGGCTGGTCGGCGCGAAGAAGCCGATCACCTGGTAGCCCCACGAGCCGGAGAACGGATGCTCCATCACCGGCATCAGCTCGATGTGGGTGAAGCCCATCTCGCGCACGTACGGAACCATCTGGTCGGCAAGCTCGCGGTAGGTCAGGTACCGGTCGCCCTCTTCAGGCACGCGCTTCCACGATCCGAGATGGACCTCGTAGACCGACATCGGCCGCTCGTGCCACCCGCCGAACGCCGGGCGATCGCGGATCCAGTCGTCATCGCCCCACTCGTAGCGTCCCTCGGTCCAGATGATCGACGCCGTGTTGGGCGGCACCTCGAAGCGGCGGCCGTACGGGTCCGACTTGTCGAGCAGGTGGCCGGCGGGCGTCCGCACTTCGTACTTGTAGCAGGCGCCGTCGGGCAGATCGGGAATGAAGATCTCCCAGATGCCGGCGGGCACGAGCTTGCGCATCGGATGCACGCGCCCGTCCCAGCGGTTGAAGTCGCCGATGACGCTGACGCGCTGCGCGTTCGGCGCCCACACCGCGAAGTGGACGCCGGTGACGCCGTCGACGACGAGGCGGTGCGCGCCGAGCTTGTCCCAGGCGCGATAGTGCGTGCCCTCGTTGAGCAGGTGGAGATCGAAGTCGGTCAGGACCTGCCCGTACTGATAGGCGTCGACGACCTCGCGCGTGTCGGCGCC
>DATLLQ010000234.1:0-9194 GCA_035537775.1 Vicinamibacterales bacterium | reverse complement strand
CCGCCACACGACCGAACCGTCGCGGGCAATGATCGCGAGGAGGCTTGCTTCGCGGCTGCTGACGATCACGTTGTTCGGCGCGAAGCGCTTGTCGCCGGCGTCGAAGTGGCGATTGGGCCCGAGGTACGTGGCCGAGTTCAGATGCAGCCAGTCGAACGCGGCCGGGCCGGCCGCTGCACCGCCCGGGGCGGCTCCGCGGCCTGGTCCACCGCGTCCTGCTCCAGCATCTCCACGTCCCGGACCGCCCGGCGCTGCATTGCCCGGTGCCGCGGCGCCTCGCCCCGCGCCATCAGGTGCGGCGCCACGCGCCCCGCCGCGACCTGCACCAGGTCCGGCGCCTCCGGCGCGCGCCGTGCGGATCGACGTGCGAGCTCTGGCGTCGAAACCAAGCTCCTCGATGTGATCGCCGGCCACCCACTGCCAGAGGACCTGGCCCGTTGGCGACACTTCGATGATGCGATCGTCCTGCAGCAGTACGTCACCGGCGACTGCCGGCACGCGGCGATCGGTGTGGCTGAGCACGAGCGTGTTGCTACCGGAACGCGCGGGCGTTGACTCCGGCGAATAGTAGCCGGACGGAAAGTCCTCGCGCTGCCAGTCGTGATGCTGCCGCAGCGACGGCATCGTCTTGCCGTCGTTGGTCGGAATCTCTTCGTTGCGGTCGAGACGCCAGACGACGGCGCCGGCAAAGTCACGCTGCACGAGCTCCAGCGATTCCTGCCGCCCGGGACGCGCGCCGGCCGCGGCGATGACGTCGCCATTCGGCAGAACACGCGCGGGCCCGCCAGCCGAATTGTTGAAGCCGTCCCACTGCTTGACGATCCGGCCGTTCATGTCGAGGACCACGACATTCGGGCCGGCGAGCGGTGACAGCACCGTGAAGCCACTCCAGGCGCGCGCCGGGTCGTAGATCGTGGTGCCGGTGGGGAAAACGGACGGGCCGGCCTGGCCCAGGACCGACAGGAAGAGGACGGCAAAAGCCGTCAGCGTGAGCGTTCGTCGCATGGCGGGGCGATTCTACCGCCATCGCAGTCGGTGCGGCGGCGCGATTGCCGCCGCACCCGGAGACACGTCCTACGGAGCGGTGGTGCCCGTGAAGCCGATTTCCCTCACCTGCACCGCACTCACGACTCCAGCGACCGTCCCTGGCCTCTTGATCAGCGGGCGACGGGCCAGTGCGGCGCTCAGGTTGTCGCTTTCTTCCGGGGTGAGAACGCTGCTCAACCGGGCCACGAGCTGAATCCGGTGCGCGTCGTCGAACTGCTGCTCCGCCCTGAACGCATCCGCGGCGGCAGCCACGGCTTTGAGCTCCTCGGGCGACAGCGACAGCCGTTGCCTGACGAGCGCCGTCGTGACAGCGGGCCGGGTCGGCGCGACCGGGGCGGGGGCCACCGCTCCATTTACGCCTGCCGTCATCAAGACCGCGCGGCCGCGGGTGCTGAGGCTCGCCTCCAACTGGGCGAGTTGCTGTGTTGTGATGATGGGCCCGAGAGCCTGCCGCAGGTTTGCTGAGGCCCCAGCTTCGAACTCGTCAACGAACGCGAGGGCGATGCGCTTCGCCTCCGCGCGTGCGTTCGGCGCGAGGCGGAGATCATCGATTGAGTTTTCGATGTGGTTGCGGCTGGAGAACGTGGTGTCCAAGAAGCCGTAGCCGCCGCCCTGAGGCGATGTCGCCGCGAATTGCCGCGCGGTCGCCAGCATGCGGATCTCGGACTCGTCGAGCGCTCCGTCGCCGCTGCGATCGCCGCGAGCGACGAGACCCTGCATCCGCTCGGAGAGCTCGCCGGTCGCGACCCTGCCGTCGCGATCGCGGTCAAACGTCATCATGCGCACAAGCACGTCGCCCGCGCTCAGCCGCGCCTGCGCGCCTTGTTGTTGCACCGTCTGCAGAAGACCATTGAGCGTTTCCAGCGAAGGCGCGGTGAACCGCGTGGACACTTCCTGGGCTGACGCTGCAGCAGACAACGTCAGCAGAAACAATGCAGCGAAGCCGTAACGCATGACAATCACTCCTTCCCCGACAACTACGTCTCGATCAGCGGACGGATCTGAAAGTAACCCCGGCCCCGTTCACCTGCTGAAACCCGGCGAGTGGTCCCTTGGCGAGCGGACGGCGAGCCAGCGCGGCGCGCAGATCGCCGCTCTCGTCGCTCGTCAGGATCTCGCTCAATTCGGCGACGAGCAGATTCTGACGGGCTTCGTCGAGCTGTTGCTCGGCTTTGAAGGTTTCGATGGCGGCTTCGGCGATCTTGATCTGATCGTCGGAGAGCTGGCGCTTGCTCAGCACCTGCCTGGAAAGGTTCGAGATCGTCGCCGCGATGGGCACCTTCGCCAACCGGTCGTCGCGCAGCATCGTTATCGAGGCCTGGAAGGACGCCAGGCTCTTCAGCTCGCGTTCCAGGCCAGGCAGCTGCTCGGCGGAGACCATGGGCGCGAGAGCCTGGCGCAGACGTGCGAGGGCCGCGCCTTCGAACTGGTCGACGAACGCGCCGGCGATCCGTTTCGCCTCCTGACTGACGTTTTCGGCGAGACGGAGATCGTCGATCGAATTTTCAATGTGCGTGCGGCTGGATTGCCCGGCACCATCGGCGAAGCCATAGCTGCCGCCCAGGTTCCCAAGCCCTGCGATAGGGAATTGTCGCTGCGTCAGCGCCAGCGCCCGCACCTCGGAGAGGTCGAGCGCTCCGTCGCCGCTTTGATCACCCTGGGTGATGAGACTGTGCATCCGCTCCGAGAGTTCGACTGACGTGACCTTGCCGTCGCGATCGCGGTCAAAGGTCATCAGGCGCGCAACGACGTCGTCGGTGCGCACGGCTGAGGCCGGCGGCACGGCTGCGCTCCTGGCCGCTTGTGCCGCCAGCGTTTTGAGCTCGCTTTCCAAGCTGATGGCGGTGGACACTGCCTGCGCGGACGCCGCCACAACGGACGACATCAGCATGAGCAACGCGGCGCAGATGTAACGCATGACAGTCACTCCTTCGAGCTAGAAGTCCCGCGGCCCTCAGCGGACGGCTGGGTCGACGGTAAGCCCATTTGTCTGCGCGTTCCCCGTCAAAACGTCGAGTCCCAGTCCGGTTGCCTTGACCAGCGGACGGCGCGCCAGTGCAGCGTTCAGGTTGTCGCGCTCTTCTTCGGTGAGCACGCTGCTCAGTCGGGCAATGAGAGTGGCTCGCCGCTCGTCAGTGAGCGGCTGCCGGCCAAAGCCCGGCGCCAGACGATCGAACTCGTCGGCCTGCGCCAGGGAAATTCGCTTCGCTTCCAGCGCTGTCTGTGGCGCAAGGCGGAGATCGTCGATCGAGTTCTCGATGTGCGTGCGGCTCGACAGCCCGAATACATCGCCGAATCCGTAGGAGCCGAACTGCGGACTATGGAAAAGAACCGGCACCTCGGGTCCGATGTGTGTCATCCGGCGGATCTCGGCAATGTCGAGCTTCAGGTCATCGGACCTGTCACCGCGCACGACGAGGGTCTGCATCCGCTCCGGCAACTCGTCTATCTCGATCTTGAAGTCGTTGTTCCGGTCGAACCGCATCAGTCGCGCGACGACGTCGTCGGCGCCCAGCCGGCGTGATTCGGGCTGGTGCGACAGCGACAGGATCGAGCGCACGTTCGGTGTCGTCGGCAAGGCCCTCACTTCGTCCTGTGCCGCGGCCGTCGCGGTCGACAAAAGCAGAATGGCCAATGCTGCGCAGCTGTAACGCATGACTTCACTCCTTCGAGTCGATCGACATCACCGGAATGGGTCCGAGAAACGCGGGTCGTTGAGGAAATGCGGATCCGTCAGCGTCTTCAGGAAGGCGACGAGCGCGGCCTTCTCCGACGCGGTCAGGTTCAGCGGTTGAACGCGGATGTCCTTGTTCGGATGCTTCTTGCCGCCGCTGCTGTAGTGCTCGAGCACCGCCTCGAGCGTCGTGAAGCGTCCATCGTGCATGTACGGTCCCGTGACTTCCACGTTGCGAAGCGACGGCGACTTGAAAAACCCGACCTCCCGGGGGTTGAGCGAGATGTCGCCCACGCCGCCGTCGGTGGCGACCGTGTCCTCGTCGAGCCCGGTATTCACCGGCTCGGTCATCACGAAGTGGGCGTCCTGGTCCGGCAGGTGGCAGAGCGCGCAGTTGCGCAGGAAGAGCGCCTTGCCGCGATTCTCCTGCGGCGTGAAGTTCGCGAAGTCCTCTTTCGACGAGGGCACCTCGGCCCGCCCTTCGTCGTATTTCGAGCGGTACGACACGAGCGCGCGAAGAAACTGCGCCAGCCCTCGTGAGATCCGCTCCTTCGTGATCTCGGGATCGCCGAACGCGCTGCGGAACAGCTCCTGATAGCGCGAATCGCGTCCGAGGATCTCCGGAAGGCGCGCGGCATCCTGCCCCATCTCCAGCCGGTTCTCCACCGGCAGCAGCACCATCGCCTCCAGGTTGCCGCCGCGTTCATCCCAGAAGAACCGACCCCGCGGGTGGTACCGGAGATTGACCAGGTTCATCGCGTGCCGGTCCGTCGTGCCGCCTTCAAAACCGCGGCTGCCCGGCTTCGGGTCGGCGAAGGCGTTCTTCTGCACGTGGCACGTGGCACAGGAGGTCGTGCCGTTCGCCGAAAGCCGTGTGTCGTAGAAGAGCACGCGCCCGAGCGTGGCGCCGGCATCGGTGATCGGATTGTCCCTGGGGGTGTTGTCGAACCGCTGCGCGTCCCCCTGCCTGAAGTGGATCGGCAGCTCGACGAGATTGTCGTAGCGATAAGGAATCTGTGGAAGCCGAAGAACGGGTTCGCTCGAGCGAGGAGGCGCAGTCTGGCTCTCGGTCGTCGTGGCGGCGACGAGCAGCACGAACAGCAACGCGATCAGCCACCGGCCACAACGCGCGGACATCGCCGTGAACTCTCGACCATTAGACACCCATCCGGTGAATCTGGCCGTATCGTTCTTGTAAACAAGAAGCTGACTGCCGAGCCGGGTACCTATGCGGCCTCCAGGCGAGCCTCTGGATGAGCGCCGGCCGCTGGTGGTGGATGACTGTCCCGGCCGTGTGGCTGAACACATGGTGTGGGCCGGTTGTTCACAACGGCACAGACGAGAGTGGACCGCCGCGCTATCGTGTGTCAGCCAGAACCCCACACTCCTGGTCGTCCTGCACTGTCCTGTGGCCGACACCTTCCGCGGATCAGTCCCGGACTGGCTGCCGGTTTCCCTCGGAGAGGTTCACCAATGATTCGCTTCCTGACAGGTGTCGTGTGTCTCGTGATGGCATCGACCGCCTTCGGCGCCGGAAACAAGGAACTCGATCGCCTCGAGGACGCCGGCGTCGTCATCGAGGAGATTCTCGCGATTGACGACAACATCCCGCGCGATCTGCTCGACCGGGCCGAGTGCGTGATCGTGATTCCTTCGATGCTGAAGGTGGCGGTCGGCATCGGTGGCAGCTACGGACGCGGGGCGATGGTCTGCCGCACCGGGGTGGGCTACGACGGCCCCTGGGGTGCGCCGGCAATGTATGCGCTGGACGGCGGAAGTGTCGGGCTGCAGCTTGGCGGGCAGGCGAGTGACCTGGTGTTGCTCGTCATGAACGACCGCGGGGTCAAGGCCCTGCTGAACAGCAAGGTCAAGCTTGGCGCGAGCGCCACTGCCGCCGCGGGACCAAAAGGCCGTGACGTCAGCGCCTCGACCGACGCGACCCTGCGAGCTGAGATTCTGAGCTACTCCCGATCGCGCGGGCTGTTTGCCGGCGTATCACTCGAAGGCGCCTCGCTGCGTCCCGACAACGACGCCAGCGAGCAGGTCTACGGACGGCGCATCACCGCGCGCGCGATCGTCACCGGCACGGACATTCCCGTCCCGGCGGCGGGCCGCCGATTGGTCGACGCGCTGGCAAAGAACGCTCCGCGCAACACATCACAGAAAGCCACCAACTGATGACGAAGACATCCATTCGCTCGTCGTTCCTGTTGATCCTGGCCCTGGCGGCGACAGGAGTCGCCAGTGCGTGCGGAACATCGGCCTCCGAGGCCACCGGCAGGTTCCTGGTCGCTGAGAACGGCAGGGCCTCTGGATTCTGGACGCGTCGCGCGTATCGCGACGTGACGATTCCGTCCGGCACCACGCTTCCGTTGTCGCTGACAAGCTCGATGGCATCGGATACGAGCACAATCGAGGATTCCGTGTCAGCAAGACTCACCCGCGCGGTCTCGATCGATGGCCGTGAAGTATTGCCGGTGGGGACCACGCTGGCTGGCAGCGTGACCCAGGTTGACGACTCCGGGCGTGTAAAGGGACGAGCAATGATCGCCTTCCGCTTCACCTCTCTTCAGACAGGCGGGCGGCGCTATGACGTGCAGACGGCGGCGCGGACACATGTCGCTGCGGCCACCAAGGGTGAGGACGCCACGAAGATCGGCATCGGCGCCGGTGCCGGCGCGGTGATCGGCGGCCTCCTCGGCGGAGGGGACGGCGCCGCGAAAGGGGCGGCGATCGGCGGCGGAGCCGGCACGGGCATTGTGCTTGGCACCAAGGGGAAGGACGTGCGGCTCGCGCCCGGTGCGGACGTCACGAGCCGGTTGACGGCACCCCTGACCGTGCGCCTGCGCGTCAGCTAGCCCACGTGTAACGAATTGAACAGCGAGGCTGCTACGACGCCGTCAGAATCGAAACATGGAGCCGGAACAGACAGGTTGTCCGACGTGCCGCGGAGAAGCGACTCCGGCGCGAGAATCGGTCGAACGGCTTACCTTCGGAGCAGCGCCGATGACCGCATCGGCCACAGGAGTACTCGTACATGCACCTCAGACCGCTACACGACCGAATCATCGTTCAACGCCTCGCCGAGGACTCGACGCAGCGCATCGGTGCGATCGTCATTCCTGACTCGGCCAAAGAAAAGCCGCTGCTGGGCACGGTCCTGGCCACGGGTCTCGGCAAGTCCAATGACGACGGCGAACGAGTGCCGATGGACATCAAGGCGGGAGACACCGTCCTGTTCGGCAAGTACTCGGGGCAGGAGGTCACCGTGGATGGCGCGGACTATCTCATCATGAAAGAAGACGACGTCCTTGCAGTCCAGGAACGGAGCCTCTGATGGCCAACCAGATTACGTACGGGGATGCGTCGCGCCAGGCGATTCTGCGCGGCGTCAACAGCCTGGCGGACGCCGTGAAAGTGACGCTGGGACCACGAGGGCGCAACGTCATCCTCGGTCAGGCATTCGGATCGCCCACGATCACCAAGGACGGTGTCACCGTCGCCAAGGAAATCGACCTGCGGGATGCGCTCGAGAACATGGGCGCCCAGATGGTCAAGGAAGTGGCGAGCAAGACGTCGGACGTGGCCGGAGACGGCACGACCACCGCCACGGTGCTGGCGCAGGCGATCTACCGCGAGGGCGCGAAGAACGTCACCGCGGGCGCCAACCCGATGGCCATCAAGCGCGGGATCGATCAGTCCGTCGAGGCGATCACCCGCGAAATCGAGCGCATGTCCAAGCCGGTCAGCGGACCGATGATCGCGCAGGTCGGCACCATCTCGGCCAATCATGACGACGCCATCGGACGGATCATCGCCGAGGCGATGGAGAAGGTCGGCAAGGACGGCGTCATCACCGTCGAGGAAGCCAGGAGCATGGACACGTCCCTCGACCTCGTCGAGGGGATGCAGTTCGACCGCGGGTATCTGTCGGCGTACTTCGTCACCGATCCGGAACGGATGGAAGCCGTTCTCGAGAATCCAGTCGTCCTGATCCACGAAAAGCGGATCAGCTCGATGAAGGACCTCCTGCCGGTGCTGGAGCTTGTCGCCCGCGCTGGCCGTCCCTTGCTGATCATCGCCGAGGACCTCGACGGCGAAGCGCTGGCCACGCTGGTCGTCAACAAGCTGCGCGGGACGATTCAGGTCGCCGCCGTCAAGGCGCCCGGCTTTGGCGATCGCCGGAAGGACATGCTCGAAGACATCGCAGTCCTGACCAACGGGAAGGCCCTCACCGAGGACCTTGGCCTGAAGCTCGAGAACATAAAGCTCGAGGACCTCGGCCAGGCCAAGAAGATCACGATCGACAAGGACAACACGACGATCGTGGAGGGCGCCGGCACTCCCGCGTCGATCGCCGGCCGGGTCACGCAGCTCCGCGCGCAGATCGAGGACACGACGTCCGACTACGACCGCGAGAAGCTGCAGGAGCGGCTGGCCAAGCTGGTCGGCGGCGTGGCGATCATCAAGGTCGGAGCGGCCACCGAGACCGAAATGAAGGAAAAGAAGGCGCGTGTCGAGGACGCGATGCATGCGACCAAAGCCGCGGTCGACGAAGGCATCGTCGCCGGTGGCGGCGTCGCGTTACTGCGGGCGGCAGCGGTGCTCGACCAGCTCCGGGTGACGGGCGAGGAGCAGGTCGGCGTCAACATCCTCCGCCGTGCCATTGAAGAACCGATGCGATGGATTGCGGCCAACGCGGGTCACGAAGGCTCGATTGTCGTGCAGCGCGTGAAGGAGATGACGGGAGACGAGGGCTTCAACGCGCAAACCGAGCGTTACGAAGACCTCGTCGCCGCCGGAGTGATCGATCCGGCCAAAGTGGTCCGCTCGGCCCTCCAGCACGCCGCCTCGATCGCCTCGCTGCTACTGACGACCGAAGCCGTCATCTGTCAGATTCCCGAACCGGGCCGGCCGCACGCACCGTCCGCCGGCGCCATGGGGATGTGACCAGCGCTCCGTTTCAGGGAGCCGTCGGAGCGGAGACGAACCCGATTTCTCTCACGACTGCCGGCTGAGGCCGAGCGTTCCTCAGCTCCTGGACCATCCCTCCGAGGTTGGCGACGGAGAAATTGAGTCCCGTCGACTTGACGAGCGGGCGACGAGCCAGCGCGGCGCTGAAGTTCTCGCTCTCCTCGTCGTTGAGGATGTCACGCAATCGATACGCGAGCTCGGCCCGCCGCGCGTCATCAAGCTGGGTCTCGGCCTTGAAGGCTTCGACAGCCGCCGACATGGTTTTCGTCTGATCGGCCTGCATCCTGAACGACATCGCGGGCAGCGTCACGACCGTGTTCGAGCCATCCTTCAAGACCGCCAGCCGAACCGTGCGGGCGACGACGCCGTCATGCGTGACCTTGGTTTCCACCTCGGCGACTTCGTTCTCGGTGAAGTCCGGTGCCAAGGTCTTCCGCAGCGTGGCAAGCGCCGCCCCCTCGATCTCGTCGGCAAACAAGGAGCCGATCCGCCTCGCCTT
>DATLLQ010000233.1:0-2448 GCA_035537775.1 Vicinamibacterales bacterium | reverse complement strand
CCAGCGTTCGGCAGGTCAGCCAGACTGCCTCCCGCCGGTCTCGAGATGAAACCGGTGGAGGACGCTGTGAATGACCGGGGCGAGCATGACACCGGCCACGACGATGAACACGAGCCCCGCGAAGAGCGCGTAGCCTCCGGCAAGCCACTTTCCCTGTGTCGTCTGCAGACGATCGACGGGACCCATCCCGCCCAGGAGCATCGCGGCGTTCAGGAACGCGTCGGGCCAGGGGAGGCCTTCGACCCAGTGGTAAATCGACATGCCGATCGCGAGCGTGAGGAGCAGCAGCGGAAGGAGCGCCCCCACGCGCAATGCCATGTTGCTGGCGATGTGCCACGGGTGCGTTGACGGAGAACGGACGGAGGACTTCATACCGGGATCAGGGACCAAGAACCGGGGACCACGGACGGACCATGGACCGAGTACCAAGCACGAGGGACTAACGTGGCCGCGATGACCAGTGAATCGAGCGGATGCGCCAGCCTTCCGGCTCGCGCGAGAGCACGGCGAGCTGCGAGCTGACGAAGTCCACGTCGCTGACCGCGCCGTCCTCTTCGAACTTCCCCATGAATTCGGTCTCGGCGATCACCCAGGCCACGTCGCCGTTGATCCGGGTGCGCAGCGGCCCGCGCTTGCCGTGCACCTGCTTTTCGAACTTGATGTCGTTGGGCAGGTGGTTCATCTCGTACTGTTCGCGCGTCTCGAGCTTGCCGCTTTCGACGAATTGCGCGTCCTGCGCGATCGTCGACATCGCCTTGGCGTTGTCGCCTTCCCGCATTGCGCCGTAGAACGTCTCGAGGGTGGTCTTGATGTCTGCCTCGTCCTTCGTCGGGTCCGGCTTGGATGCGCAAGCGGAACAGAAGAGCAGGGCCAGACCCATCAGCAGGGCGAAGAATCCACGCGATAAACGAGTCATATCGCGCGAATTATATGGTGGATAACGTGTGGCGGGATCTGGGGAAGATCTCCGGGCTCAGGGACGCTTCAGGGCATCCGCCTTGCTGCGCGCCCACCGGTCACGGTGCGCGGCATACGCAGGATCCGAGCGCAGCGACGCGAACCAGGGATCGCGCTCGATCCATTGTTCGCTGTAAAAGCCTGGCGCCGCGAACATCCCGTCCAGCGTGGCGAACGCTTCGGCATGCTGACCGAGCCGCGCATAGATGGTCGACAGCAGATAGTCGAGCACGGGCGCGGCGACGGCGTTTCTTGGCTCCCGTCCGGCGGCGCGTCGTCCATGACGGACCGCGAGGTCCGCTCGCCGCAGCCCCGCGGCCGCCAGGCCGATGCCGGCGTGAATCTGGTAATCGTTTGGACGTTGCGCCTCGGCGGCCTGCAGCGTTTTCAGGGCATCGGCGAAGTACGCACGAGCGCGGTCCTGCTGCCCCATGCTCTCGTAGACCTGTCCCATCGCGATCGCCGCCGGGAATCGGAAATTGGCGGGCAGCCACGCACCAGCCGCATCCATCTGCTGTATCAAGGCAATGGCGCGGTCGTACCGTCCGTCGAACCACTCGTAACGCGCGAGCAGCCCCCGCACGCGGGCATCCGGCGTCTTCAGCGCCAGTGCCGGCTCGAGGATGTCGCGTGCGCCGGCAATGTCTCCCGTATGGCTGAATCGCAGCCAGGCCTCGGGAACGGTCGCCGCCGATTGGTTAGCCGCTCTCGAGACGGCGAGATAACGCGCCGCGTTGGGGTAGTCACGCAGGTGCAGGTAGTGGACCCCGATCAGATCCGCGATCGCAGCCGGCTCGAGCTCAAAGCCCTTCATGAACAGGGCAAGCGCCTGCGACCACTCCCCGCGCCCTTGTCGCATCCAGGCCTCGGTGCGGATCCCTTCCAGCGTCGGACGTGCACGCCGCGCCAGTTCGAGCTCACGAAGGGCCCCGTCATCGTCGCCGGTGCCCGACAGCACCCGGGCCAGGGCGAGGTGCGCGTCTGGAAGGTCTGGCGCCAGGGCAATGGCCTTCTGTGCAGCGCGATACGCTGCCTCGCGGACCTCGGGGAGGCGCTGCGCGCCGGCGCCGTATTGCGCCCAGTAGACCTTCGCGAGCCAGCTCCAGGCAAGAGCCGCCTGTGGATCGCGGGCCACGGCGAACTCGAGCTCACGTCGCGCGTGTGATTGAAGGCTCGTATCAGACTGGCTTTCCTGAAACGCCGAGACGCCCCGGAGGTAGGCGAGGTACGCCTCTGAATCTGCAAACGGCCTGGACGGCAGCGCCTCGCCAGCAATCGCTGCTTCGGCCTTCAGCGCGTCGCCGATCCTGCGAGTCATGTCGGCGTGCGCACTCTCCACCTCGGACAGCTTCACGTCGTACTGATGCGTCCACACGGTGACATCGTCAGCGACCCGAATCATCCGCGGAATGATTCGCACCAGTTCGTCATGCTCTCCGTCTCGTCGAACCGATCCTTCGATGACGTACGCGGCGCCGAGGTCGGCGCCGA
>DATLLQ010000232.1:0-19154 GCA_035537775.1 Vicinamibacterales bacterium | reverse complement strand
GTGTCGCCGCGTGTGTGGTTGTAGCCCATGGCCATGATCCGCACGCGCACGCCCCCCAGGTCGAGCACGTGCTCCCGATCGAAGGAGATATCGGCCTTGCGGAATTCAGCGCCCTGCAGCAGCTCCGCGTTCGCCGGCCCGAACCCGCGGAAACGTTCGGCAGTCGCGAGACCCTGCTCCGCTATCTCCTTCTGCTGATCCTGAGAGCGGATCATTCTCGTCTGCAGCGGGAACCCTCCTGCGCCCAGGTCGTGCTCGGGGTGGAAATGCGTGGTCGCCAGATACAGCTCCGGCGTCTTGCTGACCTTCTGCATCTCCTTCACGACCGTCTGCCCGTTGCGCGTCCCAAGTCCGGTGTCGACCACTAGCGTGCCGCGCGAGCCGACGATGATTCCGATGTTCGGGACCATCGAGACGCTGTTGTCCGGGATGACGTAGACGTGCTCGGAGATCTTCTCCGTCACGTTTTCACGGACGAGGGGCGGCGCGGCCGGCGGGCCGCCAGCACGCTGCGCGGACGGCGCCGCGGTGCCCAGACCAGCCAGCAACAGGGATGCAAGCACAACGCGAACGTTGATCACGGCGTCTCCTTCTCCCGTGTGAATCGTCGCTCAAACAGCACATAGGTCCAGAGCGGGTCGTGTTGAGGATCGGCCGGCCGCTGCCTCAGAGTCGCCGCGCGCATACGTCCGACGATCGTGTCTGCCGGCGCCTGCGCTTCGTCCCGCGTCCATTCGTGCTGAAAGTCCCACGCCGTCTCCCTGAGCGCGACGTACATTTCGCCCACTCGAAGCGACCAGCCGACACCGAGCATCACGACCAGCGCCGTCGCGGTAATCGACATCCATCTCGACACAGGCCGTTCGAGCAACGCCGTCACGGCGACGTACACGAGCATGGCGTAGCCGATGCCGGCGGCCAGGCCGATGCGGTCACGAGTATAGAGGAATCCGAGCACGCTGCCGCCGATGAGGAGCACGCCTCCAAACACGGCAATCAGCCGATCGCGTGTCGCCCGTGCGCGTATTCCCGGTACCGCGAGGCATACGACCAGCGTGGTGAGCAACGACGACACCACATGCAGCCACATCCAGGCGGGCACGGCGTCAGCACGAAGCGCGGCGACAAATCGGAAGGTCCCGGCGCGCGGCTCGGAGGCCACAACGGTCATCAGCGTTGCGCCGACGTTGTACAGCCAGAGGAGCCACGGACGCTCACCGAACATCGCGACGCGATCGGCCGCACTGAGCATGGAAAACCCGAGACCGGTATCAGGGACGTCCGGGCCCATGCTGGGACCGAAGCCCAGGCGAGCAACCAGGTAGATAGCCAGTCCGGCGGCGCTGGCGACGACACTGCGCCACGTCGTGTCTGGAGCACTCGCAAGCCAGGCTCCGATCGCCAGCGGCACGATGAGCACTCCAAGCTCCAGCCAGAAGAGCGCAATCATCGTCAGCGGCAGCAGCACCCACTCGACGATGCGCGGTTTCGGTGTGATGACGACGAACATGGCAACCAGCACGAGAAGCAGCGACGTCAAGTAGGCGTTCAGCGGGACGAACAGGAAAAGGATGCGCGATGTGTGGAGTCCCACCGCGACGCTCAGCGCCAGAATCGCCGCGGCGACGCGCCGCCATCCACTCGGGCGGAACAGCACGACGAGCATGATGAGCAGCACTCCGAACTCGACGAACACGATCGCCTGGTAGGCGTCGATGTTGAGGCCAAGAACCCGGTAGGCGCTCCTGGTTCCCAGATCCAGAAGTGGCCGGTACTCGACGCTTTTTGTCAGCGCGTCGCTGGCCAGCTCGTGCCAGGAGCGGCTGTCGGCCGCGGCCGAGAGATTGTTGGCCGTGTCAACGTAGGACCACCCGATCTCCCGGAACGCGCTGCCAAGCAGGAGCGTCACGGCGATACACCAGATCACCGGGATCGGTGAGATGCGAGCGTTCGGCGGCAAATTGCGGTGACTATACTAGCGAGGCCGCGCCGCACGCTATTGCACGTGCGCCTCATTCAGCATTGGCCGGCTCCGCTTCTCGAGCGTGGTACGGCATGCGGCTTGCCCAGACGACAGCCGGCGCGCGCTGCGCGTCACACGCAGAGGACGGAGGCCACTATGAAGCGCATTGTCGTCGCTACTTCCCTCATCGTCATCGGCCTGGCGGCTGCGATCTCGGCGGACACGCTTGTCCTCACCAACGGACGCCGAATTCAGGGCGAGCTGCTTGGCGTGTTCGGCCGCGAGATCGAGTTCGAGGAACGCAGCGGTGCCGGCCGGCGCATCGTGCGGATACCTCGAAACGAAATTGCACGGATCGAGTTCGTCGAGGAGTTCGGAAGCCGGAACGACGGAAACCGGAACGATGTAAACCGGAACGACGTAAGCCGCAACGACGACCTTCTCGCGATCCCGCGCGGGATGCGCGAGCGGCAGGTCAGTGTGAGCGCGCGTGAGGGCTGGGCTGATACCGGCATCGAGGTTCGCAACGGGCAGCAGATCTACATTCAGTCGAGTGGCGAAGTGCGATGGGGGCCCAACCGGCGCGACGGCGCCGCCGGCGAGCGCAACTCCCCGTTCAACGCCAACCGGCCGCTTCCGGACCGCCCGGCGGCGGCTCTCATCGGCCGCATCGGCGAACGCGACGTGTTCTTCATCGGGGCCGACCAGGGGCCCTTCCGCATGCGCGGCAACGGCCGCCTGTTCCTCGGAATCAACGACGACGTGCTGGACGATAACAGTGGCACGCTGCGCGTGATCGTGTCCTACTGATTCGCCGCCGACTCCTCCGCCAGGTGCTGCAGCATGCGCTGGCGGTGCTGGACCTCTCGTCCCGTCAACTGCACGCCGCTGAACGGCGAACGCAGTAACTGACGCTCAGCCGGCGCCAGATACGGAAGCACCCGTGCCTGGCGCTGGTCCCGCTCTCGCCGAAACGTCTCGAAGCACACGACTTGTCCCACGGTTTGTCCCACGGTTCCAGCCATCTCTGACCTCCAGAGACATCGTGACGCACGGTTGTGACAGGACAGGTCACCCGCCTTCGCCGCTGAATTGAGACCGGCTTCGGCGAGGCAGGCTCCGCCTTCGCCGCTGAATTGAGACCGGCTTCGGCGAGGCAGGCTCCGCCTTCGCCGAGGGATCGAACCCGAGGGCAAGCCCGTTGACTTGAGCGGTAAGGCCAAATATTGTCGTTCGCTGGTTCGGTTCGAGCCGAACGCCACATACACAGTCAGGACGGACACGCATGGTCCCAATCTCAATCAAAGTGAATGGCAAGGTCCGCAAGGGGCACGTGGAGCCGCGGCTGCTCCTGGTCCACTTCCTTCGCGAGCAGCTCAACCTCACTGGCGCCCACGTTGGCTGCGACACCAGCCAGTGCGGCGCGTGCACGGTGCTCATCGACGGCCGAAGCGCCAAGTCCTGCACGATGTTCGCGGTTCAGGCCGACGGCTCCGAGGTGGTCACCATTGAAGGGCTGGCCAACGGCGACAAGCTGCACCCGCTCCAGGAAGGCTTTTGGGAGGAGCACGGCCTGCAGTGCGGCTACTGCACCCCGGGCATGATCATGTCCGCGGTCAACCTGCTCAACGACAACCCGAAGCCGTCCGAGCAGGAGATCCGCGAGGGCATCTCAGGCAACTTCTGCCGCTGCACCGGCTACCAGCACATCGTCAACGCCATCCAGTACGCGGCGAACAAGGGAGGGCGTTAGCCATGGCTTCACCAACGCTCCCCAAGCTCGTTGGCACGCGCGTCAAACGGCGTGAGGACCCCCGCCTGATCCAGGGCCGCGCCACCTACGTGGACGACGTGAAGATTCCCGGGCTGCAGCACATTGCGTTCAAGCGCAGCGACATCGCGCACGGCAAGATCGTGTCGATCGATACCAGTGCTGCAGAAAAGATGGACGGCGTCGAGGCCGTTTTCACCGGCACGCAGATCGCCGAACTGCTGAAGCCGATGCCGATCGGGACTCCATTCCCGTCGCCGGAGCACCGCGCCGTTGCCGTCGATATCGTCCGGTTTGCCGGCGAAGCGGTTGCAGTGGTCGTCGCCGCCGATCGCTACATCGCGCGCGACGCGGCAGACGCGATCGTCGTCAACTACGACCCGCTTCCAGTGGTGGTGGATCCCGAGCTGGCGCTGCAGGGTAAGCCGGGGCTCGTACACCCGCAGTTTGCGAACAACGTCGCGCTGGGACCGATGCCGAGCGGGACGGGCGCGCCTCCCGGCCACGCGCCGGACGACTCGGCGGTCGAGAAGGCGTTCAAGGACGCCGACGTGGTGATCTCCCAGCGGATGCACAACCACCGCCTCGTTCCGAACGCGATGGAGCCGCGCGGCGTGGTTGCGCACTACGAGCCGGGACGAAGCCAGCTGACCATCTGGTCGTCGACGCAGAACCCGCACATCCTCAAGTCGATGGTCTCGGGCATGCTCGGGCTCGGCGAAGACCAGGTCCGCGCCATTGCCCCTGAGGTCGGCGGCGGCTTTGGCGCCAAGATCAACATCTACGCCGAAGAGTATGTCTGCGCCGCGGTCAGCAAGAAGCTGGGCATTCCGGTGAAGTGGATCGAGGAGCGCTCAGAGGCGTTCGTCGCCACCACTCACGGCCGCGACATCATCTGCTACATCGACGTCGCGGCGACGAAGGACGGCAAGGTGCTCGGCATCAAGATGCGCCTCATCGCCGACATCGGCGCCTACAACATGCTCCTCACGGCGGCGATTCCGACGCTGACGATGTTGATGGCGAACGCGACGTACGACATCCCGGCGATTCGGACGACGTTGACCGAGGTCTTCACCAACAAGACTCCGACCGACGCGTACCGGGGCGCCGGCCGTCCGGAGGCCACCTTCTTCGTCGAGCGTGCGCTCGACATGCTTGCCCGCGAGCTCAAGATGGATCCGGCGGAACTGCGCCGCAAGAACTTCATCCCGAAGGACAAGTTCCCCTATCACACACAGATGGGCGCGGTGTACGACTCCGGTGATTACGAAGCCTCACTGGACACCGCGCTCAAGGCGTCGGACTGGAAGAACCTGCTCAAGGAGCGCGACGAGCTGCGAAAGCAGGGCAAGCTCGCTGGTGTCGGACTCGCGATGTACGTCGAAGTCTGCGGCATCGGGCCGTCTGCGACGCTTCCCACGGGTGGCTGGGAGCACGCGCAGGTCACCGTCGAGCGCGATGGTCGCATCAGCGCCGCAACAGGCGCCTCGCCGCACGGCCAGGGCAATGAAACGACGTTTGCCCAGATGCTGGCCGACCAGTTCGGTGTGCCCATCGAACACGTCACGATTCACCACGGCGACACCGCTGTCGTGAAGCAGGGCATCGGAACATTCGGCAGCCGCTCACAGGCCGTCGGCGGCGCAGCGCTGCACATGGCGGGCACCAAGGTACGGACCAAGATGGCGCAGTTCGCCGGTGCGCTGCTCGAAGCCGCACCCGAAGACATCGTCTTCGAGGCCGGCAAGATCATGGTCAAGGGTGCGCCCGCGAAGGCGAAGGCGTTCAGTGAGGTCGCCGGCTTTGCGTACATTCCCGTCCCGCTGCCGGAGGGCATGGAGCCGGGCCTCAGCGCCGACGCCTACTTCGAGCCGACCAACAACACCTATCCATTCGGCTGTCACATCGTCCTGCTCGAGATCGATCGCGAGACCGGCGAGCCGAAGCTGCGCCGCGTGGTCGCCGCTGACGACGCCGGCAATCTGATCAATCCGCTCATTGTCGAGGGTCAGATTCACGGCGGGCTGGCGCAGGGGATCGGCCAGGCCATGATCGAAGAGGCGGTCTACAGCGACGACGGTCAGCTGCTGACCGGGTCGTTCATGGACTACGCACTCCCGCGCGCGACCGACTTCCCCATGTTCGAGATGCACTCGACCTACACGCCGACTCCGGTCAATCCGCTGGGAGCGAAAGGCGTTGGCGAGGCGGGTACGCTCGGATCGACGCCGGCGGTTGTCTGCGCGGCGGTCGACGCGCTGAGCGAGTTCGGGGTGAAGCACATCGACATGATGTTGAGGCCCGAAAAGCTCTGGCGAGTCATTCACGGGAAAGGAGGTGCGGCATGATCCCGATACCATTCGACTACCACCGTGCGTCATCCGTGGACGATGCCCTGAAGGCGATGGCGGCGTCGGGCGGCAGCGGCAAGTTCGTGGCCGGTGGGCACAGCCTCGTGCCGCTGATGAAGCTGCGGCTGAGCGAGCCGGGCCTCCTGATCGACATCGCCCGCATACCGGATCTGGCCGGCATTCGCGAGAAAGGCGGCCAGATCGAGATCGGCGCCGCGACCGTGCACCATGCGGTCGCCACGTCGAAACTGCTCCAGGAGAAATGCCCCATCGTGTCTGACGCGGCCGCGACGATTGGCGACACGCAGGTGCGCAACCGCGGCACGCTCGGTGGCAGCCTCGCGCACGCCGATCCGTCAGCCGACATGCCGGCGGTGATGGTGGCGCTCGACGCCGAGATTCAGCTGAAGAGCGTCAAGGGCGAGCGAACGGTCAAGGCGGCGAGCTTCTTCCAGGACCTCTTTACCGTCGATCTGCAGCCGGGCGAAATCATCACCGCGGTTCGATTTGCACCGGTGAAGTCCGCGGCGTACGAGAAGCTCTACCAGAAGGCGTCGCACTACGCCATCGTCGGTGTCGCGGCGGTGCTCGGTGTGGCAGGCGGGAAGATCGAGTCAGCGCGGATCGGGCTGACTGGCGCGACGACTCATGCCATCCGACTGAGCAAGCTCGAACGGGAGCTGGTGGGCGCGTCGAAGGAAGGCGTCGCGAAAGCCGCGGCGGGTGCCGGCGGTGCGGAACTTCAGTCGGTCAACTCGGATCTCCACGCCAGCGAGGACTATCGCCGGGCGATGGTGGGCGTGTTCGCGAAGCGTGCGATCCTGGCTGCACTCGCTCGTGCGTGAACCATCTGTCTGACCATCGGTAAGAGGTCGACCTTCAGGGTGGGCCTTCTTGAGAACGCGAGGTCTTCGATGCACAAGAGAATCGTCTCCATTCTCGTGGAGTCAATGCTCACGGCCGTCCTCGCGTTCGTGATGCTCCTGCTGGTGTCATATCTGGGATTGCCGCTTGTCTCTGAGGCTGGCGGCAGCCTTTCGGCGGCACAGCGGAAGCCTCCCGCCCAGAACGTAGGCCAGAGCGAGGAGGCTCTCCGGTCAGTCGACCTCACCAACGAGCTCGAGTCGGGGAAAGGCCGGCCGCTGCGAATGCGCCGGATCACCATTCAGCCCGGCGGCGCTCTTGCGCTTCACAATCACGTCGATCGGCCAGCAGTGACCTACATGCTGTCGGGCGAGATGACGTACCACCAGGAAGGACGGCCCGACACCGTCATCCGCGCAGGCGGCGGTTTCGCCGAGGGGCGCGCAACGACGCACTGGGCCGAGAACACGGGCAAGGTCCCTGCGGTCTGGATCGCGGTGGATATCCCGAAACCATAGGTACCTGAAGTCCGCAGGGAGCTCATGCCATCCGCGGATGCGCTGCGCCGCACCCTGCTCCTCGCCAACGCCTTCAAGGAAGGCGACCTTCTACTTGGCGGCACCCGTGATCGCGCGATTCGCGCCGACGCGCAACGGGAGCTCCTCGGCTATCACCTCGGCGAGATTCGCCGGACGCGCATCATCGAAGACGGCGTCACCGAGACGCTCGATCGATCCCGGGATCGGAACAGGGACTCAGAGATTGATCCCCTGACCGTCGCACAGGCGAAGGAGCTCCTGCTGTCGCCAGCAGGTCCCGCATGGGCGCGCCACCATTGCACCGCACTCTCGAGCGAAGTCATCGCCGCGCTCGCGAAGGTCATGGCCGACGAGGAGCTCGCGGCCGTGTCGCAGGGTCTCTCCAATCAGCTTCCCGGAGGCGTCGGCGCCAGGCGTCATTTCGGCTCACGGATTCAGCCGAACAGCGCAGGAGACGATGAGGAAGAGATTCTGTTCTCGATCCTCGACGGGCTCGGCCACGGGTGCGGGGACGTCATCATCGGTCTCAATCCCGCCGCCGACGAGCTCGACACCATCGTGCGGCTGGAGCAGCTGCTCGAGCGCGTCGTTCGGCGGCTGCACCTCCCCACTCGCTTCTGCGTGCTCTCCGACATCGTCAAGCAGCACCAGGCCCGGGCGCGGACGCGCATCGACGTCGGTTTTCAGAGCCTGGCCGGCACGAGCAAGGCGCTCGTCGGGATGGTCGGACTGGACGTCGATGAACTGACGGAGCTGGCCGGTGGGTTCAGCGCGCATTACTTTGAGACCGGACAGGGATCGGCCGTAACAAACGGCGCGTCTGAGGGCGTCGACATGGTGACGCTGGAGGCGCGCGCTTACGGCGTTGCGCGCCACATCCAGCGTCAGACCGGGAACTGGACGATCGTCAACGATGTGGCCGGGTTCATCGGCCCTGAGGTCTTTCGCTCGCCGGAGCAGCTGGAGCGTGCATGCCTGGAGGACCTGGTCATGGCCAGGCTCCACGGGATCACGATGGGCCTCGACGTCTGCGCGACCTTCCACATGGGGATCTCGCCCAGGGATCTGCGGAGCCTCACATCGCGCGTCGTCCGTCGCGGCGCGCCGTCGTACCTGATGGCGGTGGCTGGAAACGCCGACCCGATGCTCGGCTACCTCACGACGTCGTTCCGCGATCATCAGGGTCTCCGCCAGCAGAACCAGGCGGCTCTGACTCCGGCGATGCAGAAGTGGCAGTCCGAGAACTCGCTGCGTTCCGGCGCGGGCGACATCAACCGGGTGGCAACACTGTATGCCCGCTACGCGAAGGCCGGTGGCGATTCCCGTTCCGAATCAGCGCTCGAAACCGAAGGCATTCAGAAGATGGACGCACTGCGGGAGCGAGGGCTCGATATCGCAGGAGACGAGTCCGCGAGTCAGGCACGCGTCGATCGAATTTACGAGCACGCACGCCGGGCCCTCTTCGCACGGCTCGAGGAAGGCGTGATCACGGATGCCTGCGGCTCGCATGTGCGCGTCCGCAGCGGCGCCGTCGATCGCGACGAGTACGTCGCACACCCCGCGGCTGGCGAGCGTGTGCGCGAAGACGATGCCGCCACGCTGTTGAGGGCAGCCGGGCGTCGACACGGAGGCATCCGGGTCGTCGTGTCAGACGGGCTGAACGCCGACGCCATCAACGAGCACCTGCGGGCGCTGCTGCCTCCTCTGCGCAGGATGCTCTCCACCGACGGGCACGACGTTCACCAGACCGTTACGGTCATAGAGAACGGCCGCGTCCGCGCCGGGTATCACGTGGCGGGTCTGCTGGAGGCGGACGGCCTGATTCACGTGATCGGAGAGCGTCCGGGCACCGGGCTGAACACCGTCAGTGCTTATGTGACGTACGGACGTGACACCGACGGCCGGCTGCGATGGGATCCGCAGCTCGATCACTCCTGCACGACGGCGGTGTGCGGCATTCACCCGCAGGGAAAGCCGCCTGTGAAGGCCGCGGAAGAGATCGCGAGGACCGTCGGGCGGATGTTCGAGCAGCGGCGGTCGGGAGTGACGCTGCGCTAGGACGTGAGCTTGCCCTGCAGGCAGGCGAAGAAGCGGTCCATCATCATCTTCGACACGCTGCTGATCAGCCGCTGGCCGACGCGCGCCACCGCCCCGCCGGCCTGGACTGTCCCCTGCACGTCCACCACGGTGGAGCCGCCCTCTCCGCGAAGCGCGATGGCCGCGCTCCCCTTCACGAAGCCCGGGCGCCCCTGTCCGTCTGCCGTCAGCCGATAGGATGCCGGGGCGACCTTCTCGGAGAGCGCGATCGTTCCCTCGTAGCTGCCGGTGATCGCGGCAAGCGCGACATTCAGCTTCGCGCGGTATCGATCCTCGCCGAGCGGCTCGAATGCCTCACAGCCTGGGATGCAGGACGAGATCACCTTCGGATCCATCAGCAGATCCCAGACGCGGTCGGGCGGGGCGGTGAATGTGTAACTGCCAGTGATGTCCATCGAGTAGGAGCCTTTCGGGGACCAGGGACTCTTACCTGGCCGCGATCCGGTTCAAGTGTACTGAAAGGTCGACGAGGTTCGTCAGCGTCCGCGCCGGCAGGAAATCATCCACATGCGGCAGCGCTGCCTGCAGCCCGCGGGTCAAGGGCGCGTAGTCGGTCGTGCCGATCAGCGGATTGAGCCAGATCAGACGATGGCAGCTTCGCTGCAGGCGCGCCACCTGCTGGCGCAGCACCTCGGGGTCGCCGCGATCCCATCCGTCCGAGATCAGCAGCACCACAGGCCCGCCGTGAAGGACGCGACGCATCCACCGCTGGTGGAGCATCTTGAGCGCATCGCCGATGCGGGTTCCGCCGGACCAGTCGGGCACTGCGCGTGCGGCTCCGGCCACCGCGGCGTCCAGGCCGCGCGTGCGAAGCTCGTTGGTGATGCGCGTGAGTGTGGTCGAAAAGACGAACGACTCCACGCGCACGTGACGTCTGCCCAGCGCGTGCGAAAACTGCAGCAGCATCCGGGAATAGCGTTCCATCGATCCGCTGACGTCGCAGAGCAGGACGATCGGCCGGAGGCGGATGCGCCGCCGACGGCGCGGCAGCTTGATGATGTCGCCGCCGGTCCGGACGCTGGCCGCAAGCGCGCGGCGCATGTCGATGCGCGGTCCCGCGCCGGCAATCCAGCGGCGCGTCCGGCGCTCCCCCGGATTCCACGTCAGGCGATCGAGCGCTGCGCGCGCCACGGCTAGTTCGTCGGCGGTGAAGTCGGCGAAGTCCTTCGAGGCGATCACCGCGGTTGAACTCCACGTCTTCAGCGAGCTGCCTTCCGAGCCGCCGGCGTCCGCGTCGCCAACCATCTCGATCCCGTCGGACGCGCCGGCGGGAGCCGTGGGGTCGCGGCGGTCATCGATGCGCGGGCGGGGCACACGGTCCCGACGGCTCCAGAAGGCGTCGAATGCCCGATCGAACGCCGGAAGATCCTCGCGCCGGTGAACGAGCAGCGTTCGGCACGTGTGATAGACCTCGTCCCGGACCCCGACGTCGACGTATTGAAGCGCCTTCAGCACGTCGAGCATCCGGCCCATGTGCACGTCGAGTCCAACGGCGCGAAGCAGGCGGCCGAACACGAGGAGGTTTCCGGTCAGGTAGGAGTTCACGTTGGTCTTCTTGGGCCATGGGCCTTCGGCCTCAGGCCTTCTCCAGGCGAGCGAGAACCCCCGCCAGCCGCTCGCCTCGTACCGCGTCGATATCGTCCTTGGACTTGAGCACGACGCCGAGCGTCTGCTCTACGGCAGCGGCGTCCAGTGCCTGATGATCGAGCGCTACGAGCGCGCGTGCCCAGTCCAGCGTCTCCGAGACGCCGGGCACCTTGTAGAGCTCGAGGCCGCGCAGGCCCTGAACGACGGCCGTCACCTGCTCGGCCAGCCGTGCGGGCGCTTCCGGTACCCGCTCGTGGACGATCGCCAGTTCCTTTTCGAACGACGGGTATTCGATCCACTGATAGAGGCAGCGGCGCTTCAGGGCGTCGTGGACCTCACGCGTGCGGTTGGAGGTCAGGATCACCAGCGGCGGCGTGACTGCGCGCACCGTGCCGAATTCCGGAATCGTGATCTGGAACTCGGCCAGCAACTCGAGCAGGTAGCCTTCAAACTCTTCGTCGGCGCGATCGATCTCGTCGATCAGCAGCACCGCCGGACGGGCGCGCGCGGGGTCGATCGCCTGCAGCAGCGGCCGCTTGATCAGGAAGGCGTCGCTATACAGCTCGCGATGTGCGCTCAGGCGATCGAGCTGCTCGGTCGCCTCGAGGATTCGCAGCTCCACGAGCTGCCGCGCGTAGTCCCATTCATAGACAGCGTGGCTGATGTCGAGGCCCTCGTAGCACTGCAGCCGGATCAGGTCGGCATCCAGCGCGGCCGCCGCCGCAGCGGCCAGGGATGTCTTGCCGACGCCGGCCTCCCCTTCCAGGAAGAGCGGGCGCTGCAGCTTGAGGGCGAGAAAGAGTGAGACTGCGAGCCCCTGGTCAGCGATGTAATGCTGAGCGCCGAGGCGCCTCTGGAGCTCGGAAAGTGAGCCGAACACTCAGCGGAAAATGAACTTCGTCTGAGCGGAGGTGCCGCTGCCGAAGGGCCAGATCGAGCCGTAGCTCGGACGTGCGGAGGCGCTGACGCGCACGTAGTACTCGCGATTCCGCACTAGTTGTCGCGTCTTGAAGAGCTGCAGGTCCTGCAGGCGTGTCAGCCATCGCCTGACGTCCATTGGGTCGCTCGTGACCTCCGGCTTTACGTCACGGCCATCCACACTGCGCTCGAGTGTGTACTTGCGCTGCAGGTTGTCGAACTCGACGCTGTTCGTGACGATCGCGCTCATGACGGTTCTGTCACGAAAGAGGGTCGCCTCCACCTTCAGGTCGACGGTGTAGGTGAACGTGGTCTTGAGGCCGCTGTCGATTGCCGCAAGGACCTCCGGGGTGAGGCCGTCGCGAAGTTCGACGTTGACGAGCAGATAGTCACCGCGAACGACAGGAACGACCCGCAAGCCCTGGCCCGCCTGGGCGGACACGTGTGCTGCGGCAATAACAATTGCGGCAGCACTCAAGCCCAGTCGTGCAGTTTTGAACCCCATCCCCTCGCGCCGCCAATGTAGCACACCACCGGCGCGCCTCAGGTATGATTCTGCCGAGGTTTCTCAAACCAGCTAAGCCCGTGCGTAGAGCCGCTGCCGCGATCATCGTGTCGCTGCTCGTGCTGTTGGGGTCGCGCCCGTCAGCTCAGGGCCTGACTTCCTCGCTCTTCGAGCGATACCTGGACTCACTGCGTCTGCAGGCGGGCATTCCAGGTCTCTCCGCTCTGATTCTCCAGGATGGTGTCATCGCGTGGGAACGCGGGTTCGGGCGCGCGGACATCGAGCGCAACATCGAGCCGTCAGCGTTCACCGCGTACCAGATCGGCGGCCTCTCACAGACGATGGGCGCCGCATTGTTCTTCAAGAAGTGCGTCGACCAGCGCGGCGCCACCACGAACGATCCAGTCAGTATCTGGCATTCGCTCTACCCGGATCATTCAGCGACGGTCGGGCAGCTCCTTGCGCACGTGGCGCCTGGCGGCACGTACAAGTACGACCTGGCTCGCTTTGCCGCGCTCACGACCGTCATCGAGTCGTGCAGCGGAATACCCTATCAGCGGCTGATCGCTGAAGAGATCTTTTCCTGGCTGAGCCTCGAGGACTCAGTCCCGGGAACGGCACTCGCCGCGCCGACGCTGGAGGATGTGCAGCTGTTCGGTGTCAACAACCTTGCGCGCTACTCGGTCATGCTGAACAGGGCGGCCCGAAGCTACCGCGTCGATGCCCGCGGCCGGGCCGTACGTACCGAGGTTCCGCTGAGCCGCGTGAACGCGGCGACCGGAGTCGTGACGACAGCACGCGATCTGGCGCGGTTCGACGCCGCGTTGCGCTACAACGCCTTCGTGTCACCCCAGTCAGTCGCGCAGGCCTGGTCGCCGGCAGGCGCCGGACTTCCCACCGGCCTTGGCTGGTTCGTGCAGAGCTACAACGGCTACCCGGTGGTGTGGAGCTTTGGCGTCGTGCCCGAGGCCTACTCAGCGCTGCTGATAAAGCTGCCCACGCGTGGGTTGACCATGATCCTTCTCGCGAACAGCGATGCGCTCGGGGCCCAGGGTGCGCTCGAAAAGGGCGATGTGATGGCCTCCGTGTTCGCGCGGACGTTTCTGCGCACCTACGTGCCTTGAACCAGCCGCCGGCATACGGTCGCGCTTTCCTGTTCTGTCTTCTTCTCCTCGGCGCGTCGAGCGCCGACGCCCGCGCGGACTTCCTCATCACGCCGTTCTTTGGAACGACATTCGCCGGCAACACGACACTGCTGGATCTCGACGTCGGGGCCGCCTCATCCAAACACTGGACGTACGGAGGCAGCGCGGCATGGCTGTCCGATCAGGTGCTCGGGGTCGAGGCCGACTTTGCAATGACGCCCGGCTTCTTCGAGAACGACGACAGCGGGACCGGCCTCGTCGTCTCGAGTCGTGTCACCACACTTACCGGGAACGTTCTGGCGGCTCTTCCACTCAGCGTGACGCGTGAATCGCTGCGCCCCTACGTGACGGGAGGTCTCGGTCTTCTGCGCGCGAATGTCGATGATCTGATCGGGCTGAACGAGGCCGGAAACTGGTTCGGTATGCAGGTCGGCGCGGGTGCCATGGGATTTCTCACGAACAGGACGGGCGTGCGTTTCGATCTGCGCTATGCACGAACCTTCAGCCGTGATAACACGTTGCTTGGCGACCGGCAGGCAAAGCTGAGCTTCTGGCGGGCCACCGTCGGTGTCACCCTGCGATACTGAGAGACGTAAGCAGAGGCACAGCCGCGGGTTACGGGCGATCCCGGTCGCGGGCCGAAGTTGGTCAGAGCCTTGCTAGAGGACCTACCATGAGTTCAAGAATGTCCACACATCGGTACGGGCGAGTCTTCCCGGCACTTGCCGTTGCGCTGACGCTCTCCTGGCAGGCAGCCGCACAGACGAAGATCGTGGCGCCTCGGAACAGCTATTCGGTGGCCGAGGACGTCAAGCTTGGGCGCGAGGCGTCGGCTGAAGTACGGAAGGAACTGCCGATGCTCAACGACCAGCGTGTTGACGATTGGGTCGAGGACGTCGGCGCGGATCTCGTCCGCGCGATCCCGGCCGAATTCCAGCATTCGGAGTTCCGATACACCTTCGACGTCGTCAATCAGAAGGAGATCAACGCCTTCGCGCTTCCTGGCGGTCCGATGTATCTGAACCGCGGAATGATCGAGGCAGCGAGGAGCGAAGGTGAAGTGGCCGGCGTCATGGCGCACGAGATCTCGCACGTCGCGCTACGCCACGGCACGGCGCAGGCCACCAAAGGACAGGGCTGGGGGCTGCTTGGCGCACTGGGCCAGATCGGCGGCGCCATCGTCGGCGGCGGGCTTGGCCAGGTGCTGTCAACGGGCTCGCAGATCACCGCCGGGCTGAAGCTGATGCAGTACAGCCGCGAGTTCGAGAGCCAGGCCGACCTGCTGGGCGCGCAGATTCTCGCCCGCGCCGGATACGACCCGCGCGAGATGGCCAACATGTTCCAGACCATCGAGAAAGAAAGCGGCGGCGGCGGACCGCAGTGGATGAGCAGCCACCCCAACCCGGGCAATCGCTACAACGCGATTCTCGCGGAAGCGAAGACGCTGCGCGTGCAGGGCAACGCCAACACGGGCCAGTTCCAGTCGATTCAGGCGCGGTTGGGCGACATGTCGCCGGCGCCGACTGCCGAGCAGATCGCTCGCGGGCAGAAGCCCAGTGGCGGCAACGTCGGGACCGCCACGCGGACTGTCCGTGTCGAGCCGCCGTCGACGTCGTATCGCACTCGCAATCCGAACGACCAGCTTCGCGTCTCGGTGCCATCGAACTGGGGTGAGATGGATGCTCGCGACGGCGTGACGTACGCGCCGGACGGCGCGTTCTTCCGCGGCGACAATGGGTCCACTGAATTCACGCACGGCGTTCAGATCGGCGTCGCCCAGGGATCCGGGAATCTGCAGCGCGACACACAGCGCTTGATTACCGCGTTCTCGCAGAGCAATCCGAACCTCCGGCAGCAGACGTCACTGCAGCGGGACAACGTGGGCGGCCGCAACGGATATACGACGATTCTGTCGAATGTCTCTTCTGTGACGGGCCAGCGTGAGCGGATTGCGTTCTCCACGACACAGCTCCGCGACGGCAGCCTGCTCTATGTGGTTGGCGTCGCCCCGCAGGCCGAAGCGCAGACCTACGATCCGGCGTTTCGTCGCGTGCGCCAGTCAGTCCTGATCCGCGACTAAGATCGAGGATCTTGCTGGCGTCAACCTAACCACGAAGGTCACGAAGACCACAAAGAAACAACCTCAGTGATCTTCGTGGTCTTCGTGGTCCATACCCGCTAATCAAAGATTCCGCGGATTCCTCTTCCGATCGCGCGCATCAGGTCGTCAACAGCTCTGACCGCGTCTTCCTTGAATGTCCCCTCATGGATCGGACAGAGCTGCGTCGGCACGTCGTCGCCGTCCTTGAAGTACTCGATGTAGCTCGGGCAGCCGTCCACGGGACGCTGGTACGAGATGAGGCACAGCTCGTGCGGTTCGAGTCCCGCGGGCGGAGAGAAGCCGCGTGACGGCAGCCGCCGCTGCACACGCCGCATGAAGTCGGCCCAGATTGGCAGCGCCACCCGCGCGCCGGTTCCCCCCTGGCGAATCGTCTGCGGCTGATCGAAGCCGGTCCAGACGCCGACAACCACCGACGAGTTGAAGCCGACGAACCATGCGTCGCGATAGTCGTTGGTGGATCCGGTCTTGCCGCCAAAGCCGGAGCTGAGGCCGTACGAACGCGCTCCAGCGCCGGTCCCTCGCGCAACCACGTCCTGGAGCATCGTCACCATCTGGAAGGCGGTCTCTTCGGAGATGACACGTTCCCGCACAACGTTCGCCGACTCCACTGTCTGCCCTGCGGCATCCTCGACCGCGAGAATGCCGCGCGAGCGCACTCGAAAGCCTCCGTTCGGAAACACTGCATAGGCGGTGGTCAGCTCGAGCGGTGTGACCAGTCCGCTGCCGAGCGCCAGCGATGGGACGTCCGGCTGCTCGGACACGCCAAGGTTGCGTGTCAGCTGCAGCACCGGTCTGGTGCCGACTCGTTGCTGCAGGAGCACCGCTGCGGCGTTGTTCGATTCGAGCAGCGCCTCGCGCAGGCTCATCTCATCGCGGCCGGTTGCTCGCTCGTCACGCGGGATCCAGATCCCTGACGGCGCCTCAATCGCAACCTGCTGCAGACCCTGAAGCCGCGATACCGGGGAGAGCCCCTGCTCGAGCGCCACGGCGTAGACGAACGGCTTGAAAGCCGAGCCCGGCTGCCGGCGGCTGTTGACCGCGCGATTGAAGGGCGTCGTCGCGAAGTCCGATCCGCCGACCATCGCGAGAACATTGCCCGTCGCTGGATCGAGCGCCACCAGCGCGACCTGCAGCCCGGGCACCCGCTGCCGCCTGAGGCCCTCTCGCACCGCGGTCTCGGCCGCATCCTGCACGTCCTTGAGGAACGAGGTGTGGACCTTCCAGTCCGGAGGGTTGTCGCCGCCGTACACGTTCCGGAACTGCTGGCGCAGGAACTCCTTCGCGTACCCGTTGCGCGCACTCGTCACTGAAGGGGGTGGCTGGATACGGATCCGCTCCGCGCGCGCCGCCGTCTCCTGGTTGGCCGTGATCTTCCCTTCCTCGCGCATCCGCTGCAGGACAACGAAGCTGCGCCGGCGCGCCGCATCGGGGTGATTCCACGGCGAGTATGTCGACGGGGCGCGGATGATGCCTGCGATCAGGGCCGCTTCCGCGAGCGTCAGCTGCGAGGCCGGTTTGCGCAGCATCTTCTGCGACATCATCTCGACGCCGTACACACCGCCGCTCAGAAACACGCGGTTCAGGTAGAGCTCCAGGATCTCGCGTTTGCTGAGAAACGTCTCGAGCATGACGGCGAGCGCGGCTTCCTTGGCCTTCCGTACAGGCGTTCTGGCGTTCGACAGGAACAGCGTTCGCGCCAGCTGCTGGGTGATGGTGCTGCCACCCTGCGTCCGGTCGGTGCTCAGATTCGTGAACAAGGCGCGGCTGAGGCCGATCGGATCGACGCCTGGATGGCTGAAGTAACGGTGATCCTCGACGGCAATTACCGCGTCCTTCAGATAGACCGACATCTGAGACAGCGGAACGTCTCGGCGCTGCTCGTCGAGGCGGAACCATTCACGCCCGCTGGCATCGAGGAAGACGGTGCCGCCGACACCGCGATTCAGCTTGTTGATAGCCCAGGCATATCGCGCAACCCAGGCTGTCGTGACCAGGATAAGGACGACGGCAATCGCGGCCAGAACCGGCCGTAACCAGGCCGGGCGAGGTACTCGCGTCGCGCTTCGACGAAGCCTCGCGAGAGCGCCGGAGATGGCCTTCGAACGGAAGGCGGGCAGCCGCATAATAGGCAGTAACTCAGGGCGCCCACTTTTCGGGTGCCGCTTCCATGAAGTTTAGACGCTCAGCTGCCCTCTTCGTTCTGACCCTGGTCGTCGTCGTATCCGGCTCCAGCCGGATCCTCGACGTCGTGTCCGGCTCTAGCCGGACCGTCGCCGCTCAGACGCCACCCTCGGAAAGGGATTTCCTGTCCCGCATCCGCCGCCTGACGATCGAAGGGAGGCGCGCCGGTGAGGGCTACTGGTCGAAAGACGGAAGGCAGCTCGTCTTCCAGAGCGAGCGTGAGCCGGGCAACCCGTTCTACCAAATCTACCTGATGGACATGGAGAGCGGGAGCGTCGCACGTGTCTCTCCAGGGGCCGGCAAGACCACCTGCGCCTTCATCAATCCCGAGACAAACGACATCCTCTTCGCTTCCACTCATCACGATCCGCGGTCGAAACAGCTCCAGGACGAAGAGCTGAAGTTCCGCGCGTCAGGGCAGGAGCGCCGCTACTCGTGGGATTACGACCCCGAGATGGAGCTGTACGTCCGCAACGCCAAGACCAGCACGTATCGCCGTCTGACGAACAAGCGCGGCTATGACGCGGAGGCCAGCTACTCGCCGGACGGTCAGTGGATTGTCTTTTCGTCCACGCGCGACGCCTACGATCGGAATCTTTCCGCCGCCGAACGGAAGCAGCTCGACACGGATCCGTCGTACTTCGGCGAGATCTACATCATGCGGGCAGACGCCGATGGAGCGGGCCCTCGACGCCTCACGAACGTCGCCGGCTACGATGGCGGGCCGTTCTTCTCGCCTGACGGCAAGCGCATCATCTGGCGGCGGTTTGACGAGGCCGGCCTGATCGCCGACGTGTGGACGATGAACCTGGATGGCACCGGCCAGCGCCAGATTACGAACTTCAAGGCGATGAGCTGGGCCCCGTACATCCATCCATCGGGCGAGTACATCCTCTTCGCGTCGAACAAGCTCGGTTTCGAGAACTTCGAAGTGTTCATGGTTGACATCGACGGAAGGAAGGAGCCGGTCCGCGTGACCTACAGCGACGGCTTCGACGGCCTGCCTGTCCCCTCTCCCGACGGACGCCAGCTTGCCTGGACCTCCAACCGCGGCGGCGGACGCGAGGGACAGATTTACCTGGCGGCGTGGAATCACGAAGCGGCCCGG
>DATLLQ010000231.1:0-6334 GCA_035537775.1 Vicinamibacterales bacterium | reverse complement strand
GCACTTCCCGTAGCCAGATGGAGGAGTGCTTTGTAGCGAAGCCGGCCCGTCGACTTCGGATCGATGCGGAGAGCTTCGTCGACTTCCCGAATGGCGTCGCGCAGCCGGCCCCGCTCGGCATAGAGCAACAGCAGGTCAACGTGGACGTCCAGTGCGGCCGGGCCGTCTGCGCCCGTGAGCTTCGCCCGCAGACTGCGCTCGGCTGCGCTGAAGTCGCGATTCCACGCCGTCAACGCCTCCGCCAGCCGCTCGACCTGCGCGGCGATCTCGGGCCCTTCGTCGCCGTAGGTGCCAGCCAGGGAGCGATAGAGTGCCGGAAGGGTGCTGAAGAAGCGTTCTCGTTGTGCGGATGCTGTGGAGGGAAGGACCAGCAGCAGAACGAACAGGGAGGCACATCGGGAAACGGTCATACGTCCGAGGCCGGCTGCATCCCATGCTTCCGTTTGAGGGCGGCCACTGCCGGCGACGCCATGAACGCGAACAGCTCGCGCACGCGCGCGGCCTGCGTCGAGACGCTCGCCACACCGCCGGCAAAAATCGTGGTCCCCTGGATCGCCTCCGGAAGGAGCCCGAGAACCTCGACGCCTTCTACGTTCATGAGCTCGCTGAGCTGCTGGAAACCGACATCGGCTTCGCCGCCGGCCACGAGTGAAGCGACCGGAATCCCCGGACGCGCCTGGACCAGACGCTGCTTCACGGCGGCAGAAATGCCCCACCGATCGAACAGCGCAATCAGGTGATCGCCGCTCGGCCCGGTGGAATAGCCGATACGCGGCGCGGCCAGGACTGCCTGCCTGACCGCTTCTTCCGTCTCGATCGACGGGCGCGCTTCACCGGTCCGGACCGCGATCGCCATGGGCGACTTGACGATGTCGACCCGGCTGCCGGCGAGTATGTGGCCCTGCGCGATCAGCCGCTCGATTGCGCCGCCAGCCAGCACGACGCCATCGAAGGGCTCGCCGGCGGCAACGCGAGTGGCCGCTTCGACGCCGCCCATGGAGACGACGGACACATCCCCTGACGGCGACGAGGCAGAAAACTCGGCTGCGAGATCGACGAGCAGATGGCGCGTGGCCATCGAGGAAACGATCCGCAGGCTGCCCACCCTATTTCTTGATGGGCCCCGTGTACTGGTCGATGGGGGGCGTCCCATGCGTGTGGAACGTCTCGATCGTCTTCAGTCCCCAGGCCTGGCCCTTCTTCCGCTCTGCCTCTGTCCAGACGACCGGCTGCCAGTCAGGCGCCAGCATCAGGCGCGCGCCGGCGTTCGCCACTTCCACGCGGTTTCCGCCAGGCTCATAGACGTACAGGAAGAAGGTCTGCTGTACCGCATGCTTGTGCGGACCGGTTTCGATGTGCACACCGTTCTCGAGGAAGATGTCGGCGGCGCGCAACACCTCTTCCCGTGAGTCGAGCGCGTAGGTCGCGTGATGGAAACGGCCCATGGCGCCGTAGTGATCGTGGGTGAACGCCACGTCATACGTTTTGTTCGTCGCCGTCACCCACACGCCCGCCTCTTCCCCGCTGTCGAGCACGATCTTCTCCGTGACGCGCATGCCGAGCACGTCCTCGAAGAACATGCGGAGCGCGGGCACGTCCGCGGCGAGCAGGTTGAGGTGATCGAGCCGGCGCACGTTGACACCGCGCGCCGGAAACCGCATCGCCTGGTTCTTCAGCGACGGCTTCAGATCCGCGGGCGCCTTGTACCACTCCGTCTCGTAATAGAGCTCCATGTTGTGGCCATCGGACGTCGTGAACGCATACGCCGGCCCGTGGCCGAGATCGCCGTCCGTCCACCCGCGCCCAAGACCCGATCGCTCGATGATGCCGACGCGGCGCTGCAGCGCCTCGGGGCTGGTCGCGCGGAACGCGAAATGGCCCATCCCCGCCGCCTTCGAGGCGGTGAGCTTCAGTGTGTGATGCTCGTAGTCGTCCCAGCCGCGGAGGTAGACCGACGCTCCACGACGGCCGCTTTCCGTCATGCCCATCACGTTGACGAAGAACGCCAGGCTCTCGTCAGGCTTGGGCGTCAGCAGTTCGAGATGGGCGAGATGCGCGAGGTCGAATGAGCGAAGTGTCGATTGCACGGCAGTACCCTGTGATGGTGATGACGGCACACCGAGGCAGTGGAATCACCGCTGACACTGCGAAAAAATCCTCAGCGTTTTTCCAGTGTCTCAGTGTGTCGTGATGAGCGCTAATCGATCATAGCTTGCATCACCGCGTTCTCGAAGTCGCGCTGCCGCCGGGGCGTCGATCCTTCTTGAACCACGAAGTTCCCGAAGAACACGAAGCATTCAGACGTCCTCTTTGTGATCTTCGTGCTCTTCGTGGTTCAGACTGTCTTCGCTTGGCGATCGCGAATTGCCTTCAACGCCAATCGCTCTTCCCGCCCGGGATCGTTGACCATCTTCGCTTCGTTCCCGAACACCATCGTCGGCCGCTCGGTGCTGTTGAACGCCGGCCACTGCGGGATTCCACGATGACTGGGATTGCCGGTCCGCGCGAATGCCACCCACGCCGCGCTCATGCGATCGGCGATCCGCTGCGCGTCCGGACTGACGCCGGTATAGACCTTCCCCGCCTCGAGGTTGTCGAAGACGAATGGAATCTCCATGCAGTGCATCGCCTTCAGGCGTCCACCGCGCACCGGTGAGTAGTATTCGAAGCGGTACAGATACACCGGCGCGCCGCGCTGGGCCGCCTTCCGCTCTGCCTGCGTGTCGACGCTAAGACGGAAACGGCCAGCGTCAGTCTCCATGCGCAGGAACAGATCGATGTTGTCGCGCCCTGGCTGGTTCTTGCGATAGAGCGCGATCATCCGATCCGCGTCAGCGTCTTCCACCTTCAACAGGCCTTTCACCCGCTGCCGCAGGGTTGCGTCGTCGACCGGCTGCAGCTGATCGTCGGGCGCGAAGAACGTCATCTCGGTGGCTGTTGTCCCGGTGAGGAACGGCACGCTCGCCGACTGCGCGGGCGCCGTCGGATCGAACGGATTGACCGGGAGCGACTTGCCATCGAGTACCGGACCAGCCCCGGGAAGCGGAGCCGCACCCTGGACCGGCCGCAACGCATCGATGATCTGCGCGAACGGGATCGTCTGCAGCTGATCGAGTCGGTCGGGAGCGATCTTCAGACGCTGCAGGATTTGATCGGTGGTTTTCACCGCCTGCTCGACGGGGATGGCCGTCAACGCCGACCCGCTCTGCGCGATCGCACGGTGGAACAGCCCGCGCGCGGCCGGCATCGCCATCAGCGTGCTGACCTTCCCGGCGCCGCCCGACTGCCCGAAGATCGTCACGTTCGCGGGATCGCCGCCGAACGCCGCGATGTTGTCGCGCACCCACTCGAGCGCGGCGACGACGTCGAGCATCCCGACGTTCGACGCGGACGCCCACTTGCCGCCGTGATGCGCGAGATAGAGGAATCCGAGCGCGTTGAGACGGTGGTTCACCGAGATCGACACGACGTCGTGCTTGCGGGCGAGCTCGCGGCCTTCGTAGATGCTGTAGCTGCCGGAGCCGCTGGCGAAGCCTCCGCCATGGAGCCACACCATCACCGGACGCCGCCCGGCGGAGGGGTTGGGCGTCCAGACGTTCAGCACCAGACAGTCTTCGCCGAGCGCTTCGCGCGGATCGGTCGGCAGCATTTCGGCCGGTTCGCCGCCGAGGATCTGCGGTGGCCGGTGCCCCCACTGCGTCGCCTCGCGCACGCCCGTCCACGGCTGGCGCTTCTGCGGGGGCATGAAGCGGTTCGTCCCCGCCGTCGACGCGGCGTACGGCACACCCTTGAAGACGTGCACGCCATTGTCGAGATAACCGCGAACCGATCCGGTTGCGGTCTTGACCGTCGCCCCCGGAGCCGCCTGCGCCGCGGCCCGCTCAAACAGGCCGTCAAACACCAGCCCGGCGCCGGCGAGCGTTGAGTAGTTGATGAAATCGCGTCTTTTCATGTGCGCTAGGATGGCCGGCACGGGACCGGCTTGAATTTCGAGTCGTTCGGCTCTTTCTTGAAGTTCGAGCTCGTGATGAACGGCCCCGTCAGATACTGCGGATCCTCGACGACCGTCGTGACCACGAACCAGTCGCCGGCGACCGGATGCGTGAAGCGTGTGAAATGCTCGGTCACCGTCGTGCTCTCGCTATAGGGCACGCCATTCGGACGCAGCCATCCTGCGAGCATGTTTCTGGTGACGACCTTCAAGCCGCCCCACTGCGGCGCCCCGGAACCGACTCCCCGTCCGAGAAACGCATCCTGCTGGCCGCCGCCACGCTGCCACTCAGCGACCGAGGTCCCCTGCAGCGTCCGCGGAGACGGGGCCGCCGCGGCGCCAGAGCCTGGGCCCGCCGCAGGAAAACGCAACAGGCGGGTTTGTGCCCCGGCGTCAGTCTCGATTTTCAACGTCGAGTCGTCCTGCCAGGTGATGCGAAGCCGTCCAGGCACGCGCATGACGCCGCCGACTCCATAGGCCTCGCAGCGTCCTTCCATGGACGGCTGCCAGCTGTCGGCGAGCTTGCGGCCCTGCGCGCTCATGACCTGCTCGACCGTCTCGTAGTCGCCCTTGACCGGAGGAAGCATCCGCGCCCGCCAGTCTTCCGTGACGACTGAGACCCACGTACCCGTCAGATCAACAGGAGCCCCGGCGCGTCCCGTGGGTGGCGGCGCCGCCCCTCGTCCCTGTGGCGGCTGAGCGAACACGGGCGTCATCAGCACGATTGCGATGACGACAGCACCCATCGCACCCGCACCTCTCGCAGCTACCGCACCTGCACCCATCGCACCTCTCGCACCCGTCGCACCCCCGGTGCTCACTTCCGCCTCGCAGGTGCAGCCGGCTTCGCCGTCCTGGCCGGCGGATTCGCCGCCAGCATCTGCTTGTAGATCACGTCGATGAACTGTGACGACGACCAGAAGCCGCCAGACGTGTCGTAACGGGGATCGAAATCGAGCGTCGGCTTCTTCGCCTTGACCTGCTCGAGCGTCATGCCGCGCTTCACGTATTCGCGAATGCGATCACGGACGATCGTCGCCATATCGCGATACTCGATCACGTCCTGCTCGTCGGACAGGCGCCCATGTCCGGGAATCACCATCGTCCCGCCCTCATTCACGTTGCTCGGCACGGTGATGGCGATGATGTTGTTGAGCGCCTTGATGTAGCCGTCGATCGTGCCGCCGTTGGCGTCGTCGATGAACGGATACATCGTCGTCGTGAACAGGTCACCGGTGGAAATCACGTCGGCTTTGCGGAAGTGGACGAGCAGGTCGCCGTCGGTATGCGCGGCCGGCTGGTGGAACATCTGGATTGCTTCGCCGTTGAAGAGCATGTCCTTCCGCGCGTTGAAGAACGTGTCCGTCGGCATGGCCACGGACGGCAGCGGCCGATCGGCCATCAGCATCCGGTTCGACGCGTTCTCGGTGGCGATGATGCGCGCGGTCGCCGTCGCCGCGGCGCCGATGTCGCCGACGACGTTGCCGCCGGCGCGGGTGCGGCCGGCCTTGGCGAGCGCCTCGTTGCCGCCGATGTGATCGCCGTGCGAGTGTGTGTTGACGATCCAGCGGATGGGTTGATCCGACAGTTTCTTCACCACGTCGAGGATCTTGCCGCTGAGCGGGGCGAACTGCGTGTCCACGATCAGCACGCCTTCGGGGCCGGTGAACACCGTGGTGTTGCCGCCGGCGCCGACCACCATGTAGACGTTGCCGCTCACCTGCTGCACGTCCATCTGCACGGCGTCGAAATTCTGGTTCTGCTGCGCGAGCGCGCGGGTTGCGACCGCGCTGCCGGCGCCGGCAATGACCGCCATCGCAACGGCGATTGCGCGCACGGCACGTCCTGTCACCGGGAGGCGCATCACTTCTTCCCCCCCGGCGGAGGCGGTGGGTTCTTCGCGAACCATTCGCGGATGCGTGCCTGGAACTCGGGATACATCGTCTGGGGGCCGCCTTGCGCCGCGAAGTCCGGCAGACGGTGCTTGGTTTCGAACTCGCCAATGAACGGGTGCTCACCCGGGAGGTACGCGGGTACGTCACCCTCGTTCTGCGTGGCGATCTCGACCACCGGTTCGCAGACCCACAGCCAGACCTGCGCAGGCAGATCGCGCTGGGCGCGGATGAACTCCTCGCTCTTCACGAGCGGCTCGGCGAGAAACACCGGATCGACGAGGACGCCGATGTGCGACATCATGTCGCCGTTGAGCACGATGTATTCGGTGTAGGTTGCGCGGTCGCTCATCGGGATGCCGTTGCGGCGCACCCACCCCTGCTTCAGGTGCGTCGTCTCGACGATGAGCATGTCGCCGTCCCAGCGGCCGGTGGAAAAGCCCATCCACGT
>DATLLQ010000230.1:0-66389 GCA_035537775.1 Vicinamibacterales bacterium | reverse complement strand
GCCCCGCTTGGTGCGGGCAGCGGCGTTCGGGCGCGTCACGCGCACGTCGATGCGGCGCCAGGCGCCGTCCCGCCGCGGATTCTTGGACGCGTAGCCGATCGTGTACTGGCTGGCGAGCTCGTCGGCAATCTGCGCGTAGACGCCGTCCAGGTCATCGATCTTGCCCGGGAAGAACGATCGGCCGCCCGTTTCGAGGGCGAGCGTCCTCATCACGTACTCCGCCTCGCGAAACCCCTTGCTCTGCACGTCCGGACCGCGCAGTGCGATGGCGTAGATGGAGGTCTCTGAGCGCTTCGCCAGGTCGAGCACCTCGTCGAACGAGATCAGGCTCGAGGTGTCCTCGCCGTCGGAGAAGACGACCAGCGCCTGGCGCCGGATGTCCTGCTCGGTAACGGCCCGCACCTTCCGCAATTCTTTCAGGGCGATGTAGATGGCGTTGTGCAGCGACGTCGAGCCGCCGGCGGCGGTGCGATCGATGGCGGTCAGGAGATCCGGCTGATGACCGGTAAACACCTGGCGCACGTCAACCCGGCTGTCGAAATCGATCACCTGCGCGATGTCGTTCGGCTTGAGACGGCGGACGAAGTTGCTCGCGGCGGCCTGGAGTGTCGGCAGCTTGTCCTCCATGCTCGCGCTGCTGTCGATAAGCAGCGACAACGCGATCGGCTGCTGCCGGCGCGAGAAGAAGGTCGTCTCCTGCTTGATGCCGTCCTCGAAGATCTGGAAGTCCGGTTCCTCGAGATCGGTGACGTATCGGTTGACACCGTCGGTCACCGTCACGCTGAGCGAGACGATATCGATGGCAGCGCGGAATGCCGGGCCCGACGGCTGCTGCGGCTTCTCCTGCTGGCCCGCGGCCGCGGTGCCCAGGACGACCAATCCAAGCGTTGCCAACAGACGGCCGATCATTTAGTGGCTCCAGACTGGCGGCGCGCCGGCGTGCCGCGCACGGTAAGACCCGGGCGGCCGGATGTCACTTCGACGTCCCATTCGTACAGCGACTCGGGCCGGCCGAAGACGACCTTGTACTGCGCCGACAGTTCACGTGCGAGCCGCTCCATCAGTGCCGGCAGCGCCTGCGGCGCCAGCATCGTGATCCGCTGTCCGCCCGTCGCCCTGGGCGCGTCGTCGAGTACGAACCCGCGTTCGCGGGTGGAGTGCTCGTCCGAATACGGGAAGCGGCCGATCGTCACGGCGTGCACCGACACACCGGCTTCACGCAGTTCACGCACCACGTCCTTCGAATAGCGGTTGGTGAACTCCACGCCGTCGGTAACGACGGGCACGAAGATGGCGCGTTCGCCGTCGCGCGACCGCAAGCCGCGTGACGTCTCGAACAACGCGTCCACGAGCGTCATACCGCTGCCGGTCGTAAAGAAGAACCGTCCGATCGCCGTGGCCAGCTGCGCTCTGTCAGTCGTGTACGGCACGAGCACCGTCGGCCGCTCGGCGAGGCCAATCAGTGCGATACGGTGCTCCTTGCCCATAGCGGCGACGAACTTCGACAACGCCTCGCGGACGTAAGTGATTTCGTCGGTGACCGCCTGGCTGTTGTCCACCAGCAGCGCCAGATCGATCGGTTCCGTTGCGCGCGATACGCGCAGCACCTCGCGCCGGCGTCCGTCTTCGCGCACGACGAACGCATCGGGCCCGAGGCCTTCGACCGGCTCGCCCTTCGCGTCGACGGCGCTGACGAACAGGGTGCGTTCGCGGGAGGCAGTTTGCGCAGCAGCGCGTGAATCGGATGTGAGGATGACGCCGGCGATCGCGGCAGCGATGAGCGCCGGCAGGAGAAGGATGCGCATGCGAGGGTTGCTGCGGCCAGTATAGGGCCCGCTGTGAAAGAGGGTCAAGCGGCGATCGTGGCGGAAACGCGTTGAAAACACAAGACTTATCAGACGGCCTGTAACGCCTGTGCGCGCCGGGCGCTTGCCGGCCGCCGCCAGCGTGCGCTGCCTCGGCTGGTGAATCTTTTCACAAGGCGGAGTATACTGATCGACGGTACGCTGGACGACGAAGCGGACCGTGCGGCCATGGCAGGCGAAGAGAAGAAATCCTCGTACGCACGTTCGGTCAAGTCGCTGCAGGAGAACGTCACACAGGCGGCGCCGGCGATGGCCGCCGCCTATTCGCTGGTTGGCGCGATCCTGCTGTTCGGCGCGGTGGGCTATGGGCTCGATCGGTGGCTTGGGACCTCGTGGTTCCTGGTCGGCGGCCTGGCGCTTGGTGTGGTCGTCGGTTTCTACGAGCTGATCAAAACGACCTACAGGAAATGAGGGAAGTGGCGTGGATGGCTGGAGCCGCGATTGGATCGTGGCTCGCCGTCAGCGCCATCGCCGGCGACAGGGCCAATCCCGAGAGCCTGTTCGGCATGGCCGGTCCGCTGGCCGCAGTGTGCGCCTCGTGGATCGCGACCGAGCGGGCGCATCGATCGGCGCCCGAGCGCGGCCTGGCGGTCATGATCGTCTGGTTCGCGCTGAAGCTGGCGTTCTTCGCGTTGTACCTGACGGTGATGCTGAAGCTGCTGTCGCTGAGGCCGGTGCCGTTCGTGGCCGCGTTTGTGAGTTACTTCATCGCCTTGTATGCGATGCAGGCGCTGTTTCTGAGGCGCCTGACGACGATTAAGTGAGATGCTTCAACACGCCGAACCTGCAGCACATGCCGCCGAAGAAGCGGGCCATGCCGCCCCCGAAGCCTTCGATGCCGGCACGATCATCCTCGGCCACGTCGCCAATTCGCCGATCGATCACCCGCTGATCCCTCTGCCGACGATTGCCGGCATCAACCTGTCGGTCACCAAGCACGTGCTCATGCTGTGGATCGCGGCCGCAGTTCTGCTGATCGTGACGACCATTGCGGTCCGGCGCTACGTCCGCAGAGGCACGATGGTCCCGTCCGGACCGGTGATGGGGCTGTTCGAGTACGTCGCCGTCCGCATCCGCGACGAGATCGTCGCGCCGAACGTCGGCAGCAAGTGGGTCAATACCTACACGCCGCTCATCCTGGTGTTCTTCCTGTTCATCGTGACAGCGAACGCGATCGGCATGCTGCCGGTCTTCGACCTGCTGGCGCTCGTGAACCACACCGTGTTGCACCTGCCCGAGGATTCGTTCCTCGTGCAGGTCACGCACGGCGGGACGACGCCGACCGGCAACTGGAACGTGACGGCGGCGCTGGCCACGATCAGCTTCCTGACCATCATCGTCGCGGGCATGCGCGCGCACGGGTTCGTCGGTCACTGGAAGAACCTGGTACCCCACGGCACGCATCCGGTGCTGTGGATCCTTCTCATCCCCATCGAAATCATGGGGATGTTTGTGCGGCCCTTCGCTTTGACAATGCGACTTGCGGCGAACATGACCGGAGGACATATTGCCGTCCTCGCGGTGCTGGCGATGATCTTCATCATGGCCGAGTCGGCGCGCAGCGCTGTCGTCGGCCTCGGGATGGCGGCGGTTGCCGTGCCGCTGGCTGTCGGCATTTCGGTGCTGGAAGCCGTGGTCGTCGTCCCGGTGCAGGCGTTCGTATTCACACTACTCACAGCCGTGTTCGTGGGCATGGCCATTCACGCACATCACTGAGTCCGTGCGGGTGCCACGCCCGCTGGCGTTACTGAAGGAGAGAAGAGAATGTTGACTGGCGACATCGCAGCACTCGCGTACCTCGGCGCCGCGCTCGGGGCTGGTCTCGCTGCCATCGGCGCGGGGCTGGGTATCGGTAAACTGGCGGCGGGGGCTGCCGAAGCGGTTGGACGTCAGCCCAGCGCGTCGGCGCAGATTACCGGCGCCGTGCAACTGCCGATGTTCCTCATCGAAGGCGTGGCCGTCATCGCCGCCGTTGTGGCGCTCCTGATCGTGCTGATGATCCCCAAATAGCAGGGGCGTCGGAGTTCATTCATGAATCCACTGGTCGCGCCCGATCCAGGGCTTTACATCTGGACCATCGTCACCTTCTTTGGCCTGCTGATCGCCTTTATCTATCTGGCGTGGAGGCCTCTGAAGGCGACGCTCCAGGCCCGGGAGGACTCCATCCGCAAGTCGCTCGACGACGCGCGGCAGGCGCGCGAAGAGCTGCAGCGGCTGCGCACCGAGTCGGCGAAGATGCTGGCGGATGCGCGGGCCGAGGCGGACACGATCCTCGCGCGCACGCGGGAAGACGCCAACCGGTTTCGCGACGAGCTGAAAGAGAAGGCTCAGGCGGAGGCCGGGACCATCGTCAAGAACGCGGAGAAGCGCATCGAGATGGAGACAACGCGGGCGCTGCAGCAGATCCGCGCGGAGGCCGTCGAGTTCTCGGTGGCCATCGCGTCAAAGATCCTCCAGCGCAACGTGTCGAAGGAAGACAACGAACGGCTGATCGAGGAAACCTTCCGCCAGATCGAGTCCACACGCCCAAGCTAGCTCCATGACGCGCCGCCGCCTGTTCGTCTCGATCGCGGCGGCGCTGGTCGGCCTCCTCCTCTTTGTGTACGCCATCCGTAGTGTCGGATGGTCCAGCGTCGTCGAGGGCATCGGCAAGGTCGGCTGGTGGATGCTGGCCATCATCGCGCTCTCAGGACTGCGCTTCGTGCTGCGTGCGGCAGCCTGGCGCCTCTGCACCCCAAACCACAGCCAGTTCTCGCTCGGGCAGGCCTTCGCCGCCTTTCTATCCGGAGACGCCGTCGGTAACGTCACTCCGCTTGGGCTGTTGGCGAGCGAGCCGATGAAGGTGTTTCTGATCCGGCATCGCCTCGCCACGCGTGAGGCGGCGGCGTCGCTGGCCGTGGACTTCGTCATCTACTCGACGTCCGCGGTGACGATGATTGCGATCGGGCTGGCACTGGTCCTGGCGACCCTCACGCTCAGTGTCGAACGGCGCGAGATCATCGTGGTGACGCTCGCCGTGCTCAGCGTGAGCGTCGTCTTCCTGCTGCGGACGGTGGGAGGAACGTCGAAGGCAGAACGGGGTGCGCTGCCTGGCTGGCGAGGGCAGCTCGCCTCATTCCGCGAATCGGTGATGGCCTTTTCCGTGGGGCACCCGGCTCGCCTGTGGCAGATATTCGGACTGGATCTCCTGTTTCACGCCGTGGCCGTGATGGAGGTGTACTTGACTCTCGGTCTACTGCAGCCGCATCAGCCGCCGACGATTGCACAGGCGATCATGTTCGCCGCGCTCGATCGCGCGATCATCATCGTCTTCAAGTTCGTTCCGTACCGCATCGGCATTGACGAAGTGGCGTCAGGCGGAATGGCGAATTACTTGGGCTGGGGGGCCGGTGTGGGCGTGGTGCTGGCGCTGATCAAGAAAGTGCGCAGCCTGTTCTGGACCGGGATCGGGCTCGCGCTTATCGCCGCCCATCCTTCCCAAGGAGCGCCAGCGACGGATCCCCACGAAACCGGTCGCGTGCGTCCGATCTGAGCGCCTCGGCGCGGGTTCGGTTGCCGACGATCGTCCAGAGGCGAGCCGCGGCGGCATAGCTTTCCGGCGTCGGCGTTGCGGCGACGAGCTCGTTCAACACATCTTCGACAGCTTCCTGCCGGTTTGTTGCCGCGTAGAGCATGGCGAGGCGTGAGTAGACGTGCACGCTGCGGGGGAACGTTTTCAGTTCCTCGCGATACTGCGCTTCCGCCTCCGCATACCTCTCGAGATGGGCGAGCGACTCGCCCAGATAAAGGTGCAGCTCGGGGATGTTCCGTTTCTGAGCGCCCTCGGCGGAGACCGCGCCTTGAAAGGCGGCTGCCGCCTCCTCGTATTTACCCTCGTCGTAGAGAAGACGCCCGCGGACGAACTCCTCCATCGGCAAAGTGGGGTCGGCGTCGTGAGCCGCTTTCGCCTGAGCGAGAGCCGCCTCGGAGTCGTTCTTCGCCAGTGCGATTCGAGCGGCGAGCTCATGTGCCGACGTGCGAATGACCGCGTCCGAGGTCTTCGCGAGCGTGAGCGCGTCATCGACCTGACTGCTCGCCAGCTCGACGCGTCCGGCTCGCATCAACGCATCCGCGAGCGCGAGTGCCAGGTCGGCTTCCTCCGGCAGGCGGTCGCGAGCGTCCTGCAACACGGCGATCGCCTCGTCGATGCGTCCTGCCCGCATCAGCGCAGAGCCCAGCTGGTACTGCACGACGATCAGGTCCGGGTGAGCCTTCACAATGGCCTGCAGGGCGCGAATGCCCGCCGAGTACTTCTTCTGGCCGATGAGAAGAGCGGCAGCGCGATGCTGGCCGATCAACGCCGTCTGCTCGGAGGCCGCGAGCGGCATCGGCGCCTGCATGAGATGCGGTGCCTCCAGGTACCCGAGCAGTGCCAATCGTTCCTCGTCCGCAGGAGCGATGCCAGACGGCGCGGCGGGCACTGCTGTGCCGATCCGCCGATCGAGCTCCTCCCGGAGACGTGCTGTTTCCGCGGCTGCACCTGAACCTTCCGCTTGTGGCGCCAGCGGGACCAGCTCCTCGTCGGTCCCCCTGACATACCGATAGCTGCCTGTCGTCAGGGCGTAGACAGGCTGGCCGCCGAAACCGAAGTGAGGCGCCAGCCACTCTGCGTACAGCGGGCGCTCACGGAGCGTGGCCTTGTCGTCCGTCAGCACTTCGCGCAGCGATCGGCCGACGAGATTCCCAGGCACCGGTGCACGCACGAGATCGAGGAGCGTCGGCGTCACGTCGATCTGCTGCACCGGATCGGCTACTCGCCGGCCTGCGCCTTCGCCGCCGGGCTGCTTCACGATCAGCGGCACGCGAAGCGAGTTGTCGTCCAGCGTCCGGGTTGGTTCGTCGGCTCTGTCGCCCAGCAGCACGATTGTCGAGCCGTCATACATCTGCCGGCTCTTCAGCAGCGTCGTCAGCCGCGTGACCGCGGTGTCCGCATCCTGCTGATCGATCTGAACGAAGAGAAAGAAGCGGCGCCCATCCTGCGACCGGACCCACGTCTCCGCCGCGTCGAGGGTGGCTGAGGCGCTGCGCGCGAGGACCGGGCCCGTGTCGGCGCCGGCGTCGGGCAGCTCAGCGTCGTAGAACCTGAAGCCCTGTGCGACTCCCGTTTCGGGGCGCAGAAGGAATGACGAGACGGCGGCGCCGGTCGCGAACCCGCGGCTTCGCAGCATCTCTGCCAGCGTCACCACCTCTTGGTTCAGCGCGAATCCGCCGTCGTCTCGTACGCCGTGCTGTATCGGCAACTGGCCGGAGAGGATCGATGCGTTGGCCGGCAATGCCTGCGGCGAGTGCGCGTACGCGCGCTCGAACACCACGCCGTCGGCAGCGAGGAGATCGATCGCCGGCGTGTCAGTACTCGGCGCGCCGTAGGCCGGCAACGACGTGGCCGGCATCCCGTCTACCGAGATCAGCACGATGGGACCCTGATGAGCCGGCGACTCGCGAGCGACACGCCAGCCGACCGCGGCGGATGCGGCGACCGCGAGGCCGAAACCCAGGACGATGATTGCGGCCACCCCTGGCCGCAGTTTTCTGGCTGACCCCCTGGCCATCAGTTTGGAGATGCGGCCGCCGCTTCGGCCCGCGTCGAGGCAAGCTCCGCTTGAGCGCGGGCGTTGCCGGGATCCGCCTTCAACATGACGTTATAGGACTCGATGGCGCGATCGAACGCGATCCGCCGTGCGGTGGCGTCGGTTTCGAGAGCAGCTTTGCGCCGGTACGCCGCACCGATCACGAGGTTCATCGCGGACAGGCTCGAGTGCTTTGCGCGGATCTCCAGATAGGCGGCGATTGCCTGATCGATCCGGCCCTGATCTCGCAGCTGATTGGCGGCGGCGATCTGAGCCTGGATGTTTGACGGCAGCTTTTCCGCAGTGAGGCCTGGCTCTCGCGAGAGCGTGAAGAGCAGCGGCTCCGTCGAAGAGGTCCGAACGAGCGCCTGCCCTTGCACGGGCACGAACCCCGGCGCGTCGACGACGAAGGTGTGGGTGCCGACGCGAAGGCCGAGCATGGCCCAGCGGCCTTTCGAGTCGGAGGTTGAAATGATCATTCGAGAGCTCGCGTCCGGGTAGATGGCGCGGATGGTTGCCCCCGGAATCGGCCGGCCGTCCGGGTCGCGGACCACTCCGGTGGCGCGAGCCGTTTGCGCATACGCCGGCACGGACAGACAGCCTGCGCCAATCACGGCGACGATGAGTCTCGACAGTCGAGCCAGATGCTTTCCCCGGGGCGGAGTATTTTAACCTTCCAGCCTTCTTCGCGATCTTCGATGCCTTCGTGCCTAGTAGAGGTGGTACAGCATCACGTAGACGATAACTCCAGTCACCGATACGTAGAGCCAGACCGGCAGGGTCCATCGGGCGATGCGGACGTGGCGGCCGTAGTCGCTCCGCAATCCGCGCGCCGTCGTGACCAGCGCGAGCGGCAGAATCGTTGCCGCCAGGATGACGTGCGGAATCAGCACGGCAAAGTAGACGGTTCGTATGGCGCCGGTGCCCGCGAACCGGACCGACCCGGCGTTCGCGTGATAGATGACGTAGCTGATCAGGAAGAGCGCCGAGGTCGTCAAGGCCATCAGCATGCTGCGCTTGTGCGCAACGCGGCGCCCGGTGCGAATGAGCACGTAGCCGGTCACGAGAAACACCGACGCCAGCGCATTCAGGCTGGCGTTCAGTGCCGGAAGGTCGGTGATCTCCAAGGCTGCCTGCCTCAGAGCCAGAGGCGGTCAGCGACCAGCGCGCCGAGCAGGATGGGCAGATACGTAATCGAAAACAGGAACAGCGTTCGGGCGTTCGGATTCGAGCGCTCGCGCGCGAAGCGCAGTGCCAGCCACACGAACAGCACTCCCAGCGCGGTGGCCACGATCATGTACGGGATGCCGGCAAGGCCGATCACCGCCGGGAGAAGGCTGACGGGCCAGAGCGCCGCTGCGTAGATGAGCGCCTGCAGGCCTGTTCGGCGTCCGTCCGGCTCGACCACGGGCAGCAGCGGAATGCCGGCGTGCGCGTAGTCGTTCCTGAACAACCACGCGATCGCCAGGAAGTGCGGCATCTGCCAGAAGAACACGATCCCGAAGAGGACCAGTGCGGGAAGCGAGATGACACCTGTCGCCGCGCTCCAGCCGATGACTGGCGGCAGCGCTCCCGGAACGGCGCCGACCAGCGTGGCGAGCGATGTCCGCGGCTTCAGCGGCGTATACACCAGCACGTAGCTGACGAGCGTCGCGCCCGCAACCACGGCTGTCGTGGTGTTCACAGCAAGCGCAAGCTGTGCGAGACCGGAGGCTGACAGCAGCAGGCCGAACCACGCGCCCTCGGACGCTTTCAGCCGGCCACTGGGAATCGGCCGCGTGCTCGTGCGTCGCATCAACGCGTCCGTGCGGCGCTCCCACACCTGATTGAGTGCCGCCGCGCCACCCGCGACGAGAGCAGTACCAAGCAACGTGTTCGCAAGGAGCGCCGTCTCGACTCCTTCTGGAGCCGCGAGATAGAGGCCGGCGAGCGTCGTGATCAGGACGAGCAGGTTGAGGCGCGGCTTCGTCAGCGAGACGAAGTCGACGAACCGGTGCTGCGCGGCGGTGGAGACGGTCCCGCTGACGCCAGCAGCCGTGGGGGCCTGGATGCCTGCCGCGCGGACGCCCAGCTTCATGCGCGTCCACCTTCGATGACGCCGTGCTCACGAGGCATCCGCCTGGCAGGCCCGCCTTCCATGTAGCTCGACTCCGGCGGGACCCGCCCGACGACGGCCTGTGCCAGCCGCGAGTGATGCGCTCGCAACGTGAGCACGAGCGAGGTGGCGAGCACGCTCGCCCCGGTCACCACATGCAGTGAGTTGATGATGTAGTGCTTGCCTGTCAGCACCGTGAACGCGCCAAGCGTGATCTGAACGGTGAGAAGCACCAGGAGCAGGATTGCCGGCCGCACCAGCTCTCCCTGATGCCGGTGATGGTAGAAGACGTGCCCGCCGGCAGCCAGAATCAGCGCGCTGGCCACCAGAGCGCCGACACGGTGCGCGAAGTGAATCGCGATCTTTGGATCCCAGTGCGGCGGAATCAGCTGACCGAACGCGAGAGGGAAGTCCGGAATCGCCAGCCCGGCATCCGTATGCCTCATCGTCGCGCCAATCAGGATCTGGATATAAATCCAGGCGGTTGTGCCGACCGCGAGTTTCTGGAGCAGCCGGTCATCCGTTGACGGGCGCACATCCGTCCATCCGCGCGACGCGAAGAGTGCGATCGCGACGGTCAGGCAGAAGACGATCTGCGCCAGGCTCGCGTGAGCGATCGAGATCGGGTCCGGCAGATACCAGAGGACCGTGATGCCGCCGAGGATCCCCTGCGTGATGACCGCCGCCAGCGCTATGTAGCCAAGACGGCGCACCCACAGGCGCGGCTCGGCCCGCCAGAGCCAGGCCGCCAGGACGAGGATCAGAAACCCGACCGTGCTTGCGATGAGACGGTGCGAGTGTTCATAGCGGATCCCGCCCACCATCTTGTCGAGCGGGAACAGGAACATGTTCCAGCCGTAGGTATTCGGCCAGTCCGGGACCGAGAGCCCCGAGCCGGTGCTCGTGACCAGCCCGCCCGCGAAGATGAGTACCGCGGTCGAGAGCGCGACGAGCTTCGTATAAAAACGGAGTGCCACTAGCCCTTCAAATCTTGAACGTGAATGAAATGTCGCTTGTCTGTTTCTCGGCGAGCGTCACCATCTGCGTCTGCGTGCCCAGCTTCTCGTGCCAGGCCTCAATGGTGTAGGTCCCCGGCGGCAGGCCCTTCAGCTCAAAGCGGCCGTTGCCGGGCGTGACCGCAAAGAACGGATGATCGACGACGCCGACGTACGCGGTCATCCACTTGTGCACGTCACACTTGAAGGGGACCATGACCTCCTTCGTCGTGAACGTGTGCGTGTGCTTGATCCCGGCCAGCTGATGGGCCTTGTTGAACTCGCGGTTCTGCTCCGGCATCGCGTGCACGTTGTGGAGCGTGTTGTCGCTGCTCAGGATCTCCAGCGGCTGCCCGACCTGGATGCCGAGCACGTGCGGCACATAGCGGCACCCTTTCTGGTCGAGCACGACAGCGGTTGACGGCACAGGGAACACAAGGTTCCCGAGGCCATCCTTTACGTAGACGAAGACGTTCTGCAGGCCGGAGCCTTCGCCGGTGATCACTGTTTCGATGGAGTTGGGCGGCTGCTTCGTGCAGTACGGATCCGAGTCCATCGTGATCCGCTCGGCTGGCGGCGCCTGCCCTTCGAACCTGACGACGCCGGTAATGGTCCCTGCCGTGGCCGGATCAACCGGGTTGGTAACCGCCGCGGGCGGAGGCGGAGCCTCCTCGCTCTTGCTGCACGCCGCAAAGGTGAGGACAAGGCCGATTGCACAACCGCTGATGACACGACGAAGGGTGGAACGCATGCGTTGTCGTCTCCGAACCCTTAATTATCCCTTGAGAACGGCCGCCGCCTAGGGGGTGCCGCGTGCCGCGGCAATCTTGCGGAGCACACGGTCCTGCAACCACTGCACGCTCCACCAGTCCACGGGCGTTACCTGCTCGCCGCCGACGAGCGTGGTGAAGTGGAGGTGGTCGCCGCCGGCGAGGCCGGTTTGCCCGCTGCGGCCGATCTCCTGGCCTTTTTCCACTTTATCCCCGACCTTTACGCCGATCGACGACAAGTGTCCGTAGAGCGACTGGATCCCCATGCCATGGTCGATGACGACGCAGTTTCCGTAGATTCCCAGGTCGTCGGCGTGGACAACGACGCCTCGTTGTGAGGCTGAGATCGGCGCATTAGCCGTCGTGGCGAGGTCGAAGCCGAGGTGGACCTGCTGATCGATCTCTTTCCCCTTGTAAACGTAGGTCCTGGCGTCGGCGAACTGCGCCTGAACGGCTGAGTTGCCGAGCTGCTGGAAGGCGTCCATGAACAACAGTTCGGGCGACGTCTTTTTCGCGAGGTCACGAATGTACTGGTTGTTTTTCCGGCGCAGGTCGTCATTGATCTTCAGAAAGCCGGCCAGCAGGTCGTCCGTCGGGATCTGCTCGTCCGCCGACGTCGAGGCAATCGCGGGAACGACCCGGCCCAGAAACCGATCGTCAACCTCGATACGGCTCTTCTTGTAGGCCTTCGGGAACACTTTGTAATCGAGCGGAACGACGACCTGGTTCCCCGCAGCGTCACGTGCGAAAACGTCGATGCGGGTGCTCGTCGGCTGATCGTAGAGCAGCGCAAAGAACGCCACGCGCAGTGCCGGATCGGTGGTGATTCCGGCGCCGGACGCCGGGTATGACGGATATTCCCTGTCCCCGACCCGCACACCCGACTGCACGTCGTCCGGCGTCACGCGAAAGATCGCGAACTCGCTGCCGCCGAGGTTGACGAAATGAAATGTCGACAGAACCGTCACGCGCGGCGGTTCGAGCCGCACCTGAAGGTCCTTGGTGAGGTTCGTTTCTACGTTGCGAATCCCGTACATCACGGGACGGGCTGCCCGGATGACGAGGCGCGCGGGCCCGGACTTGAGCTCGGGGATCGCTTTCTTGCCTATGGGTCGCATGACGAGCAACCGGTCCGCGGCCTCGCTCTTGGCGCCGTCTGCCGGCGGTTTGGCCGGTTCATTGGCAAACACCGGATAGGACTTGCCGCCCTGCTCGAGTACGACGTTGACCGTGGTGGCGGAGGCGTTCGGGGCCCGCACGGCCATTTCCAGCGTGCTGGCCTGCCCGATAAAGCCGCCGCCTGGCTGTCGAACCTCGATCACTGGTCCGGCCATCCGTCCGGCCCAGACCCACGCGCCGCCGGCGACTACGAGGGCGAGAAGGATGAGATAGAAGAGGAACTTGAGGAGGACACGCATCCTCCGCATGATAACGCGCTGATTGTCACTCCACGCGACGAGGAGACACCGGTTCGCGACGGAGAGCGCTCCAGAGGCGCGCGACGTCGACGAGCGCTGCGAGGACGAGCCGCCAGTTTCCCCCCTGCGATCGGCCGCTGACGCGCGGCGACGTCTCGACGGGATGGATACGCACGCGGTATCCGTCTCGAGTTGCCCTGATGATGCGTTCGGCCTCAGAAAACGGCGAGCGGGACACCAGCCGGTACCTGGAGATGATCTCGCGGCGAACCAGCTTGACCGCTCCAGCGTCGTGCGTTTTCACTCCGAACAGGATCGCCGGCACGGCGTTGAACGCCTTCGAGATTACTCGTCGAAGCCCGCCGTAGTGTTTGCCACGGCGGCTGGCGATGATGATGTCCGCCGTTGGCGTCAGGCGCAGCAGATCGAACAGCACGCTGGTATTCCACTGGCCGTCGGTGGAGTTCAGGAATACCCATTCCTTGCTGGCGGCTGCATACAGTTCTTCGAACGTGATGAAGATGCCCTGCTTCTGCCGGTGACGGAGGATACGCATCTCCGGACACGACTGTCGCACGTCGTCGATGATCGCGCCGGTGCTGTCTGTCGATCCGTCGTCGCACACGAGGATCTCGTAATCCAGACCAGATGAGGACAGGAGGCGGTGCGCCTCTTCGAGAATGGACCTGACTGTCTTTTCTTCGTTGTGAGCGGGAAAACAGACCGAGACGCTCTCGTTCACGACAGGGAAGGAGATGATACATCCGTCCATTCCACCGCCGACCCGCGGCGTACAATCGAGCCCCGTGTCGGCCGCCACCGCTGCACCCCGCGAGGACGTCGCGACCGACCATCGCCGACGCGATCGTTTCATCGCGTGGCTGGGCGTGCTCACCGCGATTCAACTGGGCCTGTTTCTCTGGTACCTGAAAGCCACCATCATTCGACAGCCGTTCTGGGACATGTACTCGTACGTGCTGCACTACCTGCAGTACCGCGAGGATGGTGGACTGTGGATGTACCTGTGGGAAGCGCACGGCGGGCACCGGCCGATCTGGAGCCGTCTGCTGGCGGCGATCGACGTCGAAGGGTTCTCCGGTGCGGCATATCCATTCATCGTCTCTACGACGGCGTTCCAGCTGACCGCGGCGTGGCTGCTCTGGCGCGAGTGCCGGAGCGGTGTGCCTGGCCAGTTTGGTTCGGCGCTCGGATGCATCGTGCTCATGCTCGTGCTCACGAGCGTGGCAGCTGTGGACTGCGCGATTCCGATCGAGTGCGCCTACCCGCAGGCACTCACGTTCTCCGTTCTGGCGATCGTCTTGTTCGCTGGAGGTGGTGAACCGGACGGAACGGACCGGCACGCCACACACTGGCGCCGCGGTGCTGCGCTGGCAGCTGCGGTGGCGGCGCCTCTCGGCAACGCAGTTGGACTGGTGACCCTTCCGATCCTGCTGTGGATGGCCTGGCGCGTCCGAGCCGGACGCTGGTGGATAGCCGCGGTCGCGCTGTTCGGGACCGCGTTTGTCGCCAGCTATCTTGCAGGGCAGTCGATTGCGCCTGGAACTGGTGCAGCCGGGTCCGACCCGCCGAGCCTGGCCAGCCGCGTCGACTATCTGATCACCTATCTCGGTCTTCCCTGGACGCGCGCTGCGGCGTTGGCGATTCCGGGCCGTATCGTGGGTGTGATCCTGCTCCTGGCAGGCGTGTGGGCCGTGATTCGGCGAGGTCTCCTCGGCCGATCCGCTGGGCGGTTCGAGATCGTTTCAGTAGCGCTGATCATGTTCTCGCTGGGTACGGCAGTCCTGGCGGCCATCGGAAGGCCAGGCGTGTCGCCAAGCGAGACGGTGCTCGTTCCCGTCCGTTACTCGGTGCTGCTCACGCCACTCCACGTCGGCCTGCTGTTCATCGCGTCGCCTGTGCTGTATCGGCTCTGGAACGACCGTGCGCGGTGGCCGGCTGTGGCGGCGGCGATGGCAACCGCGGCCGGTCTGTTGCTGGTGCAGCAGGTGGGTGCGGGCCAGGCCGCCGTCACGATCACCAGCCGCATGCGTGCGACGATCGCGCGATTCGAGGCTGGCTACACCGATCCGGGAATGACGACTGTGATCCTCAGCGACCTGGAGCAGGCCCGGCGCGAGTTGGCGATCATCCGTGGCGCAGGCCTGTACTCGAACGTCAAGTGACGTCCGGACTCAGTCAGTGGGGACCTCTCGCAATCTAGTCACCATCGTCGTAATCGTGTCAGTGATTCGCCGTCGGTCCTCCTCGGTCACGATCATTTTCGGGGGACCGTCCGACGCTGTCGCGAGAGAGACGACTCCAATCGCCGGATCGAGCGTGGAGGCTGTGGCGGCGGTCCGCACCTCGTCCATGCGCGCAATTTCCATCGCAGCGTTCGTCAGGTGATCGGGTCGATTCAGGAAGACCTTCATCGCTCCGCCGGCCCTGCCCGGTAGTCCGTCGGCGCGCCGCGACAGGTAGCCGCTCAGCCGAAGTACCCCCACCCGCGCCAGCCACGGCCACGCCGTGAGCATCGTCCGTCCCTCGGCCGGCTGCGAGCCAGCTGTCGGATCATCGATGAGGACGAGCGCGGCCGTGTCTCCCGGGTACCGCTCGGCAAAGAGGCGAGCAAACGCCGCACCGAGCTCGTGGCCGACCAGCACGAAAGGTCCCGGTTCTCGAGCCTCTTTGAGGAGTGCCCGCAAGTCGTCCGGGACCCGCGCGGGGTCGTAGCCACTGTCTCGCGATTCGCTCCATCCCAGGCCCGCCCGGTCGTAGCTGCACACACGAGTCGTCCGCGAGACCTGGGCCTGGACCGGACCCCAGGCCGCCGACAGGCTGCCCGCGGCCGCATCGAGGACGACCGTCGGAGCGCCGCTTCCGGTGCAGTAGATGTGGAGTTGGAGTCCGCCGACGTCGCCGAGTCCGCCCGGGCGCGTGAAGTCGCGCCGCTCGAGCGAGGTGGCGACTCCCTGGTAGGTGACGCCTACCAGGACCAGAAACATGATGCCGGCCAAAACCACGCCGATGATCCGGCGAGTGCGAGGGGGAATGCGTCTCAGCACGGCTCAACCTCGCGAGCCGGGGCCCGTGCCGGCAACGACAGTCGCAGGCCGGCGACGACGACGAGCGCAATGGTCAGATTCATCTGCAGGCCTGCGTGCACGCGCGCGCCAATCAGCACTTCTGTCATCGACAGGACGTGAAACCCGGCCACTGCGATCAGCGTGGCGCTGCCGATGAGGCGTTCCTCGCGCGTCGCGTTCTTCCGTGCTCGCACCAGTTGCCGCACGATGACGAACCAGAGGAACACCCATGCGGTCAGACCGAGCACGCCTGCCTCGGCCAGGATATGCAGCGGCACATTGTGCGCGTGCCAGCCGTTCATGCGGTAGAAGGGATTGGAGCCCGCGTCGGGGATGCGATACACGAGCTCGTCGAACGCGCCGATGCCGACTCCGGCGATCGGATGCTCCAGGAACATCCGCCAGGCTTCTTCCCAGACGCCCAGCCGCATGTCGATGCCGGGGTTCCGCGATCGATCGAAGAATCCCGATGCCACGTTGATGGTGACGCGCAGATTGTTCGCGATCAACAGCACGCCGCCGGCGAGCGCGGCGCCCATCAGCCAGATCCACCGCCGCCAGTAGGTGGCGTTCGCGAAACAGACCGCCAGCGTCGTCAGAATGAAGACGAGCAACCCCATGCGCGCGAGGAGCAGGTAATTGGCCGCGCCGACCACAGCCCAGGTGATGCCGTTGAAGATCGCTGACGGTCGCCGTGGGTCGCTGATGAACCGCGCCACGAGGAAGGGCGCAATCAGGTTGAAGACCCAGGTGATCTGCAGCTTGCCGAGCCAGACGACTGAACGGATCTGGAACGCCGGCTGATCCAGGCCCTCCGCAAGCCGCCACGCGATGACGCGGACCGCGAGCACCAGCACCCCGAGCGCGACGATGATCCACGTGGCTTCGGCGAGGCGCCGATCCTCGAGCACCTGTCCCGCGTACCACCAGAACACCGAGATGGCGATCAGGCCGGCGAACGCCTGCCCGCTGAGCGCCCGCTCCTGCGAGAAGATCGCCGACAACGCGAAGGCACCCAGGAGCGCGGCGAGTGGAGCATAGACGACGGCTGCGCGCGACGGGCGGCGCGGATCGATGCGGCCGGCCACGGCCATGAGGACGAATGAGACGCCGAGCGGCACGAGGTACATCCAGGGCCACGCCGACGCCACATCCGGTTCGTTGTAGTTGGTCAGGCCGTCGCCGGTGACCATGAGGAACACGCCGGCGAGAAAACACCATCCGCCAAACGTGGCCAGGTCCGACTGCACGGACTGTAGAATAGTGCACATATCCACGAATGGTGATCGACGCGCTCGTCACCCCGTTCCAGGTCTTCGTCCGTCAGCGCACCGTAATCAGCCAGTTCGTTCAGCGCGAGCTTCGAACGCGCTATGGAACATCTGCGGCCGGGATCGGCTGGGTGCTGATTCGGCCGTTGACCCTCCTGGTCATCTACACGTTCGTGTTCTCCACGGTGATGAACGTGCGCTTCGGCGACAGCACGCGCACCGTTGACTTTGCGTTCTATCTGTTCTGCGGGATGGTGCCGTGGCTGGCGTTTTCCGACGGCATCGGCCGGGCGACCACGTCAATATCCGAACACTCGCCGCTGGTGAAGCGGCTCCGCTTTCCGTCGGAGATTCTGCCGCTGCACCAGGTGCTGGTCGCGCTGGCGATCGAGTCGGTGGGTCTCCTCATCCTGTTCGGCGCGCTCGTCATCGATGGACGCAGTCCGGGCTGGCCGTTCCTGACCCTGGCGGTCATCGTCCTTCCACAGATCCTGCTGACGACCGGCATCGCCTGGTTTTTCGCGGCGCTTGCCGTCTTCGTGCCGGATATGCGTCATTTCGTCCCGTTCGGCATGATGGTCTGGATGTACGCGACGCCGATCTTCTACCCGCTCGCGATTGTCCCTGAGCGGCTGCACTGGCTGTATCAGCTCAACCCGATGACGTACCTCGTCGAGGCGTATCGAGGCGCCATGCTCGAGCACCAGGCGCCGGCGCTGGCGACGCTCGGGGTGTTCTGCGCCGCCTCGATCGCCGTGTTCATCGCCGGGTACTGGACATTCAACCGGCTGAAGTACGAGTTCGCGGACGTGCTCTGATGGGGCATCCCGTCATCGAGCTGGACGACGTCACCAAGCGCTACAAGATCTACAAGAACCCTCGCCATCGCGCCGTCGAGATGCTGGTGCCAGGCGTACGGCGTCTGCATACCGACTTCTGGGCGCTGCGCGGCATCACGCTCACGGTCGAACGGGGAGAGACGATCGGCGTCGTCGGAGTGAACGGCTCCGGGAAGAGCACGCTGCTGCAGCTGCTCGCCGGAATCATCAGGCCGGCCGGTGGACGCCTGGAAGTGCACGGGCGGGTCTCGTCGCTGCTCGAACTTGGCGCAGGGTTTCATCCCGAGCTGACAGGGCGGCAGAACGTCGAGATGTTCGGGACGATCATCGGGCTCTCGCTGGCCGAGATCCGCCGTCGTCTTCCCGACATCGAGCGATTTGCCGGAATCGGCGACTTCGTCGAGCAGCCGGTCAAGACGTATTCGAGCGGCATGTTCGTGCGCCTGGCGTTTGCCGCGGCGATTCACGTCGAGCCCGACATCCTGCTGGTGGACGAAGCGCTCGCGGTCGGCGACGCGGTGTTTCAGCATCAATGCGTGCGGCGCATCCGCGAGATGCAGGCCGCCGGTACGACGGTGATCTTCGTCAGCCATGACGCCGGGATGATCAAGGCCGTCAGCTCACGCGTCGTGCTGCTCGATCAAGGCCGCCTGGTGGCGCAGGGCGATCCGGCGGAGATCGCAAGTCTCTACTTCGCGCGCGCCTCCGCCGAGATTGCAAGAGTGCAGGCGGCCGGAGCCTCGGTCACCATCGGGAGTGCGTCCGGTGCTCAGGAGATTCCCGGCGGCAGCCTCGAGCCGCAGACGCAACTCTTCAGGCATGGAACAGGGGATGCGATGATTCGGCGCGTCGAACTGCTCGATGCCGGCGGACGCCCGACGACTGCTGTGGGCTTCAACGAGGAGGCTGTGCTCAGGGTCCACGCCGAATACCGGACGGCCGCGCCGGCGAGCATCATTGGCTTCAGCCTCCGCGATCGCACCGGCGCCGAACTGATCGGCACCAATACGTTCGAGGAGGGTGTGACGCTGCCCGCCCGCGAGCCCAACTCCGCTCTCACGGTCGACTTCCGTCTTCGCCTGCCGCTGACGCCGGGCACGTACAGCGTCAGCAGTGCGATCGCTCCGGACCGCTACACGAGGGCGTACTACGACTGGGTGGACAACGCCTTGGTCGTGACGGTGCTGCCACCGCCATCGGGCAAGGCCATTCACGGGCAGGTCTGGGTGCCCGTGGAGATTTCGGTGCGCGCCTCGTGAGCAGCAGCCCCGGCATACCGCCCGATCAGTCGTTGCCGGCGCCGGGGCCTGGCGAGGGAACCCCTGCGGCGGAACAGGATCTGATGGCCGAGATCGGCCACTACGTCCAGCTCACCGCCGCGCAGGAGCATGCGCTGGCCGAGGTGAACGCCGAATTGCAGCGCACGCACGCGACGCTGGGCTGGCGGGCTCATCTTCGATTCGGGAAAACAAGCGACCGCCTGTTGCGGAATCCCGTGCTGCGCGAGCCGTTCCGTGTGCTTCGGCGCGCATTCGAGATCTGGGTCGATCACGGGTTCCTCTCCATCTTCAAGTTCGGCGCCCGCAAAATCGGCCACGCCACCCGCGGCCGCTCGCTGCTCGTCGAAGACCATTCCCTGCCCGATCCCGACGCTTATGGGAAATGGATGAAGCGCCACACGCCGACGGCCGAGGCCCTGGCGGGTATGCGTGCAGCGGCGGAGACGTTCCGCGACGCGCCTCTCGTCAGTGTGGTGATGACCTTCGATCGTCAGGACGTCCAGCCGCTCCGTCGCACACTGGACTCCCTGCAGTCGCAGGTCTACCAGCGATGGGAACTGTTGCTGGCCTTCCCGTCCACGGCATTGGCGGACACGACGCACGCATTGGGAGAGTTTGCGCGCGATCGCCGGGTGCACATCGTCTCGACGCCGAATGCCCCCGCTCAAGCGGACGCCTTTGGCGGGGCACAGGGCAGCGTCGTCGCGTTCGTCAACGCGGGCGATGCACTGGCGCCGGAGGCGCTCTTCGAGGTCGTCAAGCGCCTCAATGAGGATCCCGCCACCGAGATCGTCTACTCGGATCAGGATTCGATCGACGCGGACGGCCGCCGCACCGATCCACTCTTCAAGCCGCAGTGGGACCCGGTGCTCCTGCTCTCGACGAACATCCTGGGACCGTTTACCGCGGTGCGCCGTGAGCTGATCGACAGGGCAGGAGGGCTCCGGCCGGAGTTCGGCGCTGGACAGGTGTACGACCTGCTGCTTCGTGCAAGCGAGCGGACCACGCACGTTGCACGTGTGGCACAGGTGCTCTGCCATCTCGCGCCGCGGGAAGCGACGCGGGATGCGATCGTCGCGCGTCACGAGGCTGGCCGCGACGAGCGGAGGGCCATCGAGGACGCGCTCGTGCGGCGGCAGCGCCCGGGATGCGTGGAGACGCTGTTTACGAGTCGCGGGCCGCGCTGCTACAGCACGAGGTTCCGGCTCTCACGGCGTCCGCTCGTCTCCATCATCATCCCGACGCGCGATCAGGTCGCGCTCCTGCGGACGACCATCGAGAGCATTCTGAGTCGGACCAGCTACGACGCGTACGAAATCATCGTGGTGGACAACGACAGCCGCGATCCCGGGACGCTGGCCTATCTCGCCTCGCTTCGGCCACCCTGTCAGGTACTTCGCTGGGCGCACCCGTTCAACTACTCCGCGATCAATAACGTCGGCGTCCGCGCGTCCCGAGGCGAGCAGCTGCTGTTCCTCAACAACGACATCGAGGTCATCAATCCCGACTGGCTGACGGCTCTCCTCGAGTACGCGCAGTTCGACGACGTCGGAGCAGTGGGGGCCAAGCTGCTGTACTCGGACGGAACGATTCAGCATGCGGGCGTTGTCCTCAATCTCGGCGGGCTGGCGCAGCATGCGTTCCGGTGTGCGCCAAAGGACGTGCCCGGAGTACCGCGTCTGGCCGACCTCCCGCGCAGCTGCAGCGCCTTGACCGGTGCGTGCCTGATGGTTCCGCGCCGCGTGTTCGACGAGATCGGCGGGTTCGACGAGAACCTTCGTGTGGTCCTCAACGACATCGACCTTTGCCTCCGCATCCGCGAGCGTGGTTATCAGGTGGTCTACACGCCCCACTCGCTGCTCTATCACTACGAAGGTGCAAGCCGCGGGCGGCTTCATCCGCCGCCGGACGAGGAGCGGTTTCTCCAGCGCTGGGGCTCGCAGGTGGCACAGGTGGATCCGTTCTACAGCCCGAATCTCACCGACAAGCGGGACGACTGGAGCGTGAATCTGGACGAGGACCTATAATCCGCCAAGCTCATCAATGCCGCTTTCCCCGGGCACCCGGCTTGGCACCTACGAAATCCTCGCAAAACTTGGCCAGGGTGGCATGGGGGAGGTCTATCGCGGGCGGGATTCGCGCCTCAAGCGCGATGTCGCCATCAAGGTCCTGCCAGACGCCTTCGCGCGCGATCCCGATCGCCTCACTCGTTTTGAGCGCGAAGCGGAACTGCTCGCGACCCTGAATCATCCGAACATCGCCAGCGTCTACGGGTTCGAGGAAGCCGCCTCGATCAGCGGCATCGTCCTCGAGCTCGTCGAGGGACCGACGCTCGGGGATCGGATCGGGCAGGGCCCGATACCCGTGGACGAGGCGGTCGGCCTTGCACGTCAGGTGGCGGACGCACTCGAAGCGGCGCATCAGAAGGGCATCGTCCACCGCGATCTGAAGCCGGCGAACATCAAGCTGACGCCGGGCGGCCAGGTGAAGGTGCTCGACTTCGGCCTTGCCAAGGCGATGGAGTCGGCGACGGTGGCCACTGCCTCCGCCTCAATTTCGCCGACGATGGTGTCGCCGGCGACGCAGGCGGGAATCATTCTCGGCACCGCCGCGTACATGAGCCCCGAGCAGGCCCGCGGAAAAGCGGTCGACCAGCGCGCAGACATCTGGGCGTTCGGCTGCGTGCTGTTCGAGATGCTGACCGGCGGGTCTCCATTCGGATCCGGCGAAACAGTGTCAGATTCGATCGCGGCGATTCTCACGCGCGAGCCTGACTGGAACTCGCTCCCCGACTCGACACCAGCCTCGGTTCGCCGGCTGCTGCGACGCTGCATTCAGAAAGACGTCAACAGGCGCCTGAGTCACATCGGTGACGCGCGGCTGGAACTCGACGACGCGATGGCTGGCGAAGCGGGCGCGCCGGCCGGTCGCTCAGCGCCACGCTCGCGGTTGCAGCGGGTGCTCCCGTGGGCCGTCGCAACGATCGCCCTGCTCCTGGCCGCGTTCGCGTTCACTCGTCCAGGCGCCGACGCGGCTGCTCCGGCCACGGTGACGCGCCTCGAGATGAACCTTCCCGCCGATCTCGAGCTGTTCTCGTCGTACCGGACCGTCGCCGTCTCACCCGATGGCAGCCAGTTCGCGTTCATCGGCGTCCAGAGCGGTGCGCGTCAGGTCTATGTGCGCCGCCTAGACCAGTTCGAGGTTTTCCCGCTCCGTGGAACCGACACGGCTACGATGTGCTTCTTCTCGCCCGACGGCAAGTCGATCGGCTTCGCGACGTCCACAGGCATCCTGAAGACCGTGTCCCTGGCTGATGGAGTCGTCACCACCGTCGCCAGCGCCGTCCGATTCCAGGACGGAGCCGCATGGCTCGCCGACGACAGCCTCCTCTTTGTGCGTGACGGCGCTCTGTGGCGCGTGTCACGAGGTGGAGGAGAGGCTCGAGCGGTGACATCACTCGACGCGGCACGCAAGGAGGCTCGGCATTCATGGCCAATCGCGCTTCCCGGCGGGCGCACTGTTCTTTTTTCCGTGTCGTCGGGCGATCGGTGGCGCATCGATTCCGTGGATCTCGTCAGCGGCGCGCGACGCACCGTCCTCGAGAACGGCCTGCTGCCGCTCTATACGAACGGCCGGCTGGCGTTCCTCCGGAACGGGCAGGTGCTCGCGGTCCCGTTTGACGAGTCTTCTGTCGCCGTGACGGGACCGGCCGTGGCACTGATCGACAACCTGCCGATGCTGTCATCCGGCGTTCCGCTCATCGACATCTCGTTGTCGGGGCACGTTGTCTACTCCCCGACAACGGCCGTTAGCCGCCTCGTCTGGGTCTCGCGAACGGGCGAAGAAGAAGGGCTCAACAACGACCTGCGGAGCTACACGAATCCGAGGCTTTCCCCCGATGGCCAGCGGCTTGTCGTGCAGGCAGGCGATCTGTGGATGCAGGACCTGGCGCGCGGCACGTTCAGTCGCCTGACCAACGGGGAAATCCAGACGAACGGATTCCCCATGTGGCTCTCCAACACGCAGGTGTCCTACCGAAGCCAGGCAGGATTGCGTGTGCAGGGGACCAACGGCCCCGGCGATGACGCCCGGGTCATTCCTCAGACGACGCAGCTCGATTATCCGGGGGTGCTCGCGCCGGACGGGGACACGCTGTTGTTTCTTCGCAGCTCCGAAGCGACGTCTTTCAATATCCTGGCGCTGTCGCTGCGGGAACCGTCGCAGGTTCGTTCGCTCCTCGAGACACCGTCGTACACGAGCGGCGTGCGACTGTCGCCGGACGGTCGCTGGCTCGTCTACGTCTCCGATGAATCGGGCCGCTTCGAGATCTACCTGACCACGTTCCCGCAACTGGGCGAACGTCTGCAGGTGTCCACGCAGGGAGGCACGCAGCCGGTCTGGAATCCGAACGGCAAGGAGATCTTCTATCGCATCGACGACAAGATGATGGCGGTCGAAGTGACGACGACACCAGCGTTGAAGCTGTCGCCGCCGAAAGCGTTGTTCGACGTGCGCTACGCGTACGGCGCCGGCGTCACGATCGCGAATTACGACGTCGCCCGCGACGGGCGCTTCGTGATGGTGAAGCCCGAGCCTGGCGCCGGCCGCCTGAACGTGGTGCTGAACTGGTTTGCCGGGCGCGGCGCAGGCCGGGCATCGAACTAGAGCCTCGCTGTTACTGCGCGCCCAGGCCTGTCTCTTCGAGATCCTGCCAGGCGGCGTTCTGCGCGGTCATTCCGCCGGTGCTGCCCCAGATCACCGCGTTGCCGCTCGTCGTGCCGATTGACGAGCTGCCCCAAATCACCGCGTTGCTCCAGGACTGCGGATCCGTCCAGACGATGTTGCTGCCCCAGATGACGGCGTAACTGTTCGACCAGGGCGTCGTTGAGCCCCAGATGACGGCGCTGCTCCAGGCCGCCTGGTTGAGTGGAACCGTGCTGCCCCAGATGACGGCGCTGCCCCAGATCACCGCCTGGCTCCACGAGACATTTTCGCCGCCGATCGCTGTCCAGGGGAGCGGTTGCGGCTGCAGCCAATTCGCTCCGCGCGCGACGGTCGTATCGACATTCCGGGCCAGCGTGATGGCCCCTGCGCCGTTCAGCCCACCGGCGCCTTCACGCAGCGTGTCGTACTCCAGGCCGTAGCCGTTGCGGACGGCAAACGCCGAGTACTGCAGCATGGCCTTGATCAGATTGGGCGTGGGCGGGGGAGTGCTCGGATGCGTCGCCCGATGCCCTTCGATCATCAACGCGACCACCGCTGATCCGACGGCCGTGGCCATGCTCGTGCCGCTCAGCCGGATGTAATCGGGATCCGCGGCGCGCAGCTCCGGATAGTTCTTGTAGATGAAGCTCTCTCTGGCGCCGACGGCAATGATGCGGTGTCCCGGTGCGAGCAGGTCTGGCTTGACCAGTGCGTCGTACCACGTCGGACCCGCGGAGCTGTAATCGGGGATGCGATCGTCAGTCCGGGTGACCGTATCGCTGGTCATCACCGCGCCGACCGTGATTGCCGATGGTGCGTTCCCTGGCGATGTGATGCCCGCATAACCCGGTAGACCGGTGGTTGGGTTGACACCAAGGTTGCCTGCGGCAGCGAGCACAGCGATGCCGGCGCCCGCCGCGCGCTCGACGGCCTGAACAAGTGGATCCGTCGACGCGGGTTCGTAGATGGGGTGCCCGAGCGACAGGTTGATGATGTCGATGCCGAACTTGCTGCGGTTGGCGACGGCGAAATCGATCGCGCGGACAACATCGCTCGTGTATCCGGCGCCGCTGCTGTCCAGCACTTTCAGGACGACGAGCTCGACACCCGGTGCCAGGGCCCGATACTCGTTCTTCTTCGACAGCGCGCCCGATCCGGCGATGGTGCCGGCGATATGAGTGCCGTGGCCGTACTCGTCCGACGGCGACGCGGGGGACGAGTTGCCGTTCGTGAAGTCGTAGAAGGCCTTCACTCGTCCCTGGAACTCCGGGGACATCTCGAGTCCCGAGTCGATGACGGCAACGACCACACCCTTGCCGGACCCGGAGTTGTCCAGTCCAAGCGTGGCGCGCAGCACTGCCGGTGGAACCGGCTCTCCGCCCTTATCCAGCGACGGGTCGAGGAGGTTGCCGACTGTCTGGAGGATCGGCTTCACCGTTGTCGTCACGGCGTCGATGGTGCCGGTCACGCCGCCAAGCAGGCCCCCCAGCTGGCCGTGCGGCAGGACGATTGCGTCGGCGGACATGCCAAGTACGCGAGTTGACTTTGCCAGTCCCTCGAGACCCGCAGCCGGAACGACGGCGGTCAGCGTTTCGCCCCCGAGTTGACCGATCACCTTGTAACCTTGCGACTCGAGTTGCTGTCTCAGCGCCGCCAGGTCCGACGACTTCGCGCGGATCAGCACCCGGCGGGTCCCGGTCGTTCGCTTCTCGACGTCCGTTCGCAGCAGTCCGTCGAGTTTCGTGAGATGCAGCGGCAGGCTGTCCGCCTGTGTGCGCTCGCCCGCGGGTGGAAGGAGCAGCAGGGCGGCGGTGCAAAGCGCGCTGACGAACAGAGATCGGGAGAAGCGTTTCATCGAGACGGCTCAGCGCAAGACCTCCGCCATCTCGTGCGTTCCCTTCGTGGTTGCGTGAACTATCCCGGCCGTAACGACTTACGGTTCCAGTCAGAAAATCACGGTTTTTGTGGACAGGTCGCTGTGTGTGCTGATGCGCGACAGCACGCGCGTGTGTCACCTCCAGCGGGCGGCCGGAGTCACTGCAGGACTTGAACTTACGAGCTGCTGATCAGAAGCGGGACACGGCGGCCCGTTTCAAGCCATCGCCCTGGGTGCAAGTTCGGCGCGCGCTGCGCAGATCCGTTCGGCGACGAGCGCCGCCGCCGCTTCCGCCATCCGCTGATGCGACGGCGTAAACGCCGCCGGCCGATCCGAGTAGAACGCGAGCACGCCTCCGCACTGATCGCCGTTTCCAATCGGGACGGCGAGCGCGCTCTGGAGCGCGCTGTGATCGCGGGCGCCCGGATCGAGATCGAGTCGCGCGTCGGAGTTGATGATTGGTGTGCGGGTCGCGGCCACCCATCCGCTCAGGCGGTCGCCCAGCGGAATGAACGAACTCGGACCGACTGTTTCCGCCCCGGTGCGGAAGACGGGTGCAAGCGAGTCGGACCTCTCGTCGTAGACGAACAGCACGCATGCCGCGGCGCCAATCTCGACGTGCAGTGATCGCCAGATGGCGGCGCCGATTTCGCTGACGTTCCCTGGCGCCGAAAGCTCGCGTCCCAGCGTGTAAAAGGCCGCAAGGTCGTGGGGGGCGTCGATCGCCTCTGTCACCGGCGCGGTATGCGGATCGGCGACCGGTGCTCGCGTCGCCGGAGGCATCTCGTTCAGCCCTGCGGCATGGAGGTCCACGAACATGTCAACAACCCGCGGGTCGTACATCGTCCCGCGGCGGTCGACCAGTACCTGCAGGGCCGCGGTGGTTTCAAATCGAGGCCGGTACGGGCGGTCGGACGTGAGCGCATCGAAACAGTCGACCACCATCAGGATGCGTGCGCCGATTGGGATGGCCTCGCCGGCCAGGCCGTCCGGGTACCCCGTGCCGTCCCAGTTCTCATGGTGGTGCCGCACGATAGGGACCACCGGATATGGAAACCCGATCACGGAGAGAATGTCGGCCCCGACGGGCGCGTGGCGGCGCATGATCTCCATCTCGGACGGTGTCAGCCGTCCTGGCTTGTTGAGGATGTGTTCGGGGACGGAGATCTTGCCGACGTCGTGCAGCAGGGACGCGGCTTTCAGCGCCTGGATCTCCCCATCGTCGGTGACGCCCAATGCAGTGGCGAGCCGCACCGAATTCTCCTGGACGCGCCGAATGTGGTCGTGCGTTACCTGGTCCTTGGCGTCGATCGTCTGCGCCAGCGCCTCGATCGTGGCGACATACACCCGGTTCATGCCGCCGAGATGCTCGATCTGATCCTGTGCACGGCCGATGGCGTGCCTGAAGTTCACGTAGAGAATGATCGGCAGCGGCACGATCAGCAGGACAACCTCGAGCGGCTGCATCGGGTCCCCCCGCCAGTCGTGCGAGAGGACGAGCATCAGCATCGAGGCCAGCGTCCCTCCGAGATAGGTCACCCACAGGCCGACGAAATGCTCGCGCCAGACCGCAATCGCCGATTTGCGTGTTTCGAGTCCCACCGCGGCCGCGACCAGACCAGTGCTGAGTCCGAAGTTGACTGCACCAAACAGCAGGAACAGAGCGACCAGGCGGGGAACGCGGAAGGGGCCGTTCGTCAGAACCTGTGGACCGGCCAGCGCAAAGAATGTCTTGGCCGCGAGCCACACGGCGACCGCGGGTGCCGCGAGATTGAAGAGCATGCGGACCACGGTGCGTGCCGAGCTCTGCATCCGGAATGACAGCATCAGGCCGTCGACAGCCGCCGTGATCGCGCCTGCCGCGGGGCCAATCAGGAGCGCGGCGGCGGTACTGAATGTGTCGGAGATTGAAAAGCTGATCGGCATCGACGGCACGCGCAGCGCGAGCCACCCGGCGAGCACGGTCAGCAGCAGGAGGGCAACGAACGCCGACGACAGCGGCTGGGTGATCAACTCCCACGCCGAGACGCCGACAATGAACACGCCCGCACTGATGACGGCTGTCACCAGCGGCATCGAACGGCGGGTTCCGGTCGTCTTCTGCGTTTCGTCCATTCCTCGAGCCACGGCGCATCACGCCGCTGTGTCGTGTCCCGGCGCCCGTGCGAGAGCCCATGCAGACGTGTGCAACGAGTGTCCGGCCTGTGGAGCCGGACCTGGGCTTCGACAGCAGTCTTATCGGCAGACGTGGCAAGGAGATGCGGGGATTGACGCGAACGCAGATTTACAGGGTCCGCAGGAACGCGATGAGAGCCGCCTTGTCCTCGGCCGTCAGGCGAAGTCCGAACTCGTGCCCGGGCACTGCACGATGTGTGGTCTTGTAACCCTTGAAACCGGACGGCACGTAGTCGTCGCGCAGGCGCGCCGGGTCAAACCACTCTTCGAGTGACGTGACGCTGCCATCGTGGCTGAGCATGCGCCGATACCAGACGCCGCGCAGCGACGGCACTTTGTACAGCCCGGTGCCCTTTCGTGTCTTGAGCGCGAGACCTGGGTCGGTACCAACCGAGATCGAGAGGATGTCGGCGCGGTTTGGATGATCGGCCGGCACTGTGAATCCCTTCACCGGCGACAGCTTGTTGTTGGTATAGAGCGGTGGTGTGTGGCAGCCGACGCATCCTGCGCGCGTGAAGATCTCCTTGCCGGCGTCCGCGCGGGGATCCGGCGGTTGGGGGTTCTTCGCTGGTTCCAGCGAAAAGAGGTAGTTCCCCAGCGCGAAGGTCAACTCGTCCGTCATCCGATCTCTGACCTGTCGCTGCCCCGGTGTCAGCATCTGGTGGGGGCCGAATCCCGCAGGGTCGCAGCACGTCACGAGCAGCGCATATCGCGCGATGTCCTCAGGACCCCGCAACACATGCGTGGCGGTGTGGTCGATGTACTTGCGATCCTTGATGCCGGCCAGATCAGGGATCTGTGTTGGAAAAAACGGACTGCCGTTGAAGCGCGCAAACGTTCCAGGCGGAGTTGTGGTGAGGCTGGCCAACGCCTCCGGGGTCATCGACTTCAGCTGTTCGTGGATGTCATTCGCGACCCATGGCACGGCGAAGCTGCGCCACGCGACGATCGCCGGCGGTTCGCCGAAGAACCGCTCGTCGCCGGCGGCCACCAGCGCGCCGAGCACACCATCCCCGCCATCGGCGGCCTGCGCGCCATGCAGCTGCGTCCCGTCCGGCAGCTGCCGCGTGTGGCACGACGCGCAATCGTTGACGCCGAGCGCCAGCCCCTGTGACGTGGGCACCCAGCGAAGGTAGTGGACCCGTCCGTCAGGCTGGGCGTGCCCGCCCATCTTTTCGAATGCCTCTTTCGACCGCACAGTCGCGATGAGCGCCGCATCGCGGCTGCGGAAGATCGGCACGTCCATTTCTTCGAAGACACGTTTTCCGGCGGCCGTCCAACCCTCTTTCGTTCGTGCCTCCGGCGTGATGAGCGGTTCCGGCTTCAGGCCCTGCAGCCGCTCCCAGTAGCCGGCAGGTTCGCGTCCGGGGAAATACACGGGGTACGTTCGCAGCCATTCGGCAGGCCGGCTTGCGTAGAAGTCCGCTTCGGAGAGGTGATCGGGCCGCACGCCGAGACCGGCGACCGGGTTCGCCCACTCCGCGAGATCGCGGTCGTTCCAGATGCGGGGCGCGGCGATGACGTCGGCCGAGGGCTTCGATTCGACCGCAGGTTTCGATGAGCAGGATCCCAGGGCCAGAGCCAGTGCGACGAGCAGGGGAGTCCTCATCTCGCTCCTTTGCCGGGGAATATAATGCGTTGCCGACGAGAGGATCCCCATCATGCGACTGACAGTCAACGGAAAACCACAGAACTACGAAGACGATCCGGATATGCCGCTGCTCTGGTACCTCCGCGACGACCTGCGGCTGACCGGCACGCGCTTCGGCTGCGGGGCCGGCCTGTGCGGCGCGTGCACGGTGCACGTGAACGGACAGGCGGTGCGCTCCTGCCAGACGAAAATGGGCACCCTCGAATCGAAGACCGTGCTCACGATCGACGCGCTGGGCGAGGGCGGGAAGCTCCACCCGGTGCAGCGCGCCTGGATCCAGCACGACGTCCCGCAGTGCGGCTACTGCCAGTCCGGCCAGATCATGCAGGCCGCAGCGCTGCTGAAGACGACGCCCAATCCGACGGATGTGCAGATCGATTCCGCCATGTCGGGCAACGTCTGCCGGTGCGGCACCTATCAACGCATTCGTGCCGCGATCAAGACCGCGGCGAAGGAGCGTGCGTGATGCGTGTCGACAACATCTCGCTCGATCGCCGGCAGTTCCTCGGCGGCCTCTTCTCAACCGGCGCGTTCGTCGTCGCCGCACGCCTCGTGCCCGCGGAACTGTTCGCGCAGGCGCCGGCGGCCGCCATCCTGAACACGAAGGCCGACACCGCGGCTCTACATCCCAGCGTCTATCTCGGCATCGAGCCTGACGGCACCGTGTATCTCGTCACGCATCGATCGGAGATGGGCACGGGCATCCGCACGTCGCTGCCGCTCGTGGCCGCCGACGAGCTGGACGCCGACTGGAGCCGCTGCCGTATCGAGCAGGGCGTCGGCGACACCCGCTACGGCGATCAGAACACCGACGGGTCGCGGTCGATCCGCGACTTCTACGATGCGTTCCGCGTGGCGGGCGCGTCGGCCCGCACGATGCTCATCACCGCTGCCGCGGCGCAGCTGAACGTGCCTGTCGGTGAGCTGACGACGGCGAATCACGAGGTGGTGCATGCGCGGAGCGGCCGGCGGGTCGGCTATGGCGCGCTGGTTCCCGCCGCGGCGAAGCTGCAAGTGCCGGCAAGGGAGACTCTCCGGTTCAAGCCGAAGGCCGACTGGAAGTTCGTCGGCAAGGAAACGGAAATCTACGACCTCACGCCGATCGTGACGGGCACGGCGCAGTTCGGGCTCGACGTGCATCGTGACGGGATGGTGTTTGCGTCGATTGAGCATCCACCAGTGGTCGGTGGCACCATCCGGAGCATCGACAGCAAGGCGTCGCTCGCGGTGAAGGGCGTCACGTCAATCGAGACCCTCGACCCGCCGAAACCGCCGCTGCTGTTCCAGCCGCTCGGCGGCGTTGCCGTGATTGGCCGCAACACCTGGTCGGTGCTGCAGGGGCGCCGCCAGCTGAAGATCGAATGGAACGACGGCCCCAACACGACGCTCACGAGCGCTCCGTTCAGGACGGCGATGATCGAGAGGGTGAAGCAGTCGGCAAAGGTTGCCCGCAATCTCGGCAACGTAGACGCCGAGTTCGCCAAGGGCGGCAAGACGCTCGAGGCGGTCTACTACACCCCGATGGCGGCGCACGCGTCGATGGAGCCGCCCGCGGCAGTGGCGGAGTTCAGAAACGGCAAGGCCGAAGTGTGGTGCCCGACGCAGAATCCGCAGGCGGCCCAGGAGACCGTCGCCGCGGCACTCGGCATCGACAAGCGCGACGTCACGTGTCACGTCACGCTGCTCGGCGGCGGGTTCGGGCGGAAGAGCAAGCCGGACTACGCGGCAGAGGCGGCGGTCCTCGCGAAGAAACTCGGGAAGCCGGTGAAGGTCGTGTGGACGCGTGAGGACGATATTCGTCACGACTTTTACCACACGAACGCGGCGGTGTACCACAAGGCGACCGTCGATGCGAAGGGACGTCCGACGGCGTGGTTGAAGCGCTCGGTGTTCCCGCCGATTGCGTCCACGTTCGGCGCGCCGGAGCCGATGAACTTCGAGCTCAACATGGGGCTCGACGACAGTCCCTACGACGTGCCCAACATCCGGGCCGAGAACGCCGGCGCCGGTGCGCACGTGCGCATCGGCTGGTTCCGCGCCGTCTCCAACAACTTCCACGCGTTCGCGCTTCACAGCTTCGCCGACGAACTGGCGCACGCCGCGAAGCGCGACCCGCTCGAGTTCCTGCTCGACCTGCTCGGCCCTGGCAAGGCGATCGATCTGAAGGCGCAGGGCGTGGACTACACGAATTACGGCGCGCCGATCGACAAGTACCCCGTGGACAGCCGGCGGCTGCGCCGGGTCCTCGAGGTCGCGGGAGAGAAGTCGAACTGGGCGAAGCGTCCGTCAGGCAACGGCCGGGGCATGGGCATTGCCGCGCATCGCAGTTTCAATTCCTACGTGGCGTCGGTCGTCGAGGTCGAAGTCGATCGGCAGGGACGGCTGAAGATCCCGCGCATCGACATGGTCGCGGACCCTGGCGTGGTCATCAATCCCGACCGCGTGCGTTCACAGCTCGAAGGCGCGGCGGTGATGGGCGTGAGCCTGGCGATGTTCGGCGAGATCACGGCCACGAACGGCCGCATCGATCAGAAGAACTTCGACGGCTTCCGAGTGGCGCGCATGAACGACGCGCCGATCCAGGTGAACGTGCACTTTGCGGAGAGCGGCGATCTGCCGACCGGCGTCGGTGAGCCTGGTGTGCCGCCGGTGATCGCGGCGCTGGCCAACGCGATCTACGCGGCGACAGGGAAACGCCTCCGCGAGATGCCCTTCTCGAAGCAAAAGCTCGTGTGAGGACCGCACCTCAACGGCGACGGTGCACGAGCTTCACGTCAGTCGGAGTCCAGGAGAGTTGGTATCGCCGTTGCTCTTTAGTGAAACGCGATGCCCCCCTCCTGGAGATGGACGATTGTAAGTGTGGCGCTGTTGAGCCTGCTCGAACCGTGGCAAACGCGCGGGGCGACAACCGTCCACACGAACGAGTTGGCTTTCCTCGAGCCCTGGTTCGCTGTGGAGAGGCAGGATCGCGACACGCTAGCGCGCCGTGGGGTCGTGACACAGGGTCTTCCGGCTTCGAATAGACAGATCAGCATCATCGCCCTGTGCGCGGTCGACATCTCTGCCGACGAGGTGGTGGCAGGCGCCAGCGCACTCGGCTATGTGAAGCGTGACGAGCTGGTGTCAGAGCGATTCAGCGAGCCTCCGACAGCCGCTGACCTCGCACCGCTGACGCTCGATCAAGGCGACATCGACCGGGTTCGCGTCTGCCGGCCCGGCAAGTGTGCGCTCAACCTCGCCGACGGCGAGATCTCCGATCTGCAGCGCGCCATCACGCGGCGTCCCGAGTCACCGGCGGCGGTGCAGGATGCGTTTCGACACGTGATTCTTTCCAGGCTGAAACAATACCGATCGGGAGGTCTCGCCGCGCTGCCCGAGTACCACGACCGCTCCAACCCGGTGCAACCCGCCGCGGTCTTTTCGGACATCCTCGAACAGATGCCGTATTTGCGCGTGCACCTCCCCGCCGTGGCGGCGTATCTGAAGCGCTTTCCGCTCACAGACACGACTGGCAAGGCGACGTCGCTCCACTGGTCCAAGGTGATCGTGAACAACAAGCCGGTCGTCGTACTCACCCACCTGACGACGTTTCAACCCGAGCCGGGTCCACAGGTTCCGGCTGTCCTGACCGTGTCCTCGACGGTTTATGCCTCGCGCTACCTGAATGGAGAGCTCACGCTGTGGATGCTCTTCGCTTCAGGCGATGGGTCGTCGTACCTCGTCTACGTCACACGGTCGGAGCTCGATACGCTCGGCGGCACGTTCGACGGTTTGAAGCGTGCGGCGATCGAAGGCCGGATGAAAGAGGCCGCGGCCGGTGCGCTGGTCTCCTTGCGCGATCGTCTGGAGCGTTGAGATTACTTCCTGTCGCCGAAGAGCACCTTGTAATCGCGGTTGTTCTCGCAGACGAACTCGAAGATCCGCTTCTGCGGCGCGTCGGTGAACCGGAAACTGCGATTCACCTTCCAGGGAGCGGCAAAGACATTCGGGTCGTCGATGGTGAGCTCGTACTCGACACCATCGGCGACGCGCGTGAGCCGCTCCACCGTGTGCAATGCCTCGCTGTGACGATACCCGTTGATCTCGGTCTTGTCGTTGTAGCCGATCGTGTCGATCACCAGCGTGTCGCCATCCCATCGGCCGACTGAATCGCCAAGCCAGGACGGATCGGGATCGGCCTGATGCGGTTCGCCATCGAGCGGAACGATGCGGAACGTTCCGGGATACTCGTGCAGGATGAGGAGATAGTCCTTGTTCTGGATGAACTGGAACTCATAGGGCACACCGAATGAGTTTGGCGGAATCAGCGGCAGGCAGTCGGACGTCGCTCCGGTGTCTTGCGGACCGCGGCTCACTCGATACTTCTCCGCTCCGGGCTTGAGCGCGGGCGGCGCCGCACCGCCGCCTCGAGCGCCGAACAGATTTCCCCAGCCATAGATGCCCGAGAAGTCCGGCTTTCCGTCGGGCGTCCGCCGGATCGCTGAGCTCGCGCCCGCCGATGCGCCGGAAGCCGCCGTGATGGGTGTCGTGCCCGGGACGGTCACCGTCACTGTCTTCGTCACGGCGCCAGCGCTCAACGTGTAGGTCGTCGTCGCGGCGGGCGTCACGCGCCTCGAGCCACGCGGCGCGACACGCCCGACACCGGGTTCGAGTGTCCCAAACCCGTTGAATCCTGTCGCGGACGGTGGGTTCTCGATGTGCCAGACCAGAAGCACTGACTCGCCCGGCTTGATCGTCGCCGGCTGCGCCTCGAAGCTGACGATCCGCGTCGCAGGAGCCGGCGCGCCGCGCCCGCGTCCAGCCGGCGGTTGCGCCTGGCCTTGAGGAGGCGCCTGCGCACCGGCAACGACGCAGCCGAGCAGCAGGGCGCCAAGCATCGCGATCGGATGTGTTCTCTTCACGGCCGCCAATTGTATCGTCGGCGGACCAGGGCCGAGCGGCTCGATGCCCTTGGCGATACAATCCGCGGGTCCATTCATCCTGGAGATCGACATGACCAGATCCTTCCGTCGTCTCGCCATTGCTTCTTTGGGCCTTCTTGGGCCTTTGGCCTTCGGCCTTGGGCCTGCTCTATTCGCCCAGCAGGACGTGCCGATGAACGGCAATACGCCCAGGGCACCGCAGGGCCTCAAGTCGCCGCCGCTGCCAGATTCTCCGGTCCGCTTTGAGACGGGGGAGGGACAGACCATTCGCGTGTCGGTCTACGCCCGCGGCTTCAACAACCCCTGGAGCATGGCGTGGGTGTCTGACGACACGATGCTCGTTGCCGAACGCGGTGGCGCGATCAAGGCGGTGCGGAACGGGAAGGTCGAGCCCGTGACCGGCGGGCCTGTGGCCGTGGCGCAAGGACTGTCGGGCACGGACCTGGCGCTGCACCCCAACTTCGAAACGAATCGCTACGTGTACATCAGCTACACCAAGCCACTTGGCGCCCCGGCCGGTCGAGCGGGAGGTGCGCCGCCTGCCGCCGGCGCCGCCGCTGCCGCACCCGCCCCTGCGGCGGCTGCTCCCGCACCGGCGGGTGCCGCTGGTGCTCAAGCTCCCGCGGGTGCGGCCGGAGCTGGTGGTGCAGGTCGTGGTGCCGCGGGCGGAGGACGAGGCGGGCGTGGCGGTGGACAGCAGACGACGCTGGCTGTGGCGCGCGCGGTGTGGAACGGCAAAAGCTTCACTGACCTGAAGGACATCTTCGTGGGTGAGGGCGGCAGCGGCGGTCCGATTGTGTTCGGTGGCGACGGCATGCTGTACGTCGCGTCCGGCGGAGGCGATACGCAGTCGCTCAAGACGCTCGGCGGCAAAATCCTGCGCCTGACCGACGAGGGCAAGGTTCCGCCGGACAACCCGTTCGTTGGCCGCGCCGACGCGAGACCCGAGATCTTCACGCATGGCCATCGCACCTTCCTGCGAATGGCGAAACACCCGATCACCGGCGCGATCTGGCAGATCGAGAACGGGCCGAACGGCGGAGACGAGGTCAATGTCCTCGTGCCCGGTGCCAACTACGGTTGGCCGCTCGTCAGCCTCGGACGCACCTACGGCGGTCCCTGGCAGGGGCCGTTCGCAAAGGAAGGGATTCGCGACCCGGTCATCTACTGGATGCCCGCGATTGCCGTGTCGAGCATCACCTTCTATACGGGTGACAAGCTGCCGAAGTGGAAGGGCGATGTCTTCGTCAGCGGCATGCGCTACGGGGAGATTCCAGGCACCGGGCGCCTGGATCGAATCCTGATCAACAGGAACTACGAGGAGCTGCGCCGGGAGACCTTGCTGGGTGACCTGCGGCGACGGATCCGGGACGTGAAGCAGGGCAGGGACGGCCTTCTTTACGTGGCGACCGACGAGACCGACGCGGTAATTCTCAAGATCGAGCCCGCGGAGTAGTCGGCGGGATTGGAATTTAACAAATTCCTAATAATTTCGGGGAGTGGTAGCCTTGCGGCCCGGGGTGGCTCTTGCTACTATCCGGCGGCTATCACTATTGGAGTAAAACCATGAGCTCACGAACCGCTCGACTCGTACTGTGTGGATTCCTCGCGGCCGGCATCATGTACACCGGCGCCGTCCTGCAGGCCCATCATGCCGTAGCGGGCGTGTACGACCTGAATAAGGAGATCGTCCTCGAGGGACGGCTCAAGAAGTTGAACTTTGTGAATCCGCACGCGAACATCGAGCTCTCCGTGCCGGACAAGAAGATCAAGGGCAAGGTGGTTGACTGGATTCTCACCACTGCCTCCGTCCAGACGCTGACCCGCGAGGGCATCAACAAGACCTCGATGAAGCCCGGCGAGCTCCTGAAGGTAACGGTCCTTCCAGCGCGCAACGGCAACCCGGCTGGATTCATCAGAAACCTCCAGCTCGGCGACAAGAACATTCTTCTCTTCTTTGGCGACGGCACGGACTAATCGGATACCTCGGAGTTGGCCATGTTTGAACGACGAACTCTAGCGATAAGTGTGCTCGCGTGTGTGGTCGCCCTGAGCGGTGTGACCGCTTTGGGCCAGGCTCCGGCTGCTGGCGGACAGGGCCCGGCCGCCGGCGCGCAGGGCAGGGGCGGACAGGGTCCCGGCGGGCCGGGTGGTGCTCAGGGCCGCGGCGGTCCTGGTGGTCCGGGTGGTGGCGCTGCTGCTGGCCGCGGGCGGGGCGGTGCGTATACGCCTCCGGCAGGGTCCAAGGAACTGAAGGACGTTCTCTACAACTGGGCCTGGCACATGGGAATGCTGCGCAGCGGCGCAGAGTCCGAGCTGGTCAAGACGCTCGACTACTACGGGGCGGGCGGCACCGTGCAGGTGAACGGCCAGCCCTGCACGATCACGAAGTATCACTGGCAGGCCAACTACCTGGTCCCGGGATACCGGATTGACATCGGGTGCACGCGTGCCAACAAGCAGACCTACTCGATCGTCGAGAACATGAGCGGGGATTACGCCTGGGACGACGACATCCCGGGCGCGGAACTCGTTCCTGGCAAGGGCAAGTCGACTCCAAACCGAGCGGCGCTCACGGACCGCCGGATTCGTCTGTGGGCCGGCCCGCATGGTTCGATCAAGGCTGCCATTGCTGGCGCAGCAGGGATGCACCCTCTGCAGTCCTTCGGCCAGAACCCGGCCACACTGCTCGATCGGCAGGCCGCTGCCGGAGTGAAGGGGACGACGACGCTGACGTGGGTGACGGAGAAGACGGTGGAGAAGGCCGTGCTCACGTTCCCGGTTCCTGACGTTCCGGGTGCAACGGCGACGGCGACGCTCGTCAACTACCTGCCAGAGAGCGTGGTGGTGAAGAACGGGAACGACACCCACGAATTCATCTACAGCAAGTGGGCGGACTTCAACAATCCGCTGTTCAAGATCGAGGCATTGATGCCAGGCACCACCGTCGAACGCAAGAACGGCGCGGCCGTGCGCAACGTGACCTCAAAGGTTACCGAGATCGGCCAGATATACGTCATCGTGCCGGTTCCGGAAAGCGTGCAGAAAGCTGGAAAGTGAGGATGACTGTGAGGAACTTGCTAAAGGCATCGACCCTGCTCGTAGCGCTCGGTCTCCTCGTGGCGCCCCTGGGCGCGCAGGGTGGGCAGGGCGGCCGCGGCGGCGGGGCGCCAGCGCCCGATCCGAACGCACCGACGCCCAAGCTGGCGAGTGGGAAACCCGACCTGACAGGCTCCTGGCAGGCTGGCGGCCTCATCACCGGCTCCGGCGTCCAGGGTTCCGGTTGGACGGTTGGCGACATGTTCCGGCGGTGCACGCCGTTCCAGAACAAGCAGTGCATGGAATGGACGAACCAGAGCGAAGACTGGGTGTTCATGTCGACTTCGCGGCTCGGCCTGAATCAGCCGATGTACAAGCCCGAGCACTGGAACAAGGTCATCGAGCTCGACCAGTGGACGAACAAGTACGACCCGGTTGGGTCTTGCCTGGCGCTCGGTCTTCCGCGACAGGGGCCGCCGTCGAGAATCTTCCACACCGACACCGACATCACGATGATCTACCCGGGCGGCCGCGACGGTGCCGGCGGATATGCCGAGTTCCGCATGGTGGCGCTGAACGGGAAGCCGCATGATCCAAACCGGCCCAACCAGTACAGCCTCATGGGCTACACGGTCGGCAGGTGGGAGGGCGACACGCTCGTCCTCGACTCCATCGGCTTTACCGACGAGACCTGGCTCGCCCGCGGCGGGTGGTTCCACTCCGACAAGATGCGCGTCATCGAGAAGTTCACCCGGGTCGGGAACCAGATTACCTACGACGTCACTGTCGAGGACCCGGAGGTGCTTCTGAAACCGTGGGTCATGCCGACCATCACCATGCGACTTGCGGGTAACAACACGATCGTCGGAGAGCGTGGAGCCTGCACGGACCACGAACAGACAGAAGCCAGCTCACAGTATCGGCACTGAGTGCTCTCCTGGCTTGAGTCGTCGTCGTTAGCAGTCTGGTTGGGGGAGTCGCCTTCGATATGGGCGCTCCCCACCGTCCTCACCCTTCACACCACAGGGATGGCCGTCCTCGTCGGCGCCAGTTGGATGCTCGACCTGCGTCTGCTTGGCGTCAACCGGCAGATTCCTTTGTCGTCCTACCGCTGGGTTTTTCCGGCTATTGCGATCGGCCTCGTTGTTAATGTCGTGACCGGCGTGCTGCTCTTCATCAAGGCCGCGACGACGATGGGGACCGCCGTACCGTTTTTTATCAAGATGTCGCTGGTCGTCGCCGGCGCCGCCACGTTGATGCCGCTTCGCAAGTACGTGCTGAGCGGTGCCGAGGGTGAGGTTCCCAGTAACGCCAGAACGCTGGCGATCGTGTCGGTGCTGGCCTGGACAGGCGCCGTAACCGCGGGCCGCTTGCTCGCCTATGTCGTTCTCTAAGCAGCCGTGAACTTCGCCCATCTCCATCTCGTGATGAACCATGTGCCCACCATCGGGTCGGTGGTGGCGCTGGGCCTCCTGATCCTGGGCTACACCCGCCGCAACGAGCATCTGAAGCACGTCGGGCTGGAGGTGCTCTTCCTGATTGCGCTCCTGACGCTGCCCGTCTACGTCAGCGGCGTGGCCGCTCATCAGGAACTGCGCGAAACTGCCGGAGTGTCCGTCGAAGCGATCAGAGTCCATCAGGATGCGGCGATCATCGGCTTCAGCGTGATGGAGTTTGCCGGGTTCATTGCATGGCTGGCGTTGTGGCAGTGGCGGCGCCACGGCCGTGCGGCGGCGGGTGTTGTCCCGGCCGCGACGATTCTCCTGCTTCTGTCGCTTGTGGTGATGGGGCGTGCGGCGAACATCGGTGGCGAGATCCGCCATCCCGAAATCCTGGCCTCGGGTGCGCCTGCGCCGGAAGGCGACCCGAAGCGATTCATGGCGTACGCGATCGGCCAGGTGGCGGTTTACAGCTCGTGGGCCTGGCCAGCCGCAGAGGCCATTCACTTCCTGGGACTCTCCCTTTCGTTCGGCGTGCTGCTGGCCGTGAACCTGCGGATACTCGGCGCGATGCGGCGGATTCCGTTTGACGACGTGCACCGGCTGCTGCCGTGGGGCATGCTTGGCTTCGGCGCCAATCTCATCACCGGGATGTTCTTCTTCGTCGGCCAGCCGGGGCAGTACACCGCGAGCAACCCGTTCTACTGGAAGATCGCGTTCCTGATGATTGCCGGTGCCAACTTCCTGTATCTGACTGTCTTCGGGAAGCCTTGGCCCCGCGAGGGCCGCGTCGAGGCCGGGTTCCAGCCTGGCGCTGGCGACAAGGCGATGGCGGTCCTGTCGCTCGTCTCGTGGTTCGGCGTGCTCTACGCCGGCCGGATGCTTCCGTTCCTGGGCAAGTCGTTCTGATGGTCGCCCTGCTGGTCACCGCAACCGTCGCCGCCACCGTGGTACTGGTCGTCGTCCTTGGCTGGCTGATCGACCGCAGCGCCTGAATCCGGCTCCCCTCTTCCCTCCCAAAACCTGAGGACTATACTGGCGCCTGCCGGGGGACGCTTTCCCCGGTCCGTCCCGTATTGGTCAGCATGTGGCGCTAGTCGCCGGCACTTCAGTCGGTCGTTACGAGATCCAGTCACCGCTGGGGGCCGGCGGCATGGGCGAGGTGTACCTGGCCCGCGATCCGCTGCTCGGCCGCACCGTCGCGGTCAAGCTGCTCCCCTCCGCCTTCGCCGCCGATCCCGATCGGCTCCGGCGATTTGAGCAGGAGGCACAGACCACCGCCGCACTGAACCATCCACGGATCCTGGCGGTTCACGACATCGGCCGGATCGGCGATCAACCGTTCATCGTCATGGAATACGTGCGCGGCGAGACGCTTGCGGCGCATGTCAGGAAAGGACGCCCGTCGCTGGCGCGCGCGCTCGAGATCGGCATCGAGATCGCCAACGCGCTCGGCGCCGCGCATCGCGCACGAGTCGTCCATCGCGATCTGAAGCCGGCCAACGTCATGGTGACCGGTGACGGTCACGTCAAGGTGCTGGATTTCGGTCTCGCGAAGTTTCTCCAGCACGAGACCTCGCTGCCGACGGGCGAGGACGGCGAACCGCGGGTACATACGACGACCGGGCAGATCATGGGGACGCCTCCCTACATGTCGCCCGAGCAGCTCCTGGGCGATCGGGTCGATGAGCGCACGGACATCTACACCCTGGGAGTGATGCTGTTCGAGCTGGTGACTGGACACCGGCCGCATGACGGCGACATCGGGGAGCTGATTCGGAACGCGGCCCTGACCACGCCGATCAGAACCGTGCGCGACGTGGACCCCGCAATCGCACCTGAAATCTCCGAAACGATCGCCCGCTGCATGGCGCGCAACCCGGCCAATCGCTTTCAGACGGCGGGTGCTCTGGAGACGGAGCTGCGGCGTGTGCTGACGGAAGTCTCGTCGGACAGAGGCCGCCCGCCACTCAGAAGTCAGACGCTCGGCACTGCCGTTCGAAAACGGCGCCTGCATGGCTACGCCGCATGGCTGATTGCAGGCGCCCTCGCGATTGGTGGTCTGGCCGCCGCCCCGCTTCTCAGCCGGCTTAACGTCACGGACACCACCGAGCGGCCGGTCATTGCGGTGCTGACCTTCGCGAATCTGACCGGCGACGAGTCGAAGTCACACCTTGGCCTTGGCGTCGCGAGGTTGTTGGAGAATTCGCTGGGCCGCTTGCCGTCGATTACCGTCGTCTCGCAATCGGAGAGCGTGGTGGAGGCTGGCGCTACGCTCGGGCTCGAGGCAGTCGCGCGCGAGCTCGGGGCAACGATGCTGGTTCAAGGCAGCATCCAGCAGTCGGGCGACAGGCTGCTCGTGATCGCCCGACTGGTGACCCCCGACGAGAGGCAGGTCTGGAGCGACAAGGCAGAGGATCGTGAGGCCGAGCTGTTCTCGATACAGAACCGGCTTGCCGAATCGCTGCTCGCGACGTTGCGTGTCAAGGTCAGCGTACCAGAGCGCATGCAACTGGCACGTTCGCCTTCAGACGATCCAGTGGCGATGGACGCGTATCTGCGGGGGCTGGAGCTGCTGGATCGACCTGACCTGGACTTCGACGCCGCCGTTCGCCTGTTCAAGCAGGCGACAGCACGTGATTCCAAGTTCGCGGAGGCGTTTGCCGCGCTTGGCGAGACGTATCGGCGCCACTCGGTCAGGACCAACAACCCAAAGCTCATGGACGACGCGGTCACCGCGATTGATCAAGCACTGCGTCTCGATGCCGTCCAGCCCGACGTCCGGCTGTCGCTGGCGTCCGTACTTCGATCCACCGGCCGTCAGCCGCTGGCAGTCCTTGAAGTGAAAAATGTGCTCGCGGATCAGCCGGACAATCCCAGGGCACACCGTCTGCTCGGCGAGTTGCTGGCTAAAGCCGGGCAGCCGCGCGAAGCGCTCGAGGCGTTTCAAAAAGCATTAGAGGTGCAGCCGAACTATTGGCTCAATCACGAAGTGCTCGGGCTGTTCTTTCTCGGAAACCGCCAGTATGCGGACGCTATTCGGGAGTTCACACTGCTCGCGAAGCTCAAGCCCGATGACGAGATGCCTCTGCAACAGCTTGGCGCGACGTACCTTGCGCGAGACGAGGATGGCGATCGCGTTCGCGCGAGCCAGAGTTTCAAGAAGTCCAATGAGGTCCGCGCGAACGCTGTCTCTTTCGCGAACCTGGGCTACATCGCATATTCCGAGCAACGGTACGACGAAGCGATTCGCGATTATGAACGGGCGGCGAATCTCGAACCGAAGATTGCGTTGAACTGGGGCAATTTAGGTGATGCCTACCGCAAAGGCGGCCGGAAGAGGGATGCAACGGTTGCGTACAACAAGGCAATCGACGCCGGGGAGAATGCGCTGAAAGTCAACCAGAACGATGCGGCGATGGAGTCGCTGCTTGGTCTGTATTACGCGAAAGTTGGATCGAAGATTGAGGCCGAGCTGTACACGCGACGTGCCTTCACGACAAACCCGTCCGACCTGGACGTGTTGTATCGGCGGGCGGCCGCGCTGGCACTCATTGGCCAGCGCGATGACGCCGTCAAAAGATTAGCGGAAGCGATCGAGCGAGGATACCCGTTTCACCAGGCACGCGATGACGACGACCTCGCATCGCTGCGATCGCTTCGGGCGTTTCAAGAACTCGACGCGGCGGCGAAGAAGCGCTGAAACTCCTCGCCGGGATCCTCTCTATTCTTCTTCTCCGCAGCTGCTGCAGGGCACGACGATGATCGGATCCGGGCCCGCCTTCTTGTCCCCAATGTAGACCTGGTACTTCTGGATGCGGGTGTTGTTGTAATGCGCTTCGTCGTCGGATATCTCACCCTGGATGACCCCGCCGCTGTTGGCAGTCAACTTCTTCACCGCCGCCGGGCCCATGACATCGTTCTCGAAGCGCAGGTTCACCGACGACAGGTCAGTGAGCCCAGTACATTCGTCATCTCTGGATTCGCCGTTGATCAAGCTGATCTTCCACATGATCTTCTGCTTCTTGTCAGCCTTGATCTGTTCAGTCGTGACGATGCCGATGCAGTTGGTATCGTACTGCCCGGGATTGGTCCCCTTGTGATAGTTGTTCGTGAAATGGATTCGAGTCTGTTTCGGTTGACCGTCCGCCGCAGCGGGCGCAATACCATCGGCCGGCGCCGCAGCGGGTGCAGCTTTCTCCGAGCTGTTACACGCCAATACCGTCGTCGCCGCTGCCAGCAGGCTTACGAGAAGCAACTTCTTCATGACAGTCCTCCTTTCAAGGAACTTTCCAGACCAGTACGTTTAGGGCGTAAGGGGTCTCATCAACCTGCGCAGGGTCCGCGCCTTTTTCGACGCCGGCGCTTCCCACAATGAAGATCGTGTAACTCCCGACGTCCAACATCTCACCAGGTTTGATCTCGCGTTGCACGAGGTTTGGGCCACTGACTCGAACAGGCGACGTCGGTTCGGTGCCGATTTGCATGGCCGAGAAGTTGAAGAGCGGAATCTTCGCCTCGACCGGTTTAGGGCCGGCACGGACGACCTCCACGATGCCGGTGCCGCCTGACGTTCGAATGCCGATGACCACGTCCTGAAACAGCGGGTCAATTCGTGAGGCGTACGCCACGGTGACGACTTCGTCCTTCACTACTTTGATCGGATTCTTACCAGCCCGGGCCAGGATCGTGAGAAACCGTTTGGAGCCGAGATCGAGTCGGATCTCGTCACCAGACGTGCTCATGACGGTGGCTGGCCCCTCATAGCTCGTCAACGGATTAGCGGGAAACTCCACAACCCGAATGGCGTTCACCACACCCAGTGGAATCACGATCCGCTGCGCTGGCACCGGCGTGGACGTGACGGGAGGCGATGGCCGGCGTTCCTGCACGGGCTCCTGCGCGATCGGCACGCGCTCCAGCCCGGGCGAACCCTTGTCTGCGGCCTCCTGCCATAGCTGCGCCTGCTCTTTCGTTGTAGACAGACGGGCGGTAGTTTCGGCCGCCTCTTCCGCGGCCGACTGTCTGCAGCCTCGGCAGCCCGGAGAGAGCGTGAGCGCGATGGCAACGCCCGCCAGCCATCGCGCGCCTGTCTTCACGGCTTAACCCTCCCCTCGGTGGTGGGACCGGTAAAGACCAGAGCGGGCCAGTTCGCAAAGTCCTTGACTATCGTTGCCGGCGGGACCTTCGACAATTCGACCGACCAATCGACCGTCGACCCGCACATCTTCGTGACGGACGGCGCCGTCGATGCCGGCGGCTTAACCAGCGGCTTCCCCATTCCCTCCGAGTAGTCCACGATTGTGTTGACGCTCGTTGGGGGGACACCGCCCATCTCCGTGGCGTCCTTTTCGGCGTAGTAGAACGGCAAGCAGGTGGCGCGTTGTTCGCGACGCTCATTCTCCCAGCCGGTCCTCAGGTCCCAGTTGTACGACATGACGCTCAGATAGTTCGGCTTGTATGCGATGTTGTCGGAGCCTCCATGAAGCTGGCCCAGGTTATGGCCGAATTCGTGTGCCAATCTTTCGATCTGGGAACGACGCGATTGAATGAAGTCTGGGCGCTGATCGATGCTGATCAGGAAATCATCAGCAACATCACTGATCCCGGAATCGTAGTCCGGGGGCCGTCGGACTCCCCAGATCGCATAGTGATAGATACTCCCGCGCAGGTCATTCCTGAAGTTGTGGGCCTTCAGGAGCGAGTAGCTCACTTGCCCCGATGCGATCGCAGCTGCGACCGCAGCCGCGTCCGCAGCCGGGGTCAACGTGCCGATGTTCGTAAACTCTGTTTTAGCGAACGAACAGACGTCCGGATTCGGCGGGTTCGGCAGACATGGTTTGCCCGTCGCATCGACCACGAGGCGTATTCCCGGAGCGCCGCCGTAGTTGAGGATCGGCGCTGCCTCGAACATTCTTTTCAGGCCATCGACAACCGTTGAATCCGGCGCGCCCCCGTCGCCGCTATGCGGCGGGAACTGAAGGTTGTCCATGATGTCCAGTTCCAGAAACAGGTCGCGGCGATACGGGTTCGCACCCAACCCCGGAAGATCGACGTCCATAGCGCCGTCGTCGTTGGCGTCGTAGCCGAGGGTCTCCCACTTATCGCGCAGCCCGTCGCCGTCGCTGTCGATAGTGTTGGCATCGCTCGGCAGCTTGTATTCGAACTCTTTGCTCTGCTTGTTATCGAGGTTCTTGACGACGAACCAGAGTTTCTGCCCCGCTGGTCGAACGCCAAGCGAAACGACGGTGGAGCTGTAGTGATAAATGGGATATTCGAATTCAGTCGAGGACACCCCGAACCAGTCATTTCGCAATGCCCTGTGACTGACCGTTGCGACCGGCACGGGCGAAGCGGACGGGCTGGCTTTCAGCGAGACCGTCGCTCCCACGTCGATATTGGCACCCTGCACGTACAGTAGAACGTTGACACCAGACGAAACGAACGTCGCGCTGATAACCGTGACGGCATCAATACGGGGCGGCGGAAATTCGTTTTCCCCTCCGGGCGGGTGAGGGACGTCCAGTGGCCCCGTCTCTTCTGGGACAGTGAAGGTCATTGAGTTCGAGCGACCGTCGCTGTTCTGCAGCTTCACCACGTGTGGCCCAGGTGCGGCGTCCGGCGGCACCGAGAACATGAACGCGCCAAGGTAGGCGCCTGGAATCACCTTTTCTTTGCCTGGAGTGCCCGCATCCCACACAATCTGGGCGCCTTCCCTGCCTGTGCCGTCGATGAAGACCACGTCGTGAGGATGCCCGACTGAGGGTTTCAGTGCCGTCAGCGTAGGGCTGGCAGCCAGGAGCCGCCCGATCATCAGAAGCAGAGACAGGACAGATCCCGACGCCAAAAGGCTTCGCCGCCTGTTGCGCGCGATGGCCCCTCGAAAACCGCCGGCGGAGCTAGCAGTCACGGGAAGGGGGCGGATTATAGTCGAGTTTGTCGCGCCCACCACCGATTTTTTTGGGGAGAGCACCTAAGTGCCAGCTGATGCCTGGCGGAAAGGGGAGGAGGCACCGAATCCGGCTAAAGCCGGACACTACTTCTTAAGAATTCCCCGCCTAAGGGGCGATCTTGGCGAGTTCCGCTTTGATGAGTGCGGCGCGGCTGGTGACGAACGGAACGATGCCGGAGCGGCCGGCAACGATCTCGTCGAAGTCGGCCAACCACTCCTTCCCTTCAAGCTCTATCGACGGCCGGATGGCCGGCCCGATTTCGGCGACCTGCTGCGCGAAGCGCTCAGGCAGGAAAAGGCGCTCCGAGAACTCCTTCATGCGGGCGAGATATCTCGAGCGGACCGCCTCGACCTTGGACATACGGAACAGGAACCGCTGGTTACCCCAGGAGGAATTGAGCGACCAGCCGAAGCCGTTGCTCCGCCCGTTGCCGAACGAGAAGTCCTGGTCCCAGGCGATGAAGTGCATGCGGTCGGTCTTGGGATGGAGGTACGTGTAGAAGTTCTGGCCGTTCTGAAGCAGGCTGTCGTGGTTGGCCAGCCAGACCAGGACCGAGAAGTAGCGGGCGAAGTCGTCCAGGTCGACGTAGTCGCCAATCTTCGCCGCGAACTCTTCGTCCGAGCCGCTGGACACGAGGCGCCCCAGGGCAATCACCCGACGCTTCTGCGCTTCGGTCAGTTCGGTCTTGGGGTCGTATGACTGGTTGTAGGCCGACCAGTCCGAACCCCAGTCGGTGAACAACTCCTGCGTCGACGGCTTGAAGATCGCGCCCTTTCTCGTTCCGAATCGCTCTTCAGCGAAGTTGTCGTCGATATTCTCGGAGATGGAGTAGAGGCCGAGGTAGCGCTTCTCCTGCCCGGCGACCGTCAGGTACACCTGCGCGTAGGCGGTGCGCGGCGCCAGCGCACCGGCGTCGCGATACAGCCTGTAGGCGAGCACCTCGTTCATCCAGCCGATGTCGGTGATGTTGTTCTGGAAATTGATGGTGGTGAGTCCGGCGAGCTCCTGGCCCTTCACGAACTTGTTGAGATCCACCTTGAGCGAGATCTTGTCGCTTCCGGCGCGCGTCGCTCGCAGGTACGAACCGTTCCCCTTGTAGCGGACCGCCACATCGCGGAAGGTCCAGTCATCGAGCTGCAGCGTGGCGCGGACGTAGTCGTACTCGATGCCCTGTCGCCCCGCGACGCCGTTACGCCCGCCCTCGGGGCCCAGAAACCGCGCGCCGCCGCCGAAGCCTCCGCCAAACCCGCCCCCTGGTCCCTGCTGTGGCTGCATCGCCTGCCAGGACTCGGCTGACAACGTCAGGTGAGCTTTCCAGACCTTCGTGGGCGTGAAGAAATCGGCCGCTTTTATCGATGTGATGTTCGTTGGCGCGGCGTCTTGGCGCGCAGCAAGGAGTGCTGGTCCCAGCAGGGCCAGACAGACTCCGGCCGAGGCGATCAGGCGAACGAGCGGTCGCATATCCGACCGTGGCAGGATACGACGGCGGCTCGCCGCCGCACAACATGCGAACGTCTCGACGGGAACGTCAATCCCGGCGAGGTCTGGAAGGTAAAGCTGTGGCCGACCTCTTTTTGGAAAAGTGGGGCGAGGGAACCCCGGTCGTGCTGGTTCACGGATCGTTGGCGACCGGAACCGACGAGTGGCAGGCGCAGCGACCGCTCGCTGACCAGGGTTTTCGACTGTTGGTGTTCGATCGGCGTGGGTATGGACGAAGCCCTGCGGCTCGTGGCGAGGACTTCCTTCGTGATGCCGAGGACATCGCCGATCTCATGGGAGATGGTGCCCATCTTGTGGGTCATTCCTATGGTGGCCTCGGCGTCCTGTTCGCTGCAGCCCGACGTCCGGAGGCGACGTTGTCGATGACGCTGCTGGAGCCTGCCGCGTTCGGGCTGGGGCAGCACGACTCAGCGGCGCGCGCACTCGAGGCCGAGGTTCGCGACCTCCTGGATCAGGATCTTCCGGACGAAGAATGGGTCACCCGCTTCTTGAAGATCGTCGGAAGCGATCCGGACGCGCTTTCGGCTGAACTGATCGCGGCGGCAGTGTCGCTCGCACCTGTGTGCCGAAACGGCCGGCCGATCTGGGAATCCCAGTTGCCATTCGCGGAGCTGGCTTCCGCCGCACTCCCGAAGGTCGTCGTCTCAGGCGGGCACAGCGCGGGTTTCGACGCCATCTGCGACGACCTTGCCGAACGGATCGGCGGGTCCCGGATGGTTGTCGAGGGCGCCGGGCATGAGATCCAGTTTGCGGGGCCGCCATTGAACGAGGCGTTGCTCGCGCTGTGGCGCAGCGCCTCGTCTCGCGCTATCCCCTAGCGCGCGGGGCCACCTTGTTGAGCCCGGGATCCGGGAGACGCCGGACAATTTCCCGTGGCGCCAGACCCGCAAGATCGGCCAGGGCCTGAAAGGCTTCTGCCGAGACATAGCATTCGTGCGCCTTCCAGCCCATCGCGACTCGCTCATAGAGGGCTTCCACCTGCCGGCCGCCTCCCCCGTGCAGGAACTCACCTCCAGCGCGACGTACTTGACTACTGATCTCGGCGACGATCGCCGCCGCCACTCCGCTTCCGCGATGCTCCGGGCGCAGGTACAGCCATTCGACATTCCCACCGTACGCGCTCCAGAACATGTCGTAGATGAGGGTCCACTGGCCCATGCCGATCACGCGCTCGCCGCGCGTGGCGACGAGCAGCCGCGCGACAGGCGCGGTGCCGAAATAGGCTTCACGCAGCTTTGACCGCGAGCGGGAATGGGTTTCAGCCGGATGCCCTTTGACGAAGTCGCTGAGCATGTGCTCGATATCGTCAAGATCCGTCTCACGCGCAGATCGGACGGCGAGCGAGGTTCTCGTCGCGGAATCGTTGTTCATCTGCACTGTGCCTTGCGAATGGCAACCCGCTCCTGTGCTTCACGCAGCGTCTCTCGCGCGACGACGTCATCGTCCGCAAGTGCGCGCACAGCGGCCGCCGCTTCAGCGCAGGCGTCCTCTTCGATAACGAGATTGTTCCCGATACAGACCATATCGACGCCGACGCGTAACGCGCGAACGCTCATGTCAGGCGTGGAACCCAACTGACGCAGTCCGCCCATCTGCAGGTCGTCGGTGATGAACAGCGCATCCGGCACTGCTCGCCGCAGCGTGTCGACTGCGGGCGCCGACACCGAGACTGGCCACAGCGGATCCCAGTCCCTGACAAATCCATGGCTCAAAAGAATGGCGCGGCCAGGGATGACACCGCTTAGCTCTCTGAACAATGAGAGCTGCTCGTCCGAAATCGTCTCGCTGAGGTCCGTCTCCTGAAGGTGGCTGTCCGTCACGGCACCTCCAAGGCCGGGGTAATGCTTCAGGCAGAGCCCAAGGCCTGCGAGTCGCGCAGCATCGCTGAAGATGCCGGCACACCGGCGCACCTCGCCTGGGTCTGCCGAGAACGATCTGTGCACGCGTCCGATGTTCGGGTTCAGCGGGTTGACGTTGAGATCGATGACGGGCGCCAGGTTGAAGTCGATGCCGAGGTTCTTCATCTCGACGAAGCTGGCGGTCACCACCGCGCGTGCCTTCTCCTCCTCGAGACAGGCAATGTCCGCAGCACTCGGCAGATCCTCGAAGCCACGCTCCGGCCGCAGCCGGCGCACGAGCCCGCCTTCCTGATCGACGAATATCAACGGCCGGGACGGCAGGCGATGAACGGCGGCACAAAGCGACCTCAACTGCTCAGGCGCTTCGATGTTCCTCGTCGTTCCGCCGCTGGCCAGGTCGCGATCGAACAGCACGACGCCCCCGAGACCGAACTCACGTTCGAAGTCGGCCAGCCACGCGGGAACTGATGCTCCGCGAAATCCCAGGATAAACAGCTCGCCGGCTCGTAACGGCACGCCACAGGATAAGTCTGTGCAGCCGCTCGCCTCGCCGGAAAACAGTGAGACAATGCGCCCCGTGCTCGGACCGTTCGAACGCCGAGGGGGACAAAGATGACAAGAGTGACACACGCGGTACTCGTCGCCACCGTGCTCACGGTACCGGTGTTCGTCGAACGCGTATCCGCGCACCACGGCGCCGGCCTCTACGATGTCAGGAAGAACGTGGAGCTCGAGGGCAAGCTGACAAAGGTCGACTTCGTCAACCCGCATACGTACATCTATTTCGATGTCGTCGGCACCGACGGCAAGGTCATCGGGATGAAATGCGAGACGCGGGGGGCCACGGTGCTCAGGCGCTCGGGTTGGTCGCAGGAGATGTTCGTGCGGGGCGCAACCATCAAGGTGGCGGGCCACCCGCATCGCGACGATCCGACTGCGTGCACTGTGGAGACGATGACTCTTGGCAATAAGCCGACGCTCGAGCGCTATCAGCAGCTGAGCGACGCCCAATCCGTCAATCGCTCGAAACGGCCGTTCCGGCTGTCGAACGGCAAACCGAACCTCGCCGGCGACTGGGCGCAGGAGCAGCAGGTCCTGGCAACGCCGCCCCCCGGGCGTGGGCGCACCGGGCTCGTCCCAATCAGCCAGGCCGCGGCGATCAGGGAAGGCAAAGTGCCGATGCCTGCCGGTCCCGCCGGTTGGTTCGCGCCGCCCGTGAAGTTGACCGCAGCGGGGCAGGCGGCAGCAGACGCGCTGCGCAAGCGGCCGACGTCGGAGAACCCGCGGCTCTCCTGCCAGCCCACGAGCATCCTGTTCGACTGGGTGTTCGACGGCGCGATCGGCCGCATCACGCAGAGCGCGAACGTCATCAAGATGGAATATGGCGTCGGCCTGACCCGGATGGTGCAGATGAACATGACCGCGCACCCGGCGAACATCAAGCCGAGCCGCGCCGGTCATTCGATAGGCCGCTGGGACGGCGACACGCTGGTGGTCGACACCGTCGGCTTCTTGCCAGGTAGCCTGGCAGGGAATCTCCCTCACAGCAACAAGCTGCACGTCGTCGAGCGCTTCACGCTGAATCCCACAACGCTCGAGCTCACCCGCAACATCGTCGCCGACGATTCCGACTACTTCGCGGACAAGTACGTGGATACCGATAGCGTCCTGCCGGCGGACGCGCCGTTCAAGGTCGAGGCCTGCAAGGAGCTCGCACCGGAGTATCAGCAACCCGCGCGGAAGTAAGGCGGGGGACGAACTATCATCGCTTCGATGAGGGAGCGCGAACACGCGTCGACGCTGCTGCGGCAGCACCTGACTCCCGGCGTGATGGCTGCCTTCATCGCTGCGGTGATTGTGCTTATCGCAACGGTCGTCCTCGGATTCCGAAGCGTTCAAAGCCTCTACCGCACACACGAATCGATCGAGCTTGCCTATCAGACGCGAGTGGCACTCGACCAGGTGCTGGCCACTCTCCTGGACGCTGAAACCGGCGAGCGTGGCTATGTCATCACGAATAATCCCTCGTACCTCGACCCCTACACTCGCGCACGTGAAGCCATCGACTCGAACCTGGCGCAGATGCGCAGGTTGATGGCAGACGACCCCGACCAACAGGCGGACTATGAGCGTCTGAAGGCGCTCGCGGATCGCAAGCTTGCCGAACTCGAGTCGGTGATCACGCTGCGCCGCGACGGCACCTTTGGCGATGCACAAGCCGAGGTGGCGAAACACCTCGGCAAGACGTTGATGGACGACATGCGGGTCGTGGTTGCCCGGATGGAGGCACGCGAGAGCGCGCGACTGCGCGCGCGAACGGACGCAGCAGATCGCGACTATCGGGACGCGCAGATGACGCGCATCGTCGGCATTGGGCTCGGGCTGGTCTCGGTCTGCGTGCTGTTTGTTGTCACGATGCGATTTACGGCCGATCGGCGCCGGTCGACCGAGGCACTTGAGCGCAAGCAGTCGGAGCTTCTGGAGACTCTTCGGCTGAAAGATGAGTTTGCAGCGGTTATTTCGCACGAGCTCCGGACACCAACGAACACGATTGCCGGCTGGTCGCGCATGCTCGAGGAGAACGCGATCAAACCCGAGCGCGTCTCATCGGCGATCGGTGCCATCGCTCGTAACGCCGATTCGTTGCGCCAGCTGGTGGATGACCTCATCGACACGAACCAGCTCGTCGCCGGACGCATGCGCTTGTCGATCGGCGAGGTGAATCTGGATGACGTGATTCAGCAAGCCGTTGACGCCGTGCGGCTAAGCGCCGACAACAAGGGGGTCGGGCTCACGCGCGCGACAGTCGGTAACGGCCACTCAATGGTCCGCGGTGACGCCGTACGCCTCAAGCAGGTCGCGTGGAACCTGCTTGCGAATGCCATCAAGTTCACGCCCGCTGGCGGCCATGTCACGGTGTCGCTGACGGATACCTCCCACTCCTTCCGCATGGAAGTCGCCGACACGGGAGTCGGAATCGATTCCGAGTTCCTTCCGCACGTATTCGAGCGATTCCGGCAGGGCAAACCGGGAAGGGGCACCGGCGGGATGGGACTGGGTCTCGCGATCGTTCGTCATCTCGTTGAATTGCACGGTGGGACCGTGTGTGCCACGAGTGCAGGGCCCGGAAGGGGCGCACAGTTCGTAATCGAATTGCCGCGCACCGCCCAAAATCGGACTCAGCACAGCGCAGTGTGGGAGAACGACATCCGAGCGGAATCACAACTGCCATGACCCACTGAAGTCGTGCTTCCCGTTCAACGAGACGGCTTGACAGGCGCATACTGTGTGACGCACACTGTGTCACGCAGGCTGTGTTCCATCTGGTATGCGCGACTTACAGGCGATGAACCTCCCCGCGTTCGACAACCTTCGGCTGGAATTGCGGCGCGGCTGCCTGGTCCTTGCCGTATTGGCCAAGCTCCGCTCCGAGCATCACGGTTACGCGCTGGCGAAGGCGCTCAGAGAAGGCGGGCTCGAGATCGACGAGAACACGTTGTACCCGCTGTTGCGCCGGCTGGAAGACCAGAAGCTGCTGGCAAGCGCCTGGCGCGTCGAGGACAAGCGGAACAAACGCTTCTATCGTCTGTCGGAGGAGGGGCGTGTGGCGCTCGCGAGGCTGCTGGACGAATGGCGAAACATCAACAGTGCCGTCGAGAGACTCTCGACACCCACGATGACCGCGGGGAGGAGGAAAGCATGAAGCGCGAGCCGACGAACGAGGAGTTGCTTGACCGATACATCCACGCCGTCAAGTTGATGCTCATGCTGCCGCCCCACAAGATGGAGGACATCGGGGCGGAGGTGCGATCCAACCTGGAATCACAGGTCGAAGATCAGGCGAGAGTGCTGGGGCGTGAACTGCGTCCGGACGAAGTGAGTGCGCTGCTCAAACGGCACGGTCACCCGGCGAAGGTCGCGCTCAGGTACCGTGAAGCGCCAGCGCGGGGTTTGATCAGTCCGGTACTGTTTCCGCTCTACTGGTTCACGCTCCGGGCCGTCTTCGCGATATGGCTGACGATCCGATTGATCGTGCTGGTATTTGCTTTTCAGGGAGCCTCGCCCGCAGTCTCGCTTCTGCTGGCACTTGGCCGCGACGTTCTTCTGGCGGCAGTCATCATTCCCGCGGGCATCACGTTGCTGTTTGCCGGCTGGGAATACCTGGAGTTCCGGTTTCGCTATTCGGAAAGGTGGAAGCCGGAGGCTCTGAGTCCAGTCCCGTCGTCCTTTCCCCAACATCCGAAGCCACGTCCTGTTCGTGGAATCATCGGCGGGATCGTCTGGCTGGTTTTCCTGGCGCTCGCGCTGTACGCACCGTCGTTCTTCTGGGTGTGGGGCGGAAGAGGCGTGTTCAGCGCGTCTGATGCGTTGTACGCGATGCGCTTCCCTCTGTGGCTGCTGGCCTTCTTCGTGATCTCCCAGTCGTGGCTGTGTTACACACGGTTCGCCACGAGCTCGTGGCTGCGCGCCTTGCGCATTGGCGTGGTCGCTGCGGGTGTGGCACTGGCAATCTTCCTTCTCGGGACCGGCGACCTGTTGATCGCGGGCCCGAAGTGGGACCCTAGTCAGGCCAAACCGCTGGCGACATTGAATCAGATGCTGGCGGGTGTCTTGACGCTGGTCAGTATCCTCGCCGGGCTGCCCTTGCTATGGGAGGTCGTACGCATGATACGGCGCTGGACCAGCCACAGCGGGACGCCGCACGTGGCATCCTGAGCGAAGGTTATCCCAGCCTCATACGCCACTCGCTGAAGGCCTGACAGCGACTCCGGTGCGCAGACGGCCCGCCGCGGTGCGGCGGCACTTTGCTTGCGTCTAAGAACTCCCCGATAGCCTCCCCGCTAAAGCAGCACGCTTCGGCACTCAATTTCTGTACGACATATGCCAGTTCTGTTCGACGACGCACGATTGAGCACGCCCGCGCCCGGCCGTTCGAGCACCGGCCTGTGGCTCAGTGTCGCGTTGCACGCCGTTGTCGCGGTCGTCCTGATCGTCGTCCCGATTCGTGCGTTTGAGAAACCGCCGGCGCCGCACAAGCGATCGAGGGTGGTGTTCATCATGCCGGCGACTGCATTGGTGAAGCTGCCGCCGGCCCGAGTCGTGGCGCCGCGCCTTGCTGCCCTGCCGGCCCCGGCGCGGCCGGTGCGCGAACCAGCCAGAGCGGAAATGCCGAAGCCGCTTCCCGTCGCACCAGTCGTTGCCAAGGTGGTCGATCGGGCGCCGGCACCGCTCGTACCGGCGGCGGTCGAGCGGCCGATCGAAAAGCCAGCGATCCAGCGTCCTCCTGAGACCGGGCTGTTCGAGCGAACAAGCAGCGCGCGAGCGAGCCAGGCCGCGGCGGGCGTCACGACCGGCGGATTCGGAACTGCGGCGGTCTCGCCGCGCGACGCAGCAATCGGCGCCGTCAAGACAGGTGGATTCGGCAGCGAGGCGCCTGCGACGCGTAAAGTCGCAAACGGCGAGGTGCAGACGGCCGGGTTCGATCAACGAGCGAGTGCGTCCGCCCAGCCTTCCGCTGCGGCACCGAAGCCGATCGAACGGCCGGTCGAGATCCTCTTCAAACCGACGCCGGAGTACACCGACGAAGCGCGCAGCGCCCGCATCGAGGGCACTGTGTCGCTCGAGCTCGAATTCACCGCCGCCGGCGAGGTCCGCGTGCTGCGCGTCGTCCGCGGGCTCGGCCACGGCCTCGACGAAGCGGCCGAGCGGGCGGCACTCCGCATTCGCTTCAAGCCCGCGCAGTCCGACGGCCGGCCGATCGATTCCCGCGTCACGGTTCACATCACATTCCGCTTGTCCTAGTCAGAGGCACCTATGCGATTTGTACGTCTTCCGTTGCTGCTTGCTGCATTGCTCGCGCCCGCCATGACAGCGTCGATCGCCAGCGCGCAGGCCAACGATCAGAAAGCTCCAGCGGCACAGACACCTGGCCGCGCAGGACAGGTTGCAGCCAACGACATCATCGACCGGATGAACAGGGCGGAACGAGCGGTCCTCGAGCGGTTGAGGGCCTCCCACCCGTTGATGGAGGTCTACATTCAGAATGTGGCGCCCGACGAGGCCCGCGGCTGGGTTCCGATCGACGACAACTACTTCCTCGGCCAACTTCAGTTCGATGACGGGCCGACACTGCGTCCGTTCGGTGTGAGGGAAGAGCCCGGCGTGAAGCTGCGCCTCGCGGCAAGCCCGCCCCGCCTGGGCGATGCCTTCGCCGCGATGGTGGCCCCCGACTGGCGCGTGCTCGACCGAAAGCGGTACGAGTTCACGTACGTCCGCCGGGAGTTCCTCGGCGAATCGCGCTGCTTTGTCTTCGACGTCAGGCCACTCCGCGACGGCAGGCAGGGTTTTGTCGGCCGTATCTGGATCGAGGATCGCGACTACAACCTCGTTCGCTTCAACGGCGCCAGCCGCGGATCGGAAAAGATGTTGTCAGGCGTGTTCAAGCGGACGCTGTCGTTCCATATGGACGGCTGGCGTGTGAACGTCGCGCCCGGCGTGTGGGTGCCGTCGTACGTCTACTCGGAAGAAACGGATCTGAACGGCACATCCTCCAAGAAGTCCTCCAGCTCGAAGCAGCAGGCGCGGTTCAAGAGCCAGACTCGAATCTGGGGATACCAGGCGCAAACCACCGACCGGACCGGCTCGTTGACGACGATCCGGATTGACGAGCCTCATGTTGCCGACTCCGCCGACGGGGCCGCGCAGCTGTCGCCTGTGCTCAGCCAGCGTCGGTGGGAGCAGGAAGCCGAGGCAAACGTCCTCGAGCGGCTCGAGGCGATCGGCCTCCTCGCGCCGGCGGGCGAAGCGGACAAGGTCCTCGAGACCGTCCTCAACAACCTCGTGGTGACCAACAACGTGAACCTCGAACGGCCGCTGCACTCACGGATCCTGCTGACCTCGCCGCTCGAGTCGTTCACGGTCGGCCGCACGATCGTGTTGAGCCGCGGTCTCATCGACGTGCTGCCGGACGAAGCGAGCCTCGCGACGATGCTCGCGCACGAGTTGAGCCACGTGGCGCTCGGCCACCAGTTGATCGACACGAAGTTCTCGTTTGCCGATCGTCTGATGGTGCCCGATGGCGAGCTGCTGCCGGCGCTGCGATTCCGCCGCACGCAAAAAGAGGAGGCCGCGGCTGACGAGAAGACCATCGAGCTGCTCGGCAAGTCCCCCTATCACGACAAGCTGGCGGACGCCGGCCTGTTTCTTCGCGCGCTCTCGGAGCACGCCAAGCAGTTGCCTCGGCTCATCCAGCCGCACATCGGCGATTACATGGCGGCCAACGCGCAGATGACTCGGCTTGCCGATCTCATGAAGCAGGCCCCGCCGCTGATGAAGGACAACCTCGAACAGATTGCCGCGCTGCAGCTCGGTGCGCGGCTCGTCGTCGATCCGTGGAGCGGCAGGGTGGCACTCGATCGCTCGCCCGCCGTGCCGCTGGTGTCGGTTCGCGAGAAGGTTCCGTTTGCGGTGACGCCGCTGATGCCCGTGATCAGATATGCGCACCCTCTGGTCGGCGCGCCGGTCCGCACCGTCGGCGAGTTGCGGTCCAACTGATTCGGGGCTCGCGCGCGGGTGATCGCCGCGAACGCCGCTCGTTACGAAATCGCCTGTCGTCTATCGCAGTATGTGATCGACGGGAGCCCCGTCGGGTATCGCCGACACGACAAAACGGGGTCGTTTGCGAGTGGCCCTGATATTGCGCACTCATGGCTCGCCTCCCCCGCGAGAAAACCCCGATGTCAGACAGGAGCGGATCGGTCTCACGACGTCAGTTCTGCGCAGGAGCATGCCAAGTTGCCTCCGGCGCCACGCTGGTGACGCTGCTCTCCGCATGCGGCGGATCGCCGACGTCCCCGGGCGGCGGGACTTCAACGCTCACCGTTCTGGCGGGCCAGTTGGTAGGTTCCAGCGTGCGCGTCACGCTCGGAGCCGCATTGGCCAACGCGGGTGACGCAGCACTCGTCGAATCGACAGCGGGCGTGTTTCTCATCGCGCGGACGAGCGCGAGCACATTCACGGCGATCGATGCCGTCTGCACCCACGAGGGCTGCACCATCACGGGTGCTCAGGGAAACGACTACGTCTGTCCGTGCCACGGATCGCGCTACGCCCGTGACGGACGGGTCATCGGCGGGCCGGCGATGGCGAATCTGCGTCAGTACTCCAGCACGTTTGCCAATGACGTCGTGACCATCGCGATCTGATCTGCCGTGGCTCAGCTCAATCCCGACATCGATCATCTGCTTCGTCGTGCCGGGTTCGGCGTCAGCGCGGCGGACGCCGACACCTTTCGTGACATGTCGACGAGCGAGGCGGTCGAGTATCTCGTCAACTACGAGGGCCGGCCCGACGACGTCGATGCGCGCATCGGACGGCGCGACCACGCGCAGGTGGCGACGACGAAGGAACTGTTCGCGCCCGACATCGACATCGACTCCGCGCGCCAGCGATGGCTGTTCCGCATGATTCATACACGGCGGCCGCTGCAGGAAAAGATGGCGTTGTTCTGGCACAACCACTTCGCCACGGCCTACAGCAAGCTGGTTGCAGATTCAGGCGAGGTGCAGGCCACGAAGATGCTCGCCCACAAGCGAGGTGTGCTGCGCGGACCGCAGGGGCAGATCGAGCTCTTCCGTCAATACGCGGTCGGCAACTATCGCGACCTCCTCCTGGAGGTGGCGAAGGATCCCGCGATGCTGGTGTGGCTCGACGGACAGAGCAACTCCAAAGCGAAGCCGCAGGAGAACTTCGGCCGTGAGGTGATGGAGCTGTTCACGGTCGGCGTCGACTACTACACCGAGCAGGACGTCTATGCTGCCGCGCGGGTGTTCACCGGCTGGAACCTGCGCGGGTCCTCCGACTACCGCCGCGACGACTACGGGGACGTGAACTCGTATCAGGAGTTCGTCTACAACCCCGAGCGGCACGACACCGGCGCCAAGACGTTTTCGTTCCCGATCTACGCCAACGGCAGCCACACCATCCCGGAACGCGGCGAGGCCGAAGGAATCCAGGACGGCATCGACCTCATCACCGCCCTGGCGTTCCATCCGGAAACTGCCCGTCGGCTCGCTCGCAAGTTCTGGCACTTCTTCGTCAGCGAGATTCAGCCGCCGGATCCGACGTTCATCGACAGCGCAGCCGCGGTCTACCTGCAGCGTGGAACCGACATCAGACCCGTCCTGCAGTTCGTGCTCAATTCGCCGTGGTTCACCGATCCCTCGGCGCACTACGCGCGCTATTCGTGGCCAGTGGAATACGTCGTGCGCGCGATCAGAGAAGTCGGCTGGCAGAACCTGATGCTGGACAGGATGCGGTCGCCGCTGGCCAACATGGGGCAGCAGCTCTTCGAGCCACCGAACGTAGGCGGATGGCCGCTCGGCGCCGGATGGATTTCAACGGGGACGATGCTGGCCCGGACCCACTTCGCCGCCACGCTGGCGTCGAGCCAGCGGGAATTCCTTGGTGCTTCGCTCAAGCCGAAGAGCCAGACGCCGCAGGCGTTGTTCAACGCGATGCTGGAGCGCGTGACGCCGGCGCCCCTCGATACGGTCCCGGCGGAGGCGCTGATGACCTACCTGTTCGCGGCTGGCGTTTGGAACGGGGGCGGCGAGCAGCTCAACACGAGAGCCTCGGGTCTGGCGCGTCTCCTCGTCGGTTCCTCCGAATACCAACTCGTTTAGGAAGGGACGCCATGGCCATCTCACGACGACTCTTTATCCGCCACGGCGTTGCCACCGTCACGCTCGGGATTGCCGCGCCCTCGTTCCTGAGCGCGATCGCGCACGCTCAGGGCAACCCGTCGCGACGCCTCGTCGTTGTCTATCTGGGCGGTGGCAACGATGCGCTGAATACGCTGGTCTCCTATCGGGACCCGGCCTACTACAGCCGCCGGCCGTCGATTGCCGTGCCTGCGGGGCAGGTACTGCAGGTGGGCACTGACGCCGCCGGACAGGCGCTGGGGCTGCACCCGCGCCTTGGCGGCCTCGCGAATATTTTCAACGAGGGGCGCCTGGCGCTCGTGCAGCGTACGGGCTACCAGAACTCGAGCCGGTCGCACTTCGAGGCCACCGACATCTATGGCACCGCCAACCCGCAGTCGACGACCGGGTCGGGCTGGCTCGGCCGATATCTCGACACGCTCCCACGGCCGCTGGACTCGCTGGCGGCGTGGAATACAACGGGAGAAACACCGCGGGCTCTTCTTTCGGGCACAAGCGGGGTACCCGCGATTCCCAACGCAAACACCTATACGTTTGCCAGCCCGAACCGCGGCGCGGTTGCGCTGCAGGAGCGCGTCGCCGCGCAGACCATGGCATCGTCACCGGCGCCAGGGCGGCCTCACCTGGCCCTGGTGAACAGCTGCAATCTGGGTGCGCTCGAGACGCTCGACCGCGTGGCGCAGGCCACGGCGTACACCCCAACGATCGCGTATCCGAACAATGGCTTCGGGTTGGCCTTGCGGACGGTGGCAGGCGCCATCGCCCGCGGAATCGGCTCACGAGTGTTCTGGTTGTCCACCGGTGGCTACGACACGCATGCGGGGCAGGGCGGCGGAGGCGGTGGGGGTTACGCCAACCTGATGGGCACGCTCGGCGATGGCCTGTGGGCGTTCTACAGCGACATCCGCAACCAGGGCCTCGCGAGCGATACGACCGTGATTGTGTTCTCCGAGTTCGGCCGGCGTATCTCCGAGAACGGCAGCGCGGGTACCGATCACGGCGCCGGCGGTCTGATGATGGCGCTCGGCGGCTCGGTGCGGGGCGGGCTCTATGGGACAGCGGCCTCGCTTGCTCCGGGCCATCCGACGCTGGAAAACAACTCCGGGGACGTGCGCCATGAAACCGACTTCCGGTCCGTGTACGCCAGTCTGCTGGATCAATGGTTCGGCGTGAACTCAGTGCCGATTTTGGGCGGTGACTTTCGTGCCGGTTCGCCGGCCATCTTCTGACACACGGTGAACACGATGAAACGACTCTCTCTGTCTGCGATTCTTGTCGTTGGTCTGGCGGCGCCGGCGCTCGCTCAGGATCCACCGCCGGCAGATCCACCGGTGGCCAGTGAGTTCCCCAGAGTGAGCTTCGGGGTCGTCTCCTTCCTGGAGTACGCCGCCGAGCTGCACGAGCAGGACGGCTACAACGCGTTCGACCTCACGCGCGGGTACTTCAAGATCCACGCGCAGCTGACCGACCGCGTGGGAGTCCGGTTCGTTCCGGACGTGCGGCCGATCACCGACGCCAGTCTCGACCGAAACCTCGCGCTGCGACTCGAATACGCCTCGCTCGACGTACAGGCGACCGAGAGGACCCAGGTGATGTTCGGCCTGCACGAGACGCCCTGGCTCACCTTCGAGGAGTCGGTCAATCGATATCGTGTGCTCGGTCCCTTGTTCGCCGAGCGGCTGGCGCTGATCCCCGGGGCGACCGACCTCGGTGCGAGCGTCAAGGTGACCGGTGAACGTACGCAGGTGCATGTGGGTGTCTACAACGGCGAAGGGTACGGACGCGCCGAACTCGACAAGTACAAGAGCATCGACGGCCGCGCGACGTTTCGCCCGTTCTCTGATGACAGCGAGCTGGGCAAGGTCACCATCTCAGGCTTCTACCAGTACGGCTGGTACGCCAAGGATCGACCCCGCAACGTGGCGATCGTGATGGGCAGCTACGAGAACGAACGGCTCCTCGGGACGGTTCAGTATCTGTCCGCCACCGACAACCCGTTCGTGGCCGTGGACGTCAAACGGCGCGGCCTGTCGTTCTTCGGCGAGGGCCGGCAAGGTCCCACCGGCTGGGCCGGAATCTTCGGCCTGGATGTTTTCGTTCCGGATGTGTCCATCGACAACGACACGAGACGACGCTACCTCTTCGGCGGCGCGCACTGGACTGAGGCGGGCACTGGACGATTTGGTGTCGTGGTGTCGCTCGTGCAGGAGTACGGATCGGCCAGCTCCCAGCTGCTCTCACGCAGGCTGCAGGCCCAGACCCTTATCGAGTTCTAGACGCTTTTGAGAGGCCCGCGCGATTCGGGTATCGCGCGGGCGTGATCCGATTCGCCTCGGCCGCGTCCTTTACTCTTAAAAGTCGAACTGCAGCGAGAACTGTGCGAACCGGGGGCTCACGAGGCCCGAGTCATCGCGCAGGGCTCTTCGCGAACCTGCGCACGATCGCTTCCAGGTCGGCGTATTCGAACGGCTTGCCGAGCCAGCCCTCGGCGTGCACCTCGGCGGCTCGGCCGGCTGGATCGGGAGCGGCGGTCAGCACAACGATGGGAGGGCGCGAGTCGCGACCCTCGAGGACGCGGCAGAACTCCCAACCGTCCATGACAGGCATCTTCATGTCGAGGAGGATCAGGTCGGGGTCGTGACCTTCCATGTCGTTGAGTGCCTCCTGGCCGTTCGCCGCGCTGGTCACCTCGAAGCCCATCGACGTGAGCATGAGCCGGAGGAACTCGCGCAGATCGGGGTCGTCATCGACGATGAGAATCCCGCCCGCGCTCTTCACAGCACCTCCGTACGAGGAAGGCGCATGTAGAACGTGCTGCCCTTTCCTTCCTCGCTCTCGAACCACATCGCTCCGCCGTGACGGACCGCGATCTCGCGTGCCATGAAGAGCCCGATCCCGAGGCCCCCGACGTCGTGTGGAGTCCCGGCGTGGGCGCGAAAAAACAGCTCGAAGATGCGGTTCTGTTGATCCGCCGGAATTCCGATGCCTCGGTCGCGAACCGAAATCACGACGTCATTGCCCGACGGCGCGACGGCGATTTCGACCTCGCCGCCGGGAGGTGAATACCGAATCGCATTGTCCACGAGCCGGCGGACGGCCTGCTCCAGGCGGGGGCGATCCGCGGACACAGCCAATTCCTCAGGCGCGTTCACGACCAGCCGGTGGTGAGTCGCCATCGGCGCTGCCCAGTGCGCCACCGAACACAGCATTGCGGTGAGCTCGACCGGCTCTCGGTAGAGCACCAGCCGCCCAATCGAGATGCCCGACACTTCGACCAAATCGTCGATCAGCCTCTGCAGCCGGTTCGACGCGCGCTCGATGGCAGCCACCATCGGACGCTCCGACGGGTTGGCGTCGGGCTGCTTGCTCATGTGTTGGGCGTATCCCTTGACGATCGCGACCGGCGTCTTGAACTCGTGCGCCAGCGCGGCCAACACTTCGCGCTTCAGACGATCGAAGGCCACCTCCTCGGTCACGTCCGCCAGCACCACCACGACGCTGGCAATGTGATCCCCGTCCCGCATCGGCGCGCTTGTGATGCGATAGGACCTTCGCTCGCCCGTGCGTTTGAAGACCAGGTGGTTGATCTCCCGAACGACCTCGCCCCTCAACGAACGCCTTCCGCCCGTCCGATCGGCCGGGATCACGCGCCCCTGCTCGTCCCGGAACTCGACCAGCTCCATCCGTTCGGCCAGGGTGACGCCCCCGCCGGCGTGCTCGATCATGCGTGCCGCCAACGGGTTGGTCTGCACGATGGTCCCTTCGCCGTCCAAGACGAACACCGCCTCTTGGATGGTATTCACCACCGCGTTCCAACGTTGCTCCGCCTTGCGCCCCTCGCCCTCCTCGAGCGCAAGCGACGCCAGGTCGGCCAGGTTGGCGGCGAAGGTCTCGTCGTCGCTCGTCCAACGCCGTGTGGGTCCGACGTGCTCATGACACAGCACCCCGTAGGGCCGCCCCTTCTGCCAGATGGGCACGTCCATCATCGACGTGATGCCGTGCACCTGGAGATAATCCATGTTCAGCTCGCAGGTGCGGTCGTCGGTGCGCGCCTCGTGCGCCGCAATGACACGGTTTTCGGCGATGGCGCAAAAATAGCTCGGGTAGTCACGCGCCCACAGGATTTCTCCGGCTGTATGACCTTGGCCGCGAACGAAGTTGTCCTCACACACGATCGCATTTCCGCCGGGGGTCAACCGCCAGATGCTGGTCCGCTCGACGTCGAGGGCGACCGCGGTCGCCTCGGTGATGGCGCGGAACGTCTCGGCGACATCGGCCTTGTTGCGCTTGGCCAGCTCGAAGAGCACCCGCTCTCGACGGCGAGCAGCCCCACCGTAGCCATCATCGGGCTTGTGCACGTGGGCCTCGGGCTTCGCTGTCTCTCATCGCGACGCCTCCAAGGGATCCTTGCACGGGCGCCGTCGCGACAACGAGCGGGTTTTGTTACAGGCTCAAAAGATCTCTAGGAATGGATTCCTTTGCGGGGGGTCATCTGCGAAGGATGGTACCGCCCGCGCGATTCGGTTATCGCGCGGGCGTGATCGGATTCGCCTCGGCGGCGTCCTTTACCTCTAAAAGTCGAACTGCAGCGAGAACTGTGCGAACCGGGGGCTCACGAGGGCGGTCGGCGTGCCCCAGGGATTCTCCTCGCCCGCAGCGAGATTCTCCGGGAGGATGTAGGTGTTGTTATAGGCGCTGATCGCGTCGGAGTTGAACACGTTGAAGACGTCCACCCCGACCGTCACGCGGCGATTCTTGAACCGGATGTTCTTCGCGAGCTTGAGGTCGAACAGCATGATGCGTTCGCCGAAGAGCTCGTTGGGCATGAGCACATTGATGTCCGCTGTCGCCGCGTTTCGGTCGACACCGAAGCAGCCGCGGCCCTCCACCGCAACCGTGCCCGTGCACAGATCGTTCAGCCGGGACGTGCTGCTGGGCTCCCAGGTCACCTGGCTCTTGTGGACGTCCTGCACGTTGGCCGAGCGTGCCACTCCACGGAACCCCTGGAAGACTCCGCTCGCGAGGACATCGATCCAGGGAATCACGAAGGCGACGGTACCGTTGATTCGCGTGTTCCACGGATTCACGCTGTCGCACCCGCCGCGGTAGTCTCCATCCCTTCCCCGCACGTCCGGATTGTCAAGCGCGGCATAGCACGTGTTCAGGTTGCTGTATCCCGAGCTCGTCCCGCCGTTGAGTCTGAGCCCACGCGGTCCGCGCCACACGAAGTTGGTGTCGATGCCATGCCAGGTGCTGCTCCGTTCTTCCATGAACGTTTGCACCTGAGGGCCGGTCGCGGACTGCGTTCTGGCGCCTGTGTTGAGCCCTGTGACCCGGTATCCGCCGCCGCCAGGCAGGCGCGGATCGTTGGGCGCAACGTACGAGTAGAAGTGGTAGTCCGGATGGTTGTAGTCGAGGAACTGCTGATTGCACGACCGGACGTCGACGGCCGCGTTGAAGCGATCGCATCCCTGGTTCAGCCGGTCCGTCACCACCACATTGGACGTCCTCCGGCGATTCCAGGTCACCTCGACCGAGAGCCCCCGCAGGAGCTCATGCTGGATGCCGAGCCCCGACTGCCAACGGTAGTCGCGGCGGCCCCACCCGTCGACCAGCGACTCCCCATAGGCCCGGCAGTAATCGAGAACCTGCGGCAGCACGCCGAAGGTGAGGCCGCACTGGGTGAGCGCGAGGCCGGGCAGAGTGCCTTCCGCGTCGAGCACGAACGGACTCCTGCCGAACCGCAGCGTGTCGGACCCGGCCGTGAGACTGGGACACTCCGCTCCACCAGATACCGTGTTCGGATTCGGGATCCCGGCCGCCGCCCGCCTGCGCGACTCGGTCAGCATGAACGCGATATTGCAATCGACGATGCGATTGCCGTTGAGGTCGTCCCAGTTCACCGTAGCCAAGTTCACCGTCCGCCGCGCCGGGTTGGCGCTCGCGAACACGCCGGTGAGCGCCGCCTGTCCCAGGTATTTGCCGTAGTTGAACTTGATCGCCGTTTTGCCGTTGCCGCGCAGGTCGTACACGGCGCCCCAGCGGGGTGACACGTCGTTGAATGAGACGCCGTCGTGCTCCCCGGTGCAGTAGGCGAGATCCGCGGGCACGAACACGTCCGGACCGACGCAGGTCGATCCGTAGCGGCTGGTCGCGTGGTCGTAGCGCAGCGCGCCACTCAGCGTCAGCCGCTTGAACGTCCACTGGTCCTGGACGAAGAACGCGTGGGTGTCGAGGCGCTCGGACGTCTCACCCTCACCCGTGTTGATAAGGACGCTGGATGGCCGCGGGCGACGGAAGTAGTTGCGCTGCTCGTCGAGCGTGCTGAACTGCGGCCCGACGAACTGGTTGCCGAGGTGCGTGTTGCCGCAGGCCGTGAGCGCCGGGTTGACGAAGGGGTTGCAGACGTTGACGCTCGGCTGCGTGTAGTTGTACGTCATCCGCGGGTCGTTGGCCTGGTTGAACAGAGACTGCTTGATGGTGGCGCCGTCGTAGCCGATTTTGATGTTGTGCGTGCCGGTGACGTAGGAGGCCGACGCGTTCATCCGGTAGTTGTCAGAGTCGATCAGCTGGGCGCGCGAGCCGGTGCCGATCAACTCCGTGTTGAGCGACCCCGACGCGAGCGGGAAGGCGCCGCCGGCGGTGGCGTTCACCCGTGACGCCACGGCATCACCGCCCGCGGTGGTCCCCACCTCGGACACTCTGGGAATCTCGACTGGATTTCTCCACTCCAGGTGATAGTCGGTGTGATTGTCCTGTACGGTAATCGACGCTCCCGCTTCCAGCAGGATGCGATTGGTGAACGGATTGGTCCACGAGAACTGCTGCAGGCGGTTCGGCTTCACCTGCACCGACCACCACGCCTCGGGCGCCACGAAGGTCGCCACCATGCCGTGGCACGGATCCTGGCAGAAGTTCTGCTCGTCCCAGAAGATGTTGAACCTGTCCTTCTCGGTCGCCTGCAGGGTGAAGCGCGCGTTCACGTTCTGCCAGCGGTTCGAATACGAGAGCACCCCTGCGGGGCGATCCGGCTGATAGTTGTAGCCCCACTTGCCGTAGTGAAGATTGGGGAAGAACTCGCCGCCGCCGGGGAGCTGCTTCTTACCCTGATCGCGCACCACCGAGTGGAACCATAGTCGATCGCGGCGGATCGGACCGCCGTAGGCGCCCGAGATGTCGTAGTTGTACTTGACCAGGTTGGTGACGGTGATGCTCTCGTAGGCCTCGTTGTTCTTCGCGAACCAGGAGCCGGTTGTGTAGGTCGTATTGAAGTCTCCGGCGTAGCGATTCCCCCCGGTTCGCGAAGAACAACGAGGCCTACGAG
>DATLLQ010000229.1:0-42564 GCA_035537775.1 Vicinamibacterales bacterium | reverse complement strand
CCGTTATCCGATCGTCGCGTCGATCAACAAGATGAACCAGGTCGAGCGGGTCACCGCGCTCCTGCCCAACGACGTGCTCGGAGACATGCCGGTCGTGACCACCTACTCGGGTTACAAGGATTTCGGCGGCATTCAGTTCCCGGCGCGCATCGTCCAGACCCAGGGCGGGTACCCGACGCTCGACCTCACGGTCTCTGCCGTACAGACGAACGGGTTCGTCGACATCACCGTGCCGGATCAGGTCCGCAATCCGACGGCGCCCGCGACGGTGACCGCCACGTCGCAAAAGGTAGCCGACGGACTCTTCTGGATCACCGGCGGCTCGCATCACAGCCTCGCCGTGGACATGGGCGACCACGTGGTGGTGATCGAAGGGCCGCAGAACGAGGCACGCTCGGACGTGGTGATCGCCGAGACGAAGAAAGTGCTCGCGAACAAACCGATCCGAATGGTCGTCAACACGCACCTGCACTTCGATCATTCCGGTGGGTTGCGGCGCTTCGTCGACGAAGGTGCCACGGTCGTGACGCACACCGCGAATACCGCCTTCTACGAGAAAGCGTGGGCCGGGCCCAGGGTGCTGCTGCCCGATCGGCTCGCGACGTCGAAGAAACAGCCGGCGTTCCAGGCGGTCACCGATCGCACCGTCCTGACCGGGACGAACAAGCGGACCATCGAGCTGCACGTGCTGACGGGCAATCCGCACAACGAGCAGATACTCGTCGCCTGGCTGCCCGCGGAGAAGCTCCTGTTCCAGTCGGACATGATGAATCCGCCGGCGCAGGGAGCAGCGATCCCGCCCCCGACGCCAACCATCACGAACTTCTACGACAACCTGAGCCGGCTGAAGATCCAGCCGGACCGGATCGTTGGGGGCCACGGAAACAGGATCGGAACGATGGCCGACCTGAACGCCCTCGCCGGGAAAAAATAGGCTAGAGCTTTCGCAGCTTCACTCTTCGAATCGCGTGATCGCGCCCCTTCTCGAGGATGAGATGGGCGCGTTCACGCGTCGGCAGCACGTTCTCCCGCAGGTTCACGAGATTGATGCTGTGCCAGATCCGCCTGGCCGTCTCGCGCGCTTCGTCCGTCGAGAGCGCGGCGTAGCGATGGAAGTAGGACGACGGATCCTGAAAGACCGTCTCGCGCAGCATCTGAAACCGCTCGATGTACCACAGTTCGATGTCGGACTCGTGCGCGTCGACATAGATCGAGAAGTCGAAGAAGTCCGAAACGAACACGCCGCTGCCGGCCTGCAGCACGTTCAGCCCCTCGACGATCACCACGTCGGGGTGCTGCACGACCTCGAACTGTCCGGGAACGATGTCGTACGCCAGGTGTGAATACACCGGCGCCGCCACCTCCGCGACGCCAGACTTCACATCAGCCATGAAATGCAGCAGGCGGCGCACGTCGTAGCTCTCCGGAAATCCTTTCCGCTGCACCAGCCCGCGCGCTTCCAGCACGCGCAGCGGCAGGAGAAAGCCGTCGGTGGTCACCAGGCTGACACGCGGATGGCCGGGCCAGCTCGCCAGCAGCGCCTGCAGCACGCGTGATGTCGTGCTCTTGCCGACCGCAACGCTGCCGGCAATGCCGATGACGAACGGTACGCGCGGCGTATCGGTGCCGAGAAACGTTGCCGACGCGGCGTGCAGGTTCTGAGTCGCGGCCACGTAGAGATTCAGCAGCCGCGAGAGCGGGAGATAGATGTCCGCGACTTCGTCGAGCGACATGCGCTCGTTGGCGCTGACGAGCCGGCGGAGCTGCGGCTCCGTCAGCGGCAACGGCGTGGCCGCGCGCAGCTGCGCCCACTCGGCGCGCGAGAACTCGACGAAGCGTGAGACGGCAACCTGCCCTGCCCCGAGCGGAGTCGTGGGGTCGCTCATAGCCTCAGGAACATCGACAGCGCCATCACAAAGCCGACCACGACAACCACGTGACGCACGGCCGCACGGCCCACTCGCCGCGCCGTGCCCGCCCCAATCAGCGCGCCGACAATCGCGCCAAGCGACATCAGGATCGCATCGTCCCACCGGATCAGATCGGTGAACATCAGGTAGACGATGGCGATTCCGTTGATCGCCACGGCGAGCAGGTTCTTCAGCCCGTTCATCTGGTGGATGTCGGTGTGGCCCATGAGACTGAGCGCCGCCAGCATCATGATCCCGATTCCGGCGCCAAAGTAGCCGCCGTAGATGCCGACCACCAGCTGAAAGAGCATCGTCCACGACAGCCAGTGCGATCGCGCCTGATGGAGCCCCGTCAGGTTGAAGCGGCGCTGCAGCGGCTCCTGCACCATGAACAGCAAGGTCGCGAACAGGATCAGCGCGGGAATCAGCCGTTCGAAGACGTCGGGCGGTGTGCGCTGGAGCAGGATGGCCCCGGTGAGGCCCCCGATCAGGCTGGGAACGACGAGGGCGTACACCCTGGGGTCGGCCTGTCGCATCTCACGCCGGAAACCCCAGGCCCCGCTGAGCGATCCCGGCCACAGGGCCACGGTGCTCGTGGCGTTGGCATTGATTGCTGGAACGCCCAGCCAGATCAACGTCGGCACCGTCAGGAGCGTGCCTCCCCCGGCGACCGAATTGATTGCCGCGCCGGCGCAGGCTGCGGCAAAGACGAACAGCTGGTGCACTCCCCGAAAGCATATACGGCAGGCCCGCCGAAGCGGCGAAGCCGCGAAGGCAGACGGCCTGCTGAGGGGACGCCTGCCATGTCGCCGGGATGCGACAATCAGATCTTTGGGCCAATGCGTATGGTCGATTCGACATGGCGCGCCCTTTGCCCGGCGGTGAGCGACCCCAGGGTTGCTCTAATGCTGCGGAGGTGCAGTCAATGAGAGGCTTCCTGGCCTTACTGGTCCTGCTGGCGGCCGCGCCACCGGCCATGGCGCAAGGCACTCCAAACCCCATTCGCCGGCCGGCGCCGGATTTCCTGTTCGAAAAGCCCCGCGGTTCGGTCACCGTGCGCGGCAGCTGGCTCTTCTCCAGAGGACAGAGCGATTGGTACGACTTCGTCACCACTCAGCTGACACTGCAGCCCAGGGATTTCAACGCCCCAGGCTTCGGCGTGGACGTCAACGTCCCGATTTCTTCGCGGTTTGAGGGGCAGTTCGCCTTCGACATCAGCCGATCGAGCCAGCTCTCGGAGTACCGCGCTTTCGTCGACAACAACCGGCTGCCGATCGAGCAGACGACGACGCTGCGTGAGATCAATCTCGGAGGGAACATCCGCTACCTGCCCCTCGGCCGCGGCAGTGCGGTGAGCCGTCTGGCGTGGGTCCCACGCAAGGTGGTGCCGTTTGTCGGCGGTGGCGCAGGTGTCATCAACTACGACCTGCAGCAGGTAGGCGACTTCGTCGATTTCGTCGATTTCTCGGTGTTTGCGGACAGCTTCGATTCGCATGGATGGGCACCAAGCGCGCAGGTCTTTGCCGGGGCCGACATTCGCGTCTTCAAGCGGATGTATGTGACCATCGACGGCAGATATCTCTGGGCCGCGGACGAGCTCGGGCTCGACTGGGTGAACTTCGCGCCGATCGACCTTGCCGGATTCAAGCTGTCCGCTGGGGTGAGTTTCAGTTATTGATTGCGGATTGGTGACTGGTGATTGACATGAGATCAGCCCTTCTCGTTCTGGCTTTTGCTCTCGTAGCTGTCCCGGCCCGCGCGCAATCGGACGACGCCCGATGGTCACCGTGGCTCGGGTGCTGGACACTGGCAACCGAGAACCTCAGTGCCGGTGGGTCTCAGGACAACCTGACGCCGGCTGCCCGCCCGTCGGCGGCCGCCACCGGCTCGCCACGTGTCTGCGTCACCCGCGTGACTGGCGGAGCACGCTTCGAGACAAGCGTCGGCTCGCAGACAGCGGTCGACCAGACGATCGTCGCCGACGGAGCGAATCGTCCCGTGACCGACGCCGACTGCACGGGCACGCAACGCGCGGAGTGGTCGAAGAGTGGGTTGCGGCTCTTCTCCTCGGCGGAGGTCCGTTGTCAGGGTGATCCGAGTTTCCGCCGCGTCTCGGGCTTCTCGCTGATCGCGCCGAACGGCGACTGGCTCGACATCCAGACGGTGGCCATCGGCTCGCGCGAAACGATCAGCATCAAACGCTATTTCCGCGACGCCACCTCTTCGCGGCGCTTCGATGTCGGATCATCGGGGCTGACGCTCGACGAAGTCGCGGACGCGATCGGCAAGGTCTCGCCGGCGGCGCTCGAAGCCGCGCTGGTTGAGACCGGCGCCGGGTTCAACCTCACGTCAAAGAGCCTCAAGGCGCTGCACTCCGCTGGCGCGCCCGAGCGTGTCATCGATCTGATCGTGGCGCTTTCCTACCCTGACAAGTTCCTCGTGCAGAGGGCTGTTCCTCAGGGGGCGCCGCAATCGGCGTACTTCAGGGATCCGTATCTCTCTGGCTTCGGGTATCCGAACTACTACGGGCATCCGTACTACTACGACGGGTTCTACGGATCGCCGTATTTCTACGAACCGTTTGGCTGGCGACTCTACTCCGGGTTCGAGCCTTCGATTATCGTGGTCGGCTCTGGTGGCGGCTCCGGCGGCAACACGCCGAATGGTCCGGGACGTGCGGTCAATGGCCTGGGCTATACGCGGGTCGTGCCGCGTGGGCCGGGGCCTGACACGGGCACGGTATCAGCGGACCCGAGCGGGACATCAGCAAGAACGGCATCGGCCCGTTCCAGTTCGGGGTCCGAACCGTCGTCCTCGTCGTCAGGCTCGTCCTCGTCCTCTGGATCGTCCTCGTCCTCTGGATCGTCCTCGTCAGGTTCGAGCGGAGGCAGCGCGTCGCCGAGCGGAGCTTCCAGCGGCGGGAGCAGCGACACGGGACGTACAGCGATTCCGCGCTAGTCCGCGGCGGCGGGATCAGTTCCTGAACAGGAGGCGCCCAGCGGTCGGGGACGGGTCCATCTCGAGCAGTGACCGCCGTCGTGCTCGGCCGGACGGGAAGAGCAGCCACCCCACCGCGCATGCAAACCCGAACGGCAGCAGCCGCCAGCGGTTGGAGGCGGGTACGGAGACGATCGCGCCTGCCTCCGCCGGCAGGTCTTCGGCCAGCAGGTTCTGCTTCGGACCCTCGGCAGGCACCATCGCGATGATCTCGGTCGTGACTTCCGGCGTGAGACGGCCAGGCGGCAGCCCCGGAGCATTGACAAAAGCCACGACGCCCGCCGAGCGGCTGGTCAGCGGCTCGCCGACGGCCCTCAGATAGACGTCGTTGAAGTAGCCGAGCCGGGACGGATGCGGCACGACGTGAAACACCAGCTGCTTCCGCTCGGCGATGAACAGGATGTCGCCCGCGTCCTGCATCCGCTGCAGCACGTTCCGGATCTCGACGATCGTATTGAGCGGCGTGTTGATCAGCGCGATGTCGATCGCCAGCCCCATCGTGTGCATCGGCACCGACGTCGAGGCATTCGGGTTCGTCGTCCGCAGCGAGTCCTGATAGTCGCCATGGCGCACGAGGCTGGTGATCTCCAGAGGCCCTGACTTCACCCGGGAAGCGATCTCCAGCAAGGCGCCGATGGTTGCCGGGCGCGCAGCGATGTAGCTGCTCTGGTTCGCGAGATCCTTCTCGCCGATCGGATGGGCGCCATCAAGGCGCGGGACGATGTTGAAGCGGAGCGGGTTGTCAGGGAGCGGAACGAGGCCACCGTTGTCCAGCGCACCGGCAAGCTCTCCGTACTCGCGGAGCGCGAGCACGCCGAGATGATCCTGGTAGACGCGTCGAATGATCTCGGAGGATTGCGCGCTATCCGGGGCCAGCTCGCTCATCATTCGATGAATCGAGCCGAGCCCCGCGAAGGCCTGAGGCGTGCACACGAACAGCACAGCGACAGTCATCCACGCTGACGCTGAACGGAATGCGACCATAGGCAATCCAGTGTAGCAACCGAGTCGAGCTGAACTGGTAGTCCGCCTGAAGGCGGACACTACTGATGACTAGAGGCGGACGCTACTGATGACGTCGACGATGAAGATATCGACGAGGCGCGGTTCGTAGCGGCCGCGCGCCGCTCCCGCGCGGAGCATCTGAATGGCTTCTTCTTCGTTGTTGCGCTCGGGCCTGTATGCGCGCTCTGGACCCTGAGACGTGAGGGCGTCGTAATCGTCGGCGATCGTCACGACGTTGATTTCACGAGCCCACCAGCAGCCTTGTCGCGCGCTGTAATTGACGGCGTAGTCCTCGCCATGCCGGCGGGCAACGGTCGCGATGAACGGATTGTTGAGCTCGGCACGCCCGGCGTCACGCAGGCGATCGATCATGCACGGCCCCTTCCGGCAATGCACGTCGCGCACGATGCTGAGCAGGTCGGCGTGGCGGCTGGCGCCATCGCCCGTGTCTCCGCGCAGATCAGTCTGCCGCAGCAACTCGATGAAGGGCGCGCAGTCTTCGTGCTGCTTTCCGAGATCGTGCAGCAGCGCCGCCAGCATGATCTCCCGAATCGTGACTCGAAGCGGGTGGATGGCGTCCGGCCGCCCCGCTTCCGCGATGGCGCGCTGGTTGACGCGCAACGCCAGTTCTCCAGCCAGCTTCATCACCCGGAAGTCCGGGCAGTATTCCTGATTAAAGAATGTGGCCTGCGATGGCGTGCCTTCGATGACGATGGCCTGGGGACCGGCATAGCGGGCAAAGATCGCCTCAGCCAGCGCACCGACGTTGACGTCGGTCTGAACAAAATCCGGAAGGTCGCTCCGCCGCCGCCCCGTACTTTCAGTTCGCATCTCGATGGATAGACTGCTTCTATAGTCATGCCAAACGAGACCGGGCGAAACCCCCATTTAGGTGGCTCGAATCGATACAGCAGGGCTGTTTCATCGACCACTTTTGAAAGCACCCCAGCGGCGGGTGCAGTCGAGTGACTCAGCCCACGCCGCCTGCGCTGGTGCCGCCGGCAGCCGGGATATACATGCGCTGCACGTAGTCCATCACCATCCGCTCAGCGCTGTATCGCCAGCCCAGCGTACGAATCGCGCGCTTCATGCGGGCGATCCACTCGGTGGGAAGACCATGGCGATCGCGGTCGTAATAAAGCGGCACGACCTGCGTGCGAAGCACCTGCCCCAGCGCCGCTGCGTCCCGCGAGTCGTGCACATCAGTCGATGAGTGCGTCTCACCTCGTCCGATCGAAAAACCGTTCAGTCCGTCGTACGCCTCGGCCCACCATCCGTCGAGCACCGAGAGGTTGAGGCCGCCGTTCAGCACGACCTTCTGCCCGCTGGTGCCGCACGCTTCGAGGGGACGGCGCGGGTTGTTGAGCCACAGGTCCACACCCTGGACGAGGTGCCGCCCGAGGCCGATGTCGTAGTCCTCCACGTAGACGATCTTGCCGAGGAAGCGCGGAGCGCGCGTCATGGCAGCGACCTGCTGCAGCACTGCCTTGCCAGGCGAGTCGTGCGGATGCGCCTTCCCGGCAAAGATCAGCTGTACGGGACGCTGTGCGTCGTTGACCAGATCCTCGAGCCGCTCGAGATCTTGCAGCAGCAGATTGGCTCGCTTGTACGTCGCAAAGCGGCGGGCAAAGCCGATCGTCAACGCATCGGGGCTGAGCGCGCGCCGCAGCTGCGTCAGCACAGCCTGACCTTCACCACGACGCTCGGCCTGTGCGACCACACGCCGGCGGACGACATGGATCAGCCGCGTCTTCAATGCCTGATGCGCCTCCCACAGCTCGCCGGCGTCGATGCCGTCGATGGCGTCCCAGATCCCGTCGCTCGCCCGCTCCGACCATCGCGCACCGAGGTGCCGGTCGTAGACGCGACGCATCTGCGGGGCCAGCCAGGTGCTGACGTGCACGCCGTTGGTAATGTGACCGATCGGCACGTGCTCCTCGCGCCTGCCCGGGTAGAGCCCTCTCCACATCGCTCGGCTCACGTGACCATGCAATGACGACACTGCATTGGTCCGGTGCGACATCTTCAGGGCGAGAACGGTCATGCAGAAGCTCTCGCCCTGGTTGTGCGGATCGACGCGGCCCAGCGCCAGCAGGTCGTGCTCCGACAGCCCCATGGCATCTCGGAGCGGACCCAGATGCTCCTCGATCAGCGCTGCCGAAAACCGATCGTGTCCTGCGGGTACCGGCGTGTGCGTCGTGAAGACGACCTGCGACGAGACGCGTCCCATCGCCTCCTCGGCGGAGAGACCCTCTGCGTCCATGCGCCGGCGGGCAAGCTCGATGGCGGCAAATGCACTGTGCCCCTCGTTCAGATGCACGACACCTGGCGAGATCCCGAGCGCCGCCAGCGCGCGGATGCCACCAACGCCCAGCAGCAGTTCCTGCCGGACACGAACGCGCTCGTCCCCGCCGTAGAGCCGGGCGGTGAGCTGCCGATCCTCAGGGCTGTTCCCATCTACATTGGAATCGAGCAGCAGCAGGACGTTCCGCCCGACGGCGACGCGCCACACGCGGGCAACCAGACGGCCTGTCCGCGTGTCGATTTCCACCGTCACGGGCACGCCGTTCTCGGTCGCGGGTTCGATCGGCAGCAGGTGGTGCTCGACGGTGATGTAGTCCTCCTGCTGCCATCCGTTGACGTCGAGCCGCTGCCGGAAATATCCCTGGTCGTAGTAGAGGCCGACCCCGACGAGCGGAATGCCGAGATCTGACGCGCTCTTCAGGTGATCCCCGGACAGGATGCCGAGCCCGCCGGAATAGATCGGAATCGACTCATGGATGCCGAATTCGGCCGAGAAGTACGCCACCGGCCGCGCGCCGAGCACGCTTGCATGGCGGCTGCCCCAGGTGTGTTTCGAGTGCAGGTACTCCTGGAGCCGGCGATACGCCTGATTGATGCGGCCGTCCAGCGACAGCTGCGAGACCCGCTGCTCGATCTGATCGGACGGCATGCGCTGCAGCAGTTCGATCGGATTGTGGTTGCACGCCGGCCACTGCACGGGATCCAGATCGCGAAACAGGCTGGCGCTCTCATCGTCCCAGCTCCACCAGAGGTTTCGCGCCAGCACCGCCAGCCGCTGCTGCACCGGCGCCACGAACTGGCCCACCGCGCGCGCTTCGCTGATGATGGGCGACAGCTGCGCGCCCGCGGCCTCGAGACGCCGGACGTCATCGTCGTTGAATGCGCGTGGTTCTGAGGTCTGAACGACGAGCACTCCCTGGAGCACGCCGCGGTCCACCACCGGAACGCCGAGGAACGTGCGGTACGGGTCTTCTCCGGCGTCGCGGAAGTATTTGAACCGTGGATGCGCGTTCGTGTCGTGGACCACGACCGGCAGGAGCTGCTCCGCGACGAGGCCCGCCAGGCCCTCGGTCGTGTGCATGCGAATCCGGCCGACGCTGTCAGCACGCAGCCCGACCGTCGCCGCGAGCACGAGGTTCGCGCGGTCGGCTTCGAGCAGGTAGACCGAGCAGACGTCCGTCTGAAACGTGCGTTGAACAAGGCGGACGGTGTTGGCGAGCGTTTCGGACGGAGTCGCGCCGGGCGAGATGAGATGCGCGACGTCTTCGTGAGGCCAGAGCCGGGAGAGATGGTCGTCCACGGCGGTGTAGGTGTCGCCGGTCATTTCCGCCACGCCGAGCAAGATCACTGCCCGCCCGATCGCGCGGAAACCTCCGTATTTCCGCACTCTGGTCTTATCAATTCCTACATCGCTGTCTCACTGATCTTCACGATCAACATGAATGTCGCTAACTACGAGGCGCCCTGGAACGGCGGAATCGGCAAATCATGCCGGAAATCACCGAAAGGCGCCGATTCGTGATTCGAGATGAAAGTGGCGCGCGAGTTGCTGTCTCTGGCGGGCATGACCTTCTCACATGTCGTCGATCGCGTGCGCGCCCACTTCACCGAGATGCCCGGCCTCGAACTCACGATGCCGCAGGCAGTCCGACTCCTCGGATTCGGGGTGGATGACTGCCGTTTCGTGATCGACGCGCTGGTCGACGCGGGATTCCTGCGATGGACGGCGCGGCGGACTATCGTTCGCACGGACGCGATGTGGGCACGGGAAGAGGAACCATCCTACGTTTCTGTCAGGCGATCCTCCAGTCGCAACAGAATCGTGGATCGGGGCTAGCCGAGGACAACGTTTCCCGGTGCCCTCTCCCACCCGGCCCCAGGTCGTGCCGGCGCCCGCTCCGTTGACTGCTGCGGCGCATTCCCCTGCCGGACTTTTCGCGCAGTACGATCTCGACCGCGCGTACGACGAGATGTTTGCCGCGCCGGGGCAGGCACGCCCGCAGTATCAGGCGCTGCTCGACGAGCTGGCGACGGTGTCGCTGGACGACCTGCGCCGGCGCCAGATCGAGGCTGACCGCGCCTTCCTCACCCAGGGCATCACCTTCACGGTTTACGGAGACGAGCAGGGCACCGAGCGCATCTTCCCCTTCGATCTCCTGCCACGGATCGTCACCGCGCGCGAATGGGACACGCTGGAACGCGGTCTCGCGCAGCGGCTGATTGCCATCAACCTGTTTCTCAAGGACATCTACAACGAGGGGCGGATTCTCGCCGAGGGGATCGTTCCGCGTGAGCTGGTATACAGCTGCCGGCACTACCGGCGCGAAATGCGCGGCGTCAGGGTGCATCGCGATGTCTACGTCTCGGTCGCCGGGACGGATCTCGTCCGGCTCGAAGACGGCCGATTCGTCGTGCTCGAGGACAACCTGCGGGTGCCGAGCGGTGTCTCTTACATGCTGGCGAACCGCGCCGTCACCAAGCGGGTGTTTCCAGGTCTCTTCAACGAGTACAACGTCCGGCCGACCGCGCATTACGGCCAGGCGCTCCTGGCGACGCTGCGGACGCTCGCGCCGCCGGATCGTCCGGATCCGACCATCGTCGTGCTCACGCCCGGCGTCGGCAACTCCGCCTATTTCGAGCACGCCTTCCTGGCGCGGGAGATGGGCATTTCGCTGGTCGAAGGCCGCGACCTGCTGGTCCACGACACGATTGTCTACATGCGGACCACGTCCGGGCTGCGGCGCGTTGACGTCGTCTATCGGCGCGTGGACGACGACTTCCTCGATCCGCTGGCCTTCCGTTCTGATTCGCACCTCGGAGTCGCCGGGCTGCTGAACGCGTATCGCGCCGGCAATGTCAGCGTTGTGAACGCCATCGGCACCGGAGTCGCCGACGACAAGGCCATCTACGCCTACGTGCCCGCGATCATCCGGTTCTACCTGTCGGAAGAACCGATCCTCCCGAACGTGGAGACCTATCTATGCGGCAACCCGTCAGACAGGCAATACGTGCTCGAGCACCTCGACGATCTGGTGGTCAAGGCTGTGGGCGAGTCCGGTGGCTACGGCATGCTCGTCGGGCCGCACAGCACGGCCGCGCAGCGCGATGAGTTCAGAACGCTGATCCTGGCCGAGCCGCGCAACTTCATCGCCCAGCCGACGCTTGCGCTGTCGCGGGCAGCCTGCTTCGTCGGCAGCGGCGTCGAGCCGCGCCACGTCGATCTGCGGCCGTACATCCTGTATGGCGAGAAGGTAACGATCGTGCCCGGAGGGCTGACGCGGGTCGCGCTGCGCAAGGGGTCACTGGTCGTGAACTCTTCCCAGGGCGGTGGAAGCAAGGACACCTGGGTCCTTCTGGAGTAACGATGCTGCTGTCGCGCGTCGCCGACGCGCTTTACTGGATCAGCCGCTATCTCGAGAGGGCCGAGCACACGGCTCGCCTGATCGACATCGCGCGGGATCTCGGGCTCGACCGCGCAGCAGCGGCGCGCCCGCGCGCCATCGATCGGCTGTACAGCGGCCTCGGACTCCCGGCCCTTCGAGAGCCTCCGGGCTGTCCCGAGCCGGGTCGAGGGACGGCCGGCGCAGAGGGCGAACGCTCGCTGATCCACATGGCACTGTACGACGCGTCTCACCGCAACTCCGTCGCCGCGTGCGTGCTGGCCGCGCGCGAGAACGCGCGGCAGGTACGCGAGGAAATCAGCACCGACATGTGGGAGCAGCTCAACGACCTGTTCCTGCGGGTGCGCAAGCTGCAGGAGTCCTCCTCCGGCGGGCGGACACATTACGTGTCCCGGGTCATCGTCGAAGGCGTCCATCTGTTTGCCGGCATCACCGACGCGACGATGGGGCACGCGGAGGGTTGGCAATACCTGCAGGCCGGCCGGTTTCTGGAACGCGCGGCCACGACCGCCACGCTGCTCGACGCCTTCCTGGTGGAGAAAGGCGACGCCGGGCCGGCGGTGCTCGATCAGGCCGACTGGGTCGCACTGCTGCGCTCGTGCTCCGCGCTCGAAGGGTACTGCCGGCGCTATACCGCCGACGTGAGGCCGGAGCGCGTGACCGAGTTCCTCCTTCTCGATGCCGAGTGCCCGCGATCCGTCCGCTTCGCCGCGACGCGCCTGGAAACCGCGCTGCGCGCGATCGCACGATACACGGGGCACCCGAGCGACGGGCGAGCCGAGCGGCTGTCGGGCCGGCTGCGCGCATCGCTCGACTACGGGCAGGTGGACGAGATCCTGAGTGACGACCCGCATGCGTACCTAACCAGTGTCAGCCGCCAGTGCGCGCAGATTCACGCCGCCATCTATCAGAGCTACGTCGCCTACTCCATCGAAACGGCGTTGCCAGCATGACTACGAACTACCAACTACCAACTAGATGAGATACACCGTCCGCCACGTCACGCGCTTCACCTACGAGACGCCAGTCACCGAGAGCGTCATGGAGGCGCGCATGCAGCCGCTGAGCGACGGCTTTCAGCGCTGTGTCCACTTTGCCCTGACGACCGTGCCGCTGTCGCGTGTGATGACCTACCAGGACCACGACGGCAACGCCGTCCATCACTTCGACATCGCGGCCAGGCATTCCCGTCTCGTGGTCACCGCCGAGGCGCTCGTGGACGTCGTGCCCCGCGATCCGGTTCCGGAAGAGCTCGGTCCAGGCGCGTGGGAAGACATCGATGCGGTGGCGGCTTCCGGCGGGTGGTTCGAACATCTCGCTCCCAGTACCTTTGCGGGGCCCACGGCTGCGCTGCAGGCATTCGCGCGAGAGCTCGGACTCGGGCGCCATGAAGATCCGATTCGCCTGCTGAGGCGGTTGATGGAAGAAATGAACAGCCGGCTCGAATACCGGCCGGAGAGCACACGTGTAGACTCGCCTATCGACGAGGCCCTGACAGCGCGCTGCGGTGTGTGCCAGGACTTCGCGCACATCTTCATTGCGCTTGCCCGCAGCCTCGGAATACCGGCGCGATACGTCAGCGGTTACTTGTTTCCGCGAACGGCCAGTGAGATCCGGACCGCCGACCATGCCTCCCATGCGTGGGCGGAATGCTACCTGCCCGGGCTCGGCTGGACCGGGTTCGATCCGACGAACAACGAGGATGCGGGCGAAGGCCACGTCCGGGTGGCCGTCGGCAGGGATTACTCGGACGTGCCGCCGACGCGCGGCGTATACAAGGGTGTGAGCGCCGTGAAAACCGAGCTGGCTGTGGCCGTCCGAGTCGCCTCAGTCAAGCCGCCGGTCGTCGGGGAGGTGCTTCCGTTCACCCCCTGGATGTCGAGAGACGCGGCCGCGCCCCTCTCCGATCCCGACGCGGAGCGACAGCAGCAACAGTAGCGGCTGCTACTTCGGCGCCTCCACTGTTGACGACGTATCGACCGAATACTTGCGATAGCCGGAATACTCCGACGTTCCGCTGCGCCGGAGCGTGAACAGCAGGCCCACGCGGGCACTGCCGTCGTAGCGGACGAGCGCGGGCAGCCACACCTCGCCGTTCACTTTTCGCCGCAGAAACGACAACCGGGCGCCCTTGTGCAGCCTGGCGAGACCCAGGCCAAGCGACAGCGTATCAATCGCCTCGGCGTCGAGCTTCACCAGCTCGTAATCGTCCTCACTAATCCATGCCTGCACATTGAAGTGCCGCATCTGTTTGCCTTCGGTCGTCTTCGGTTTCGCGCCAGGTTTTGGCGTCAGCGAGAAGGCAATGGTGTCGTGCTCTTCGACCCGCTCGCGTCCGACCATCCGGACGTCGAAGACCGTGAAGATGTCGTTCACGGCATCATCGCGTTCGCGGCGGGACTGCTGATACTCCCGAGTCTGGCGTGCGCGCTCCTTCGACGAGTCCTCGGCCAATCGCTGCACCATCGCGGCGGCTTTCCGCTGTCGCTCGCGATCCTGTTTCGCCAGTTCCTGCGCCGGGACCGGCCGGCCGTTCTCGGCAATGAGCCGCTCCCAGCGGGACTCTCCAGGCAGACCTGGATAACTCTCGAAGACCTTCACCGATTCCTCGCGGGTACGCCCGTTCTTGTCGAGCTTCAGCTCACGCCGCGTTTCGACGTAGACGTAGCTGCTTTGCAGCACGCTGTCGGTCTGGAGGTGTTTGCGGGTCTCCCTGATGAAGGATTCCTGATCGGGCAGCGGCCGATTCTGGGCATCCAGAATCGAGCCGGCGATCACAAATCCGAGAACGACCAGGACCCGTTCGGCCAGTGTCATCGAACAGAAAAATGATAGCAACCTTGAAGGCACTCAGGCGTGGACGTTGCAGGGCCGGGGACGGAGGAGAGATGACGCACATGCGGACGACGCTCGTAGTGCTGTGTGTCCTGACCACGGCGGGTTGCGCATCGCGCGCGGCAGCGCCGCGGTCTCCGTCGTCGTCGCCTGCCGCTGCGCGCGCGCTCGACGTCCAGGAAGGCCTCGCCTCCTACTACGCGGACTGGTTCGAGGGACGGACCACCGCGAGTGGGACGGTCTTCGATAACGATGCCTTTGTGGCCGCGCATCCTTCGTATCCATTCGGTTCTGTCGTCAGGGTGACAAATCTGACGAACAAGATGTCCGTCGATCTGCGCGTCGTCGATCGCGGCCCGGCTGCCGCCATCCGGGCCCGAGGCGTCATCATCGACGTTTCACGGGCTGCAGCCCAGCAGCTGCGGTTCATTGCCGGCGGTCGAGTACGCGTTCGCGTGGAAGTCCTCAAGTGGGGTGGCTGACGATCCCGCTCCGGCTCAGGCTGAACCCGGACGGCGTGTCGCCGTAGCCGAAGTCGATGGACGTCATGCACTTCACGAGCTTGTGAAAGTGAAGGTACATGACTTCCCTCCCCTCCGCATCGAACGCCCGCCCGTCGCGCCACCACATTTGCCAGTCGGCGCCGCCGGCCATCAGCGCCTTCTGATACTCGGCGCTGATCGTCATCTCCTGTTCCCAGTAGATCTTCGGCCGCGCCTTGAACGAGCTCTTCGCGATCAGCTCGCGCAGGTGATTCGTCAGGATGTTCTCGTCGAGCCGGAGGTACAGCGGGTTCGTGAGGATGGTGCGAAAGTCGGGCACGATCTCGAACGTCCGGTTGTGCGCCTCGATATTACGCACGAACGTGCCGTGCCCTCCGAGCTTGCGCTGACGCGGTGAGACGATCACGTGAGCATTCAGGATGTCGTCCGTTACAAACCGCCGGATGTCGCCCCAGACGACATCCAGGTCTGAATACGCCCACCACTCGAAGTCACGGAGATCGTCGGCGAACATCAGGCCGTAGATCGGCTTGAAGTCGCAGACCTTCCGCAGGTTCGCCTGCTCAATGGCGATGTTCGCGCCGACGGCCGACGACGCCCTCTCGTTGAAGCCTTTCAGGGTCAACGGCCTTACCCGCACGTTCGGCGGGACCGGACCCGGCAGATCGAAGTCGGCGTACAACAACCATCGCACGTCCGGGTTCGCCTGGCAGGAACGGAGGAACGCCGGCAGCCAGGCCGGTGGCGTTCCGAAATACGTGTTGACGATGGCGATGCTGGGCCTGGAGGGGCTGGCGCTCAACGCGTCACAACCCAGCGATCACGTCTGACGCCTTCCTCCGTCGTGAGCAGCTCGAGGAGCCGCTTCTTGGTCGCCGCATCGGGACTGAACCGCGCCTGATAGACGTACCGCAGGAAATCGGACGGCGCGTCATCCGGAACCGAGGCACCATGCGCGCCGGTGGAGTTCAGGAAGATGAGGGCGCTGTTGCCGAGGCCGGGGACGTCGCGGGCGAGCTCGCATTCCTCGGGCGCCAGCCAGAGCGGCGAGGTGTGCGGTTCGTCGCGCTCCTGGATCAGGCGGTAGAGCTGTGTCCCGTACGTATGCGCGGCACCACGCGGTGCGGCGTAAAACAACGCAACCAGGAATGCCCATCGTGGATCGCGGTGCGGCTTGATCAGGTAGCCGCGGCGGCGAAGCATCAGGCGCGGGTTCGCGGCCCGGAGGGTGATCCCGGACTCCTCCCAGGAGCCGAGCGAGGGCCAGGACGAGCGTACAAAATCGTCGAGCGCGGGGCTGAACGACGCGATGACGGCCGGCAAGAAGGCCTGTTCGACGGCGTCGTGAAACAGATTCCACACGGCGCGGCTATAGGCAGGCGCCATCGTAAACGGCACCGGCATCTCGTCACGCAGATCGTCGGTCTTTTCGAAGAACACCGGGGCCGGCAGCGCCTCGATCAGCCGATCGAAGAAGGCCTCCGGAAAGATGTTCTCGACCACCAGGTGCGGACAGGGGGCCAGCTGCAGCTGGGCCCGCTCGACCGAGCGCGTCACATGGGCGAGCACGGCCTGAGGATCTTCCGTGAGGCGGAAGTCGTCCAGGCGTGCAGCCGACTTTGCATCGTGGGCGTAGGCGGTCGTGACACGTTCGACGCGGGCCTGAAGTTCCGGCAGCGCCGCGAGCGCCTCCTCGTGAGCCGCGAGGGCCTGTTCGACACGCTGCTGGCTCTGCTCAGCCGTGCGGCGGATCTCCCGAAGCTCGCGCACGACGTCCTTGTGCTCGCGCGACACTTGATCGCGGAGCGCGGAAATCGCCTTTTCAGTGGCGCGGAGCTGAGGAAACAGTCGCGAAAGCAAGCCCATACAACAGTTCAGCTACTGTAGCACCGCCCGGCAAAACGAACAGTCATCGTCCTGTACGGATGACGCCAAAACGCGACATTCTGCCGAAACCGGGCTGAAAACGAGTGGTCCGAATCTTGCCCCACAAGCTGCCGGAGGAAGGAACCCATGCTCCGCAGTGCAGCATCAACGATCGCAGTCATCACACTTCTCACGGGCGCCGCGTTTGCGCAGGGCAACGGCCGCAACAGCGCCCGCAACCAGGGAATCCCTCCGGGCCAGATGCCACCTGCCGGGCAGTGCCGCGTCTGGTACGAAGGACGACCGCCGGGACAGCAGCCGCGAGCGACGAACTGCAACGAGGCGGAACGCATCGCGTCGCGCAGCAACAGCGCGCGCGTGATTTACGGCAACGGCACGTATGGCCGGGACGACCGCTACGGACGCGCTGATCGCAATGGCCGCTACGATCCGTACGGCCGTGATGATCGGCGTGTCGGACGCGTCGGCGTCGCCGCCGCCTACAACCAGGGCTTCACGGACGGGGTGACCAAGGCGCGCGAAGACGTGCGCGACGGCGATCGCTACGATCCGGCCCGGCACGACTGGTACAAGTCCGGTGATCGTGGTTACAACAGCCGCTACGGCGACAGGGCGGACTACAGGGCTGACTATCGATCGGGGTTCGTCGAAGGGTACGACGACACCTTCCGGGATAATCGCAACACCAGCACCACCCGGGATCGCGACACCGGCAGAGACGGCGTCAGCATCTGGGACCGCATCACCGGTCGTCAGTAACTGACGCTCCAGACAACGCGCGGGTCCGGCGAAAGCCGGCCCCGCTGCGTTCCTGTCAGGGCGGCGAAGGGCACACGCTCGAAGCGTCCAGCGGACGCAGGTCAGGCTCGACCCACTCCCGCCGCGCTCCCACCGACATCAGCAGCTCTTTCGAGTAGAAGTTCATCAGCGCATCGCGTTTCGCGAGCCCGCTGGCGAGCAGCGACTGCGCCACCGACGCCACCGTGACCCCAGGACGTGCCCGGGCAAACTGCGCCAGCAGGATCAGATAAGCCCGGGTGATCGTCTCGTGGTAGCCGCGTGTGTCGGTGTTCGGGGTGCCGTGGAAGTCGTTCAGCCGGTAAATGCCGGCGCGCATCCTGGTCAGCGCTTCAGTCTCGTCGAAGGTCGCTGCGTGCCAGAGCCCGACGACCAGATGTGCCGCGTGTGTGAACTCCGGCGCCGGTATCGTGACTGCGTGAAAGCGCGCGATGAGATCGGCCAGCTCATCGTCTGTCGGCCACGCCATGCGAGCAGGGCTAGCGCAGCTCGGCGATCAGCGAATCAATCTGCTGATACTGCAGGCACCCGGGGGTCATCTGCGGCGCTGGAGGGCATCCGGTTGCACGCCAGCCGTACTCTTTCTCGACGACCTGAACGACGGCATCACGGCTCGCCCCGCCCTTGATCATCGACTGCAGCCGCGTCCGCATCGCCGCGATGTCGGCGTTGAAGCGGGCGAGATCGGCCTTCGTGGCGACGGGACCGTGCCCGGGGATCACGATGTCGAAGTCCAGCTGCAGCGTGCGCTCGAGCGTCCGCGTCCATTCGAGGAGGCTCCCTCCCTGCACCGCGTCCACGTAGATCGGCACGCCTCGCCGCGAACCGCTGATGAACAGATCGCCGGTGTGGATCGCCTTGTACTCCGGGAAGTAGACGATGATGTCGCCGCTCGTGTGACCGCGACCGAAGTAGTAGGCCTCGACGTCCTTGCCGCTCAAGTGCACGTCGAGCCGATCGCTGAACGTCACGCGAGGCAGGCCGATTGGCGTCCCGGGTGTGTCCTCGAAATACGGGCGCTTCAGGTTCTTGAGGTTCGCGTAGACGTTGCGATGCGCGATGACCTCCGCCAGCGGCAGCATCTTGAAGTCGCCGCCTGCGTGATCGTCGTGCTGGTGCGTGTTGATCACATAGCGCAGTGGTCTATCGGTGATCTGCTTGACCTGCGCGAGGATGTCAGCGTGGTTGCGATCGAACATGTCGTCGACCAGCACCACACCGTCCGGGGTGACGTACACGGCGACGTTGCCGCCTTCGCCGGAGATCATATGCAGGTCGCCCTGCACGCGCTGCGCCTTGAGCGCTCCTGGAGGCTTCGCCGACTGCGTGGCCTGTGCCGAGGCACTCTGTGAGGAAATGACCCAGGCGCTCTGTGCCGCCAGCAGTGCGACGAGCGACGCGGCGAGGAGGAGCCGCCGGTTCATTGCGCGGCGGCGATTGAGTCGACGCGAATGGTCTTCGTCTTCGGGTCGAGTGCTCCGACGACCCTGACTCGCTGCGCCGCGAACTTCTCGGGCGCTTTCTGATCGCTCAACACGTAGGCGCTCGTGCCGTCGTAGAGCACGTAGACCGCGCCGTGCGCGGCGATGCACGCCTTCGTGCATTCAGCGTCCGTCGGCCCCATCTGCATGCGCGAATGGTTGGCGAGCGGACACATGTCGTCGGTAATGATGCCGGTGAACGTCTGCTTCTCCTGCGCGGCCGACACGGCCACGACCAGCAAGAGGCAGAACATCACCGGCTTCATCACGTCGTCCCTGCTTCCTATTCCCCAGGAACCATCAGGTGCGCAGCGCTGGTCCCTGCATCCATGATCCAGACGCCGCCCTGCTTGCCGTTGTCCGGCAGGCCCATGGACTGCGCCGTGGCACCCGGAACGGCAATCGTCATGTGCGGACGCGCCGTGGCCTGATCGGCCCCGCGCACGTGCCACCAGATCGAGCCGAACTCCGGCTTGGCGCGCGAGCCGTCCTTCTCGGCCGCCTGAATGGCCGCCGTGCGCTTCGCGCGATCGGGCTCCGTCTCGAACTTCAGGTTCTGCGCGACCCGATCGAGATTGCCGAGCATCGTGCACTCGAGCGAGAACGCCACCTGACCCGGGAGACCCGAGAGGTCGAAGCAGACGATCCGGTTCGTGCCCTTGCGCAGCGTCGTGTACGTCCAGTTCGCCGGGTTCCACTTGATGACCGTCGCCTGATTCCGGGTGTTCTCCGGCGCGGCGAGCACGGCCTTGTCCACCTCGGCCTGCGAAGCCCCCGGTTCAAGCGGTGGCGGCGGCGCCGGCGCCCCTCGGCCTCCCTGTGCCCACGCACTGGTCGCGATGGCCAGCACACCCACTGCCAAAAGAATGCGTTTCATCGACTGCTTCCTCCTTGGGCCTCGGGCGCTGGGCCTTCGGCCGTGTCCTCGCGGGCATCATTGTAGGTCAGCGCGAGCGTAATGACGCGGGTGCCGTGAAGTAGAATCCGCCCGCTATGGAGCTGACGATCACCGACCTGGTCGCGCGTTTCGAACGTGGCGGGCTGACACGGCGGGAGCTGATTCAGGGGCTCTCCGCTCTCTTCGCTGCCGGCGCGGCCGCACCTGCCGCGGCGCAATCCCCCGGAATGCAGGCGGTGCGCATCGACCACACCTCCGTCCTGGTCACCGACCTGCAACGCTCGGCCGACTTCTACGGCAGGATTTTCGGCCTGAACCCGGTCAGCGAGGACAAGGCGAACCGCATCCTGCGGCTCGGCACCGGCGGCACCGGTGTGAACAGCACCCTCGTCTCGCTGCGCCAGCAGAGCCCGGCCGGCGACATCGACCACTTCGCGATCAGCGTCAAGGGGTTCAACCGGGACACCGTGACAGAGACGCTCAAGCAGCGCGGCCTGACTCCGGCCAACAACATCGAGTTCGGCTTTCACATCAAGGATCCCGACGGAGCGGTCGTCCAGATCGTCTGAGTTACACGTTCGCGATACGGCGGCTGTTACCATGGGAGCTCACCCTCTCGAACCCGGACCCATGTACACATCGGACGATCCAGCCCTCGCGCACCTCGTGCGGGAGCTCGAGAACTTTCAGGACATTGCGAGTCACCTCCTGCCGCTCGCCGGTGAAGTGCCCAGGCTTCCAGGCATCGACGTCTGGGGCGGCACCCGTGCGTTAACAGGGGCAGCCGGCGGGGACCACATCATCTACGTCGACTTCAAGCAGCGGTTCGACCTCAGCGCACGCATCGCCCGCGCACAGGCAGCAGGACGGCCCGACGTTGCCGAGAATCTCCGCCGCTGCCAGGACCGCGCCGGCATCGCCATCGTCGACGTCGCCGGCCACCGGATGACGGATGCGCTGCTGGCGGCCATGCTGCATCAGGCCTTTCTCGTCGGCGCGCTCTACGAGCTCGACATGAACGGGCAGATCACGCGCCACCTGTTCGAAAACCTGAACACACGGTTCTATCAGTCTTCAGGGGCGCACAAGTACCTGTCGCTGATCTATGGCGAGATCTCCGCTGATGCGCGATTCCGCTTTCTATCGGCTGCTCACCCGCTGCCGCTGATCTTCTCGAACCGCAACGATCGGTTCATGGAGGTCGGCCCGCACCAGCGCGTCTCGTTTCCACCGGTGGGCATGCTTCCTTCGTTCGATGCCATCGACCGGAACGTCACGGAAGCCAGCATGCTTGGCTTCAAGGACACGTACGAGATGAACGAGTGGCGAATCATGGGCGCCGGAGACATTCTGCTGCTCCCCACGGACGGGCTGACGGAACACCGCCGCGGTGAACAGCCCTACACGCCGGAGGCCCTCGAAGCGAAGGTGCGTGCGGTGAAACACCTCGACGCGCGCGGCATCTACGAGGCGATCATGGAGGACGTCGTCGCGTTCGCGGCGCCCGCCGACGACATCAGTCTTGTGGTGGTGAAGTTGAAGGGATAGGGGGGAGGCCTCACCTCCCAACTCCCAACCTCCGACTCCCACAGTCGCTTGCCGGGCGCCTTGGAAGTCGGGAATTGGAAGTTGGGAGTTCGCAGCCAGTTGCGCTAGCGACCGGGCGCCTTACAGGACCAGTTCGCGGCGTCCTTGATGTCGCCGCTTCCCTTGTATTCCAGCCCCTGAGGATACTGGCAGATCGGACGCGTCATTCCCGCGCCGGTGCCGAGGATCGTGTCCGGAGCGACACCTTTCTCGACCCATTTTTCGAGCGTGCCGATCTGGTCGAACCCGTTGACGCCAGGACCGCCGCCGCAGTGGCCCATCCCGGGCACCATGAAGAGGCGCATCCAGTCGTTCTGGTTGCTGCCCATCTTCTTCAGCACCTGTTCGTAGTACCAGACCGTCGTTTCCGGCGTGATGCCGGTGTCCGACCAGCCATGGAACATGAGCAGCTTGGCGCCGCTCGACTTGAACTTGGACAGGTCCGGATTGACCGAGTCGACGTAGCCGATCTTGTCGTCGAGATACTTCATGTCGCGATCAAAGTCGAACTTCTGCCACGGGAAGTCTTTCTCGTTGTACGCGATACGGACGAGATCGAACGTTCCGCCGGCTGGATTCGCGGACGGCCGCGCGGCGCCGATCGGATTGCCGAGCGCCTGACCTGAGAAGATCAGCTCGCCCTTCGAGTTCTTGACGCCGCCGTAAAACGTCTCGACGGTGACCATCTGCGCGTCAGTGAGGCAGCTCTCGGTCTTGCCTGCCTTGCATTTCAACACCGACAGGTCCACCTTGCACGCACGCGGGTTGGACAGGAAGCCCTCCTTGTGCGTGTCGCAGCTGTTCATCACCAGGTTGTTGACGAGCGCCGCGTCCTCAGTAGACATCGCGCGGTCCGGATTGCGCGCGAGGCTGATCGCGCGTTCCACACCAGCCGTCCACATGTGGATGTGGCGGTTCGCGAGAGCGCCGGCGATGATCCCGTCGTAGTCGTCCGGGTAACGCTGGGCCTCCATGACTGCCATGCGTCCGCCCGTTGAACAGCCCTTGAAGTACGAATACTGCGGAGCGCGATCGTAGAACTCCTTCACGACCTGCTTCGCCTTGACCGTCATCTCGTGCGTCGCGCGATATCCGAAATCGATCATCTTCTCCGGATGACCAATCGCCCAGTCTCCGCCCTGCTCCTGGTGGCCGGTATCCGTCCCGGCCGTGGCGTAGCCGAGACGCAGAGCCTGCGGCATGTCGTTGGTCATGCCCTGAATCGATCCCGCGAAGCCGCCGTTGCCGACACCCATGAATTTCCCGTTCCACTTGTCCGCCGGCGGGAGCCACAGTTCCATGTTGATCAGCGAGTCGGACGACGGCTTGAGAACAAGCTGCACGCGGCAGTGCTCGGGAATCGTTCGCGGTGCAGCCGGAGGCCCGCCGGCACGTGGGCCAACCGCCGCCTGGCGTCCGCCGGCCGGCGCGTTAGCGGCTCCGCGTCCGCCCTGACCGTCCGCACGGCCACCACCGGCGCCTCGCGCTGGAGCCGCGCCAGGCGCAGGACGCGCCGGCGTCGGTGTGGGCACCGGGCCTTCCGCGACGAATCGCGCGCTGGTAATCGTTGCCTTGTCGAGCTTGAGACTGGCGAGGCCGTCGCAGGGCGTTGGCGCTGCGGCCGCGCCGAGAAGCATGAGAGCGATGCTGCCGATCATGGGGCGTCCCTCCTCCGCGCGTCTCGTCGGCAGGCGTCAAGGCAGTCCGTCGAGCGCCGCGGGCACGCGTAGGATGGGCGCGCCCGCGGCGCGTTGCAAGAGAAAACTGCGGAACTACTTCCGCGCCACGGGCCAGCAGACCTGCGTTTTCCAGTCCTTCGGATCGGGAAACTCTGTCGGGTCGGTGATGTAGTCCTCCCACGGTGCGCCGGCCGGACGCAGGCCGTTCTGCTCGATCCACCTTTCGAGCGCGGCATAGGCCTCGGTCAGGGTTTCATACGGGCCCGCATGGATGGTCGTGGCCGCGCTCCCAGCTGGAAGGACGTCTTCAATCACTTCTCCTGCTGCCGCTGCTGTCGTCGCCTCCGCCTGGCGCGAGACGACGCGCATCGCCGGCTCGATCGTCAGCAGGCCCGCTCCCACCTCGGCGTAGCGCGTCAGCGGATGTCCGGCAAGCGCGATCCCGTGCTGCTGCGCGTACACGAAGATGTGCGGCAGCGCTTCGCCGATGGCCGATCCAATCTCCGAACGTTTTACCCGTCTCCTGACGAGGAGCACGGGCTGCGCGTCGAGCTCTTTCTGCACGATGTCGTAGGTCATGTCAGTTCCAATCGAGTGGCCGTTCAACGGCATATGAAACAGTCGAAGACAGGGGGCGTAGAGCTGCACGGCGGTCGCGTGGCGCCTGGCGGCACCTCGATCGACAGTTGCCGAGAAGCCGCGCGTGCGGTAAGCCGTCGGCGTCATGCCGAAACGTTTCCGGAACGCTCTGCTGAACACTTCGTGGCTCTGGAATCCGCAATCGAGGGCGATATCCAGCACCGATTGGCTTGTGGTGAGCAGCAGTACGCCAGCCCGGCTCAAGCGCAGCCGCTGCGTGTACGCCTTTGGCGTCTCTCCCGCGACGTCCACAAAGAGCCGGTGGAGATGGAACGGTGAGAGGCCGGTCTCCGCAGCAAGTGTGGCCAGCGAGACGTCCTCGTCCAGCCGGGAGGCCGCCACTGACAGTGCAGGCTGCACCCGCTGGAACGCGGCGCTCATGGATGACGGCTCCGCAGCGCCCGCACTGCGCTGTCGATTAGCTCCCTCAGCACTCCACGATCGACGTCGCTCAGGCGCTTCAGATAGAGGCAGCCCTTCCCGGTCCGATGCTTGCCGAGCTTCGCGAGGAGATCCTTCTGCTCGAGACCTGGCCCGAGATACAGCACGAGGTCCTGCTTCCGCGGTGAAAAGCCGGTGAGCAGCATGTCGATTTCCCGTCCGTCGGCGTACCTGTTCCGGTAGGTGTCGAACCCGACAATCGAGCCCCACATGCGCGCGGGCTTGCCGGTCGCGCCCCGCATCAGGGCGATCAACTCACGGCAGTCCTTCCGCCGCCCCTCGTCCTCGAGCGTGTTGATGAAGGCCGTGGGGCTGTCGGCCGTAAGCTTCGTTTTGAGCTCCGCCATGTGGTGATGCCAAGTCTACCCGCCTCCCAGCGCGGCAAGCTTGACGTTTCTTGCGGTGACACACGGTGGTGCTCTCACGGGCGCCGGCCCCGCACCAGACCCGCAAGAAGCAGCGACAACGTGCGAATCACACCATCGACCGCACTCGCCCATGACGCGGCCTCGGCACGGCGCTCGTCCACGAGCATCTGGATTGCCGTGGCTCGCAGCGGCTCCGCGACTCCCATCAGGAACGACAACAAGACGACGGCGGCCAGAAAGATATCGGGTGCAACAGCCATCGTTGCGAAACAGGCGGTGGCGGCCGCCAGAAGACCGTACTGAGTTGCGACGTTTGGCCGAAGGTATCGAGACAGCGCGGCGCCCGCCGCTTCCGCCGTCGTGATTGCAGTGACCAGAAGAGTCAGTTGTGTCGGAGTCGACGCTTCAGCCGTCTGGGCGATGAAGGCCGTTCCGTTTGCGACTCCGGCGATAAGCGCCGCCGGGGCAATCAGGCGCACGAGGGCAAAGACTGCGGGCGGGCGCCAACCGATGCCGCTGGCATGACCGTCCAGTGAGGATGTCGGGGGCGGCGACGTCATCGCCAGGGCCAACGCAACACCGGATGCGGCGAGCACCGTTTCGGCAATCCAGGCGGCAGCGAATCCTGCCGTCTCGACGATCACACCGCCGACGAGCATCATCGCGACGAGCGCAATCAACTCCAGGCTGTGCGCCCTGGACTCGATCTGCTGGAAACGATGCGGCTGACCAGCGGCTGCGCAGGATTCGAAGAGCAGCGCCTGATCCGCGCCGGATCGGAACGTATCGCCAAGCGCGACACACAGGCTCGCGAGCAGGAGCCCAGGGATTCCCTCCCCAAGCCAGCAGAGGAGCATCCCCGCTGTCTGGAAGATGGATCCGGTGATGAGGCTGAAGCGATGACCGAAGCGATCGGCAAACCTGCCGGTCGGGACTTCCAGCAACGTGATGGCGATATCGCCCGCCGCGAGGATGACCGCCACGGCCGCCGGCGAGACGTGCTTGTACTGCACCCACCAGAGCAGATACAGCGCGTGGGTGATCCCTTCCACCGTGACAACGCGGTAGAAGGGATAGAGGAGGAGGTTACGTCGAACCGAACATCAATTCGGAGGCATCAGCGTGAACCGTCTCTATTACAGCACGGGTTGCCGGTATGATGCTTAGCCGTTGAGCACAGTCGATCCCATCCGCACCTGCGCGGTCGTCATCCCGACCTACAACGAGCGAGAGACGCTTCCCCACCTGATCCGGCAGCTCATGGAAATCGAAGGCGTCCGCGTCCTCGTCGTCGACGATGGGTCGCCGGACGGTACCGGCGAGATCGGAGAGCGGCTCGCCTCCACGTTCCCCGGTCGCATCGAGGTGATGCACCGCGTGGGCCGCGGAGGTCTGGGGTCGGCGTACATCGAGGGCATGCAGCGCGCGCTGACGTATCACACCGATCTCATCGCTCAGATGGATGCCGACCTCTCGCATGACGTTCGTTATCTTCCGGCGATGATTGCCGCGACGGCTGACGCCGATCTCGTGATCGGCTCGCGTTACGTGCCGGGAGGCGGGGTGTCGAACTGGTCGCTCGATCGCCGTGTGCTCAGCCGGTTTGCGAACTTCTATGTCAGGGTTGTCACGGGCCTCGGTGTGCGTGACGCAACGGCCGGCTACCGGTGCTGGCGGCGCTCCACGCTGCTGCAGCTGCCGCTCACGCGGCTGAAGTCCAACGGCTACTCCTTCCAGGTGGAGATGCTGTGGGAGACCGTCCGCCGCGGCCTGCGTGTGGCGGAGGTGCCGATCGTCTTCGTCGAGCGTGCCCAGGGCCGCTCGAAACTGAACCGCGCCACGATCATCGAGTCCATCTGGATGCCGTGGCGGCTTCGCCGAGCAAAGGCACGCGACGCCACGTGACCCGGAAGCACGTCATCGGCGTCGTCCTCCTGATCCTGATCGCGACAGTCGTCTTCGCGGTCCGCATCTCCAGCGAGATGAGGGACTTCGAGGTCTACTGGACCGGAGGCGTTCACGCCGCCGCTGGCGAGCCGCTGTATAGCGCAGACGACGGTCACTATCGGTACAAGTACTTCCCGGCGTTCGCGGTCCTGGCCATCCCGCTCAGCCTGATTCCACTACCGGCGGCCAAGGTCGTCTGGTTCGCAGCGTCCGTCGTCCTGCTCGTGCTGCTCATCCGGCTCAGCGTCGATCTGCTGCCGGAGCGGCGGGCTCCCGCGGTCTTGCTCGCCACATCGATCGTCGTCGTGCTCGGAAAGTTCCTCGGGCACGAGCTGGCGCTCGGACAGGCGAACCTGCTGTTCGCGGTGCTCGCCGTCTGGGCCGTCGTCGCCATGAAAACCGGGCGGGAAACCCTGGCGGGCGCGCTCATCGCCCTGACGATCGCGGTCAAGCCGTACGGGGTGATCCTGCTCCCGTGGCTCATTGCGCGAAAGCAACGCGCATCGATTGTTGCCGCCACGATTGCCCTGGCCGTCATCGTCGTTCTGCCAGTGCCGTGGTACGGCCTGGGGACGATCGCGTTGTACCGGGACTGGCTGACAACCGTCACCGAAACCACGGCACCCACGCTGACCAGCCAGGACAGCGTGTCCTTCGCCAGCATGTTTGCGAAATGGCTCTCCCCCGGTCCGCTCGCGACCGCGCTCGCCACGATCACGAGCATCGGTGCGGTGGCAATGGCAGGCGCAGTGTTCAAGCGCCGTTCCGAGGTCTCATTTCCGGAAGCGCTCGAGGCGAGCGTGCTGCTGATGCTGGTTCCGATGCTCTCGCCTCAGGGCTGGGACTACGTCCTGCTCCTGGGGGCGCCGGCAGTCGCGATGCTGGCCAACTATCGCGATCGACTCCCGGCTGCGCTCAACAAGACCGTTGTCGTCGCTGCACTCGCGATGGGATTGAGCATTTACGACCTGATGGGCCGCCGCGCGTTCGGCGCATTCATGCAGGCCGGGGCGATCAGCCTCTGCGCAAGCGTGATGATCGCCACTCTGTATGTGATGAGGGTCCGGAAGATCGCGTAACGAGCGGCACGCAGCGGCTCCCGCGCAATTGCGAGCGCCGCCGCGCGCCAGGTCTTGATGGCCGCTAGTTCGTGCCGACGGTCGCCGGCGAGCCGCCGCCGACAACGGCCTGCATCACCATGTTCTCGTAGTCGCGCAGGAACTCCTGGTTCGATGTCTGCGTCATCACGACCGCGACGAGCTTCTCCTTGCGGTCAACCCAGAAGTGCGTGCCGTAGGCGCCGCTCCACCCGAACGTGCCCTCCGTGAGGAAGGAATTCCGCGCGACCGGATCGTTGACGACCCGCACGCTCAGGCCGTAGCTCTCGCCCTTCTGGCGGCCTGGCAGCGTGTCCGGGGCGAAGACGGAGCCCATCAGATCCACCATCCGCGGGCTGAGCAGCCGGCGTCCATTCAGCTCGCCGCCGTTGACCAGCATCAGCGCAAACTGCGCGTAGTCGGCGGCCGTGCTGAACAATCCGCCGCCTCCTGAGAAGTAGATGCCGTTGACGAAGTTTGGATACTGCGCCGGGCGAAGGCCCTCGTTGGTCCGGCTATAAAGCTTGACGAGGCGCGGATTGCCTGTGGGCGCGATGTAGGTGGTGTCCTTCATCTCCAGCGGATCGAAGATGCGCGTCTTGACGAAGCGGTCGATCGGCATGCCGGATGCGACCTCCACAACTCGGGAGAGCACGTCGAAGCCGGCCGCGGCGCTGTACGCCCAGCGCGTGCCCGGCTGGAACTCGAGCGGAATCTTGCCGAGGCGCGGGATGTAGTCGGCCAGGGTTTCCTTCGGTCCCGCTGCCACGGACCGATTGGCGAAGTTGCTGTTCGTGCCGCTGACAACACCGGACGTGTGCGTGAGCAGGTCGCGGATCTGCACTTCGCGCTCAACGGGAACCGTGTAGTAGCGAGGATCCGGCGCTGCGCCTCGCCCGCCCTGACCGGCCGGCGCTGCAGGCGCCGCACCCGCGCCACGCGCGCCGGGCGCCGCGGGAAGCGAGACGGCCACAGTCATGTTGCGCCACTCAGGGATGAACTTGGAGACCGGATCCTGCAGCCGGACCTTGCCCTCTTCCATCATCATCAGCGTCGCGACGCCGATCACCGGCTTCGTCATCGACATGATGGCAAAGATGCCGTCCTTGGCCATCGGCTTCTTCGCCTCGAGGTCCATCTGTCCGAACGCCTCGTGATAGCCGACGCGCCCGTTGCGCGCAACGAGTGCAACCGCTCCGGAGAAGCTGCCGGCCGCGATGTGACGCTGCACGAGCTCCGCGACTCTCTTCAGGCGCTCGGACGAGAGGCCAACTTCTTCGGGTTTGGCGCTGGGTGCCGCCGCAGTCAGCGGCCACGTCAGGGTCAGAGCGAATACGACAATAAAACCAGCCAGGACCGTTCGAATCGTCTTCAGCATGTCTTCATCTCCGGCTTGCCTCGCCAAGCCCGAGGGCGCAGGCGCGCGAATGCTAGCACCTTTTCAGGTCCTTCATGAATTGACAGCGTGAAGCAGTTCGACGTGGCTGCATCCTTGCGATTCCGGCATCTCGAAGGAGTGTGGGATGTCACACAGGGCACTGCTCAGGGCCACGATCGGTACCGCGGTCGTCATTTTGGCGCTGGCGGCCGCCAGCCAGCGGGAGGTGAAGGCAGTCGGCCCGACGCTCGTCGATCGCAACCTGATCCTGCGAAAAATGGCAGTCGGGTTCGACCAGCCGGCGTCCTTTGAATTCCTCGCCCCCAATGATGTGCTGGTCCTCGAGAGGGCGACGGGCAAAGTGATCCGCGTGTTCGGCAACAGTCATGCGACAGTGCTCGACCTGCCGGTGAACAACGCCTCGGAGCGAGGCTTGCTCGGCATCGCCCTGCATCCGGACTTCGCGACGACGCGCGAAGTGTTCCTCTACTGGACGGAGAGCCTGACGGGATCGGACACAAGCGTCCTGAACGCGACGCCGATTCTGGGCAACCGCATCGACCGGTTTGTCTGGGACGGCGCCAACCTGACCATGGCCGCCAATGTGATCAGACTGCGGGCGATCCAGCAGGACCCGGGACAGTCCGAGCGGGGCAGCAACAATGGCGGCGCGCTGCGCATCGGCCCGGACGACAAGCTGTACGTCTTCGTCGGAGATCTCGGACGGCGCGGCCAGCTGCAGAACCTGCGTTGCGGGCCGATCAACAGGGACGACTGTCCGCCGCTTTCTCCGATGCCGGACGATCCGTTCGGCGGCCCTGCGCCCGACGATGAGCATCTGAGCGGTGTCGTCCTGCGGCTCAATCTCGACGGGACGGCGCCATCCGACAACCCGTTCTTCGCCGCGGGCGCGGCGATAGGCGGTGAAGTCGGCGCCAACATTCAGAAGATCTATTCGTTCGGCCACCGAAGCAGCTCCGGGATGGCGTTCGATCCAAGGGGAGGCGCCTTGTGGTTGCAGGAGAACGGTGACGACAGCTTCTCCGAGCTCAATCGCGTGACGGCGGGCATGAACGGCGGATGGGTCCAGCTCGCCGGGCCGCGGTCGCGTATCACGCAGTTCAAGTCAATCGAGACGACGTTCGGTGGGGTGAACCTGCAACAGCTCCGCTGGCCAACGGCGAACATCGCCGACAGCACATCGGAAGCGCTTTCCCGGCTGTTCAGCCTTCCCGGCTCGCACTACGAGGATCCGGAATTCAGCTGGAAGTGGGAGGTCGCGCCCGCAGGCATCGGCTTCATAGACAGCCGCGATCTCGGCTCGCCGTACGAGGGCGACCTCATCGTCGGGGCCGGCACTTCCCTGCTGGAAGGCGGATACCTCTTTCGGTTCCAGCTCACCAGCAATCGGCGGAGGGTGGAAGTCACCGATGCCCGGCTGAACGACCGTGTCGCCGACAACCTCGAGAAGAACGAGATTACCGAAAGCGAGAGCCTGCTGTTCGGTCGCGACTTTGGCGTCGTGACCGACGTAGGCACGGGCCCGAACGGGAACCTGTTCGTGCTGTCGCTGTCGAACGGCGCCCTCTACGAGATTGGGCGCCGCTAGAAGGGAGTCCCGCACTTTCGGGCGAATTCATCTTCGGTGGGAGCCTGGAAGGAGTAGGATCCCCCCTTCAGATGGAAGACGTCCGCCTCTGGCTCGCGGCGATCGTCGACTCCTCGGACGACGCCATCATTTCGAAGAACCTCGATGGCGTGATCATGACGTGGAACCGGGGTGCCCAGCGGTTGCTGGGGTACTCGGAACATGAAGCCGTCGGGCAACCGATCACCATCATCATCCCGCCTGAACTGCACAATCAGGAGCGGGAGATCCTGAAGCTGTTGCGGTCGGGTGAGCGCGTCGACCATCTGAAAACGCGGCGCGTCGCGCGGGACGGCCGGCTCCTGGATGTCTCCCTCACCGTCACCCCAGTACGAGACGCACGCGGCACCATCGTCGGCGTATCAGCAATTGTGCGGGACATCACCGAGAGCACACGGGCGCAGCGGGCGCTGCGCGAGAGCGAGCAGAGGCTGGCCAACCAGGCCGTCCGCGTCAAGACGTTGCAGACCATAAGCACACGCGTGACTCCCGACTTGAGTCAGGAGCCGCTGCTGGCACAGATTCTCGACGCGGCGATGGCATTGATGGCTGCTGACGCGGCGAGCGTTCAGCTGTTCGATCCGGAAGCACAGTCGCTGAGGCTCCTCACCTGGAGAAACCTCCATGCCGACTCGGCGGCATTCTGGCGCCGGGTCACGAGCAAAGCGGGCAGCACATGCGGCCGGGCACTACGCGACAACACGCGCGTGCTCGTCGCCGACGTCGAGTCGTGCGAGTACATGGCCGGTACACGGGACCTCCAGGAGTATCGCCGGTCGGGCATCGCCGCCGTGCAATCCACGCCGTTGTACTCACGCGGTGGCAAGCCTCTCGGCATGATCTCCACCCACTGGCGGGTGCCCCACACCCCTACGGAAGACGAATTCCGCCTGTTCGACGCCCTCGCGCGCCAGGCCGCGGATCTGATCGAGCGCGATCGCAGGAGCGAAGAACGATTCCGCGAGATTGCCAATACGGCTCCAGTCACCATCTGGATCACGGACGCCAACAACCAGTGCACGTACGTCAATCAGCCGTGGTTGGACCTCACTGGACGGCCGTTCGAAGACGCGCTTGGCGAGGGATGGGCGAAGAGCATCCACCCCGAAGATGCCGACCGGAGCTGGCAGACGTTCAGCGCTGCGTGCGACCGACGCGAACCGTATCAAATGGAGTATCGCGTCCGCCGGCACAACGGCGACTACCGGTGGGTCACCGATACGGGCAAGCCGCGATTCAACGACGACGGATCGTTTGCGGGCTTCATCGGTTCGGTTGTGGACATCACGGAGCGCAAGCTGGCCCACGAGGCGCTGTCCACGATCAGTCAGCGGTTGATCGAGGCGCAGGAGCATGAGCGCGCGCGCCTGGCGCGCGATCTTCACGACGACGTCAACCAGCGGCTGGCGCTGGTGAACATGCGTCTCGAAGCGTTGTCGCGAGCTCTTCCGGGCTCAGCGGCCGACGCCGCGCAGCGGATCGAGGAAGCGCGCCAGGACGTTACGAGTCTCATCACCGACATACAGGCCCTGTCGCATCGCCTGCACCCGCAGCGCCTGGAGTTCCTGGGAATCGCTGATGCGGCTTCCGGGTTGTGCCGCGAGATTTCCACTCAGCACGGTATCGACGTCGGGTTTGCCGCCAATGGCGTCCCCGAAGGCCTGCCCAAACGTATTGTGGTGTGCCTGTATCGGGTGCTGCAGGAAGCCTTGCAGAACGCAATCAAGCACAGCGGCACTGGAAGGATCAAGGTGTCCCTCCGTGGCGCGGCCGATCAGATCGAGTTGACAGTCGACGACTTCGGTAACGGCTTCGATCTGGGCGCCCCGCGGGGACACGGGCTGGGACTGACAAGCATGAACGAACGGCTGAAGGCCATTGACGGCCAGCTTGCCGTCCGTTCACAGCCTGCACGGGGCACATCGATTCGTGCGCGCGTACCTCTGCTCCGCCACGGAGCACAACCCCGCAGCGCGGCGGCGACAGCGGGCCGCTAGAGGCTCGCGGCGCGCCGGCTGGAAACTACTTCCGTTCCAGGACCGTCGTTCCGCTAACCGGTTGCCCCTGCGCGTTCGTCGATGTGAACGAGCGCGTCAGCGTCTTGCCGTCCCGGCTGAGGGAGAGCTTCACACGCGTCCGCTCCTTGCCCTTCTGCAACGCGGTCATGTCAATCGTGTTCGAGTCACGCCGGCTCACGACGGTCGAGTCGTAATTGCGCTGGCCCTTCGGAGCCTGCACGGTGCCGCCGGCTTTCGGGAGGACCAGGACGTCTGCTGATATCTCCGAACCTGTTGCCGTTTTTCCGGACGTGGTGATGAGCAGGTTGCTTCCCTCTTCAGCGATCATCAGCGTCAGTTCCGGAGGCACCTGACCACCCGTCGTCGCCGATTTGGCTGGGTTGAGCTTGTAGGTTCCAACAAACGGGTCCGCCGCGCTCGTGACACACGGAATCGCAATCAGCGCAAAGGCAAGGGCCAAAACCTTCATCGTTCTCTCCTCGCTGGTCATTCGTGCGCGTTCTGTCACGTCGCACACGGACAGCGACGGCTGTGCTCGCATCTTCTGTGCCGTAAGCAAGCTCAGGAGTGAAGAGGTGGTGGGTAAGCTCAGGAGTGGATCGCGCGATCAGTTGCGAAGCTTCCGCTCCCACTCGGCGACGCCTGCGGCATTGCGGGTGTCGCGATAGAGCTGCAGCAATGCCTCGCCCACCTGCTCGCGGCTCATGCGGCTGGCAGCGTTTGGATTGACCGCTTTGCCGGTGGCCATGGCGTCATAGCCAGAGATCAGGAGCGGTTCGGCCTCCGCGTGCCGCTTCTGTCTTGCCAGGGTCGCGCCGAGCATGCCGGTGGTATTGGCGCGTTCCCACGCGTCGGGCGATACGCGCGTCATTCCGTCGAGCGCCTCGCGCAACGTCTTCTCCGAATCGGCCAGGCGGCCCTGCATCAATTGCGTCCAACCCAGATGTGCCTGGGTGGCAAATGCGGCCAGCGATTCACGCCCGGCGACGCGACGTTGCATCTCGAGCAGCGGCACGAACGCGCGCTCGGATTCGGCGTACTTGCCCTGCGCGGCGTAGACGTCGGCAAGCAGGAAGGCGTCGGTGCGTGTCTGGTTCGAGGTTTCACCAGGTGTGACGACGACGAGAGGCACGAGCTTCACTAAGTACGGCTCGGCCTCGGCGAACCGCTTGTCGTTGCGGAGTCTCGTGCCGATGTTGCGCAGCGCAAACGGCAGCACGTTGGCCATCAGATCCTTGTTCGGATCCGGCCTCGCCATGATCGGCGCCAGGGTCTGCTGGGCCTCGGCAAGTTTGCCCTGCAGCGCGTAGATACCAGCCAGTATCGACGTCAGGCTCAACTCCTCCTGGCCGGCGCGACGCGACGCTTCCATCGCTTCGAGGAGCGGCGGGATCGCTTCGTCGAGCCTGTTCTGCTGGAAGGCGTTCGTCGCCCTCGCCGCGGCGATCGCGACCATTTCAGGGAGCGAAGTGGCCCTGGTCTCGGCCAGTCCCTTCGACACGTCCGTCAGGACCCTGGCACGCTGGGCGCGGTCCGCCGGGCGCGCCTGCACCGCAATCTGCTGCAGTGTCGTTGCGAGCCCAATCGTCAGCGTATCCTTCTCGCCGAGCGTCCGCCGCGCGGACGCATAGGCGGCTTCCCCCACGCGCTGTGCGTCGGCGAATTTCTTTTCCTGCGCGTAAATCGCCACCTGAATCGCCAGCGCGCCGATGGTGTCCTTGTGATCCGGGCCCAGGGTTCGCTGGCGGCCTTCAGCTGCGCGCGCGGCCAGCGGTTCGGCTTGCTCGAGCTTTCCCCATGTCAGATAGATGCCAGCCAGATCGAGTGTGTACTGCAACGTGTCCGCATGATCGGGACCGGATCGCCGGCGCTGGACCTCGAGTATCTGCTTCATGCGCGCCTCGGCAGGTTGCCAGCGGCGCTGGTTGGCGTCGATGGCTACCAACCGGCGCAACGCCTTCAACGTGTCCGAATCCTCGTCACCTTGCGCGCGACGGCGAATCGCTACCGCGCGATCGAACTGCGTCGCCGCCTTGTCCCAGAGCAACAGCCCCATGTACGCGGTCCCAACCGCCTCGCGAACGCCCGCCTCGACGAGCGGCTGACCGGCAAACGTGCCGTCGATCCTCGCTGCCGTTCGATCGAGAGCACCGCTGACGCTCAGGTCCTGCGCCGCCGCGCGATCGATGCCGCCCGTCACCTGCTCGAAGAGGTTCTTCTGGAGGAACTCGCTGACGGCCTTTGCGGTCGCTGACTCGGTGTCGGCGCGCTGCTTCTCCGCGACCGCGCGATCCCGCTCTTGCTTCGCCTGCCCTTCCGCGGCAATGGCTACGCCCCTCGCGGCCACCGCGTCGTCACGGGCAGAGGTCGCCGACCGTTCAGCAGCAGTGGCTCGATCGCGCTGCACCACGGCAGCGCGCCCGGCCGCCGCGGCACGATCGCGCTCCTGCACCGCCGCGTATTCGGCCCGGCTGGCGCGGATCGCCTGCCACGTGCTGACGACAACGCCTGCGACGAGCACGACGAAGACCGCCGCCACTCCGCCGACCAGTGCCTTGTGCCGGCGGGCAAACTTCTCCAGCTGGTAGCGTGCAGTCGGCGGCTGCGCGACGATCGGCTCGTCCTTCAGGTAACGCGTGATGTCGGCGGCCAGTTCCGCCGCCGATGAGTAACGCCGCGTCTTGTCCTTCTCGAGCGCCTTGGCAGCAATCGTCTCGATGTCGCCGCGGTAGCGGCGATCGATTGTGCTGAGTCTGGACGGATCCTCCTCGCGGATCGTCTGCATCGCCTCGTGCAGGCGCTTGCTGATCTGGTACGGCAGCCGTCCGGACAGGAGCTCGTAGAGGATGACGCCCAGCGCATAGACGTCGCTGCGGGTATCGATGTCGAGCGGGTCCGCCAGCACCTGCTCGGGGCTCATGTAGTTCAGCGTGCCCACCAGCTGCCCCACATCCGTCTGCAGCGTCACCTGCGTGTCGCTGTCAGTGACGCGCGCCACGCCGAAATCGAGAATCTTCGGCTGCCCGGCCTCGTCGACAATGATGTTGCCGGGCTTGAGGTCGCGGTGAATGAGGCCGCGTTGATGCGCGTGGTGCACGGCGTCGCAGATCTTCACCATCAGCTCGAGCCGCTCGCGGAGGCCCAGACGACGGCTGTCGGCGTATTCGCGCAGCGACGCACCGCGGATGAACTCCATCGCGAAGTACGGCTGCGAGCCGAAGCCGGTGTCGGCCGTCCCCGCGTCGTAGATCTGAGCGATGCCTGGATGCTGCAGCCGGCCGAGCGCCTGCGCTTCCTGTGCGAAGCGTCGCAGCAGCTCGGGGCCGGCCAATCCCGGCTTGATGACCTTCAGCGCAACCGTGCGGCGAGGCTGATCCTGCTCGGCCTCGTAGACGGCACCCATGCCGCCCTCGCCGATCAGGCGAACGATGCGGTAGCGGCCAATCCTGGCGGGCAGCGCCGCGTCGGTAACCGCCATGGCCTCCGCAAACGTCACCGCCGTATCCGAAATTGTCGGCGCGTCCGGAGCAATCGTGGGAGCGTCCGCCGGCGTGGTGACACCCTCGGCAAACGTCGGCAGATCTTCAGGCCTGGGCCGGTCGCTCATCCCGGGGGAATGTACACCGTGGAAACGACGATGTCTCTACGATCCAATGCGGAGCTGGGCGTTTCGATTCGCGCGCCCGGGTTAACTGGATTGCCTTAAGATTGGGGTTTACGGCGCAGTGGAGACCTGAATGTTTGGCATAGGAGGCGGCTTCTGACTGGCACAATTCGAACCTTACGAGTCGACAAGGGATTCGGCTTCATCAAAGACGATACGGGGAAGGAGTACTTCTTTCACCAGAGTGCGGTGTATGGCGAGGGAATCGACAATCTGCGTGAGGGCGACAGCGTCGAGTTCGACGTCGGGCAGGGACCGAAAGGGCCCCGCGCCGAGAATGTGCGGCGCACGTCCACCTAAATAGAGCATGCGGTCTCGACGCGCCACTCAGGATCCCCGCCGGTGAGCGGCGCGTCGGAGCTCGGATGGAGATCATGAAAGTCGTTGTGGATATGAACTTATGCGACCTCCACGGGCTCTGCGTGGAGGCGGCGCCGGAGGTGTTCGAGATCGGCGACGACGGCGAGCTGCACGTCCTGAACGGAACGCCCGGCCAAGATCTACGCGCGAAAGTGGACAAGGCTGCGCGCGAGTGCCCGACAGGAGCGATTTCGATCGAAGAGTGACTGGCTCCGATGCTGCGCCGAATCGTGATCGTTGGCGCCTCGCTGGCGGGTCTGCGCGCGGCCGAGACGTTGCGCGCCCGGGGCTTCGACGGTGAGCTGACCATCATCGGCGACGAGCCGCATCGCCCCTACGACCGCCCGCCGCTCTCGAAGCAAGTGCTCCAAGGTACGTCGGACCCGGAGCACGCCTTTTTTCGCAGGAAGGATGGGTACGGTGCGCTCGCGCTCGACATGCGGCTCGGTGTGCGCGCGGCGTCCGTCGACCTTCGTGTGCGGCGCGTCACCCTTGCCGATGGTACCTGTGCCGACTACGACCGTCTGATTGTCGCAACCGGTGCGCGCGCCAGGACCCTGGCCGGCATCGCGCCACGTGCAGGGCTGTTCGTCTTGCGCAGTCTGGACGACGCGATCGCACTCCGGAGGGAACTGACGAACGCGTCCCGCGTCGCGATCGTAGGCGCCGGGTTCATCGGCCTCGAGGTCGCCGCCTCGTGCCGCGCCCGCGGCTTGCACGTCACCGTAATCGAGGCGCTCCCTGTCCCGCTTTCCCCAATCCTCGCCCCGTCGCTCTGTGAGATGGTCGCCGCCATGCATCGCGACCATGGCGTGGATCTTCGCACCGGCGTTGCCGTCACCGATGTCATCGGCAAGTCGCGCATCGCGGGGGTCGCGCTCTCCGACGGTTCACGCATAGACGCCGACGTCGTCGTGGTTGGCATCGGCGTCACGCCAAATACCGAATGGCTCGAACATAGCGGCCTCACCCTGGACAACGGGATCGTTTGCGACGGCTCCGGTGAAGCTGCGCCGGGTGTCTATGCGGCCGGCGACGTGGCCCGGGTCGACAACCGGTGGCACGGCGAGGCTCTGCGAATCGAGCATTGGACTAACGCGGTGGAGCAGGGAGTGCACGCCGCGGAGAACGCGCTCGCCGGCCCAGCGGCGTCTACCAGCTTCTCGTCGGTGCCGTACTTCTGGTCGGACCAGTACGACCGCAAGATCCAGTTCATCGGTGTCGCCGGTCGGCACGACGAGATGGTGATCGTCGACGGGTCCGTCGCGGACCGACGGCTGACTGCGCTCTTCCGACGTGGCGATCGTGTGGTGGCGTGTCTCGCCGTGAATCAACCCCGCGCACTGGTCGCGTTCAGGAAGCTGCTGGCAGGCCGCGCCTCGTGGAACGCTGCGTTAGCGGACACCTTGTAGCCCATCTGGTCGCGGACACGGTAGCGTTCTTGCTGGAACACGCTGAGTCGAGTACCGGTTATGCCTCAGCCCACGTCGGAGCCGAAGGACCAGCTCGAGGCACTACTCGAGCGCGCGCTCACCGCCTACCACCGCGACGAGCGACACGGCGGTGCCGATTGGATCGAGGAGCGGGTGCTCGACACGGAGCTGGTGCCCGTCACGCGCGAGGCGTTTCGCGACGCCGACGATCTGCCCTCGGACGAGGACGTCCTCCGGGTCTTTGCCGAGCCGCTGCGGCTGCTTGGTGAGGGCTACCACGTCATCGCCCTCGTCGAGCCCCGGCTCCGGTTCGTGGTCAAGTACGCGAAGCATCCCGGGCCCGTCCCGCCGCTGGCGGCGCCGCGACCGGCCTCTCAGCCGGCGTGGCAGTACGAACACGGCGTACGGGCAGACGGATCGTTGCACCCGGCCATCTGGCAGCACATCCGCGCGTTCGAAGCATACGGTCCGCTGGCCGTGCCCAGCCGGACCTACATCGCCGATGACACGCTCGCTTCGCTTTCCGATGACGAGCGCCGGGCGCTGGAACGGTTCCGGGCGATCGGCATCGTGCGGTCGCTTGGGCGCACGCCGCGACTCGTTTCCGTCGACTACCCTGACGATTTCGCGGAGGGCAAACGCGCGTCGGAAGGCCTGCAGCTGTCGGTGGCCGTCGTGCAGCCATTGGCGATACCGCTCGCGGCCGCGATTGAGCGGGCGCTGCGGGCTGGCGATGCCGCCGGTGCGCGCGATCTCGAGGCGCGCTATCGCGACTTCACGCAGCAGCTGTGGCAGTGCGGCGTCTCGCACCTGGACTTCTCGATGCTGAACATCGGCATCACCGGCTCGGGGTCCAATGAACGCCTGCAGATCTTCGATCCGCACATGGGTGTGATCGATGTCGCCGACGGTGCGGGGGAGGTCCACGATCCGGTGTCTGCCCACCCAGTGTGGGAGCGTTCCGTAGACAGCATCCTGCGCTCCTCGCGCGACGGCAGCCGTTGGGCGCTCTGGCGAGTGCAGCAGGAGGTGTCCGCATCAGAGCACGTGCCGGCCGGCTCGGCGGCTGAGGCAGCTGCCCTCGTGCGCGAATTTCACGACGCGTCGGAAGGCATCGAGGAAGGACGGGGTTCGTTCGGCTTCGAGCAATTCGATGAGAAATGGAAGCAGCAGCGGAGCCACGTCATCAATACCGTGATGCACACCCAGCTGTGGGCGCTTGTCAGGCATCCCGTGGGCAAGCTGCTGCGCTCGGTGATCGACCCCACGGCGCGCGATGCCGTGTACGACCGATCGGTCCCCGTGGTCGGCATGCACGACGAACAGCCGCTAACCCAGTTCCGGGCCGGGGTGAAGGTCTATGGCAGGCACCCGCTCATCCTCGCGGCAAATCTCTCGGCGACCGGTTCCCAACTCGCGAAACACTGGGGACGCGTGCGGCTACCAGCCGAGCTCGACGTGCAGGACGACCCCGCCATCCACTATCACCTGCGCGACATTTTCACCGGTGAGATGTACGTCCGGCCAGGCGACGAGTTGGCGAAGCGCGGCCTGAAAGTCGGGCTCGCGCCGCATGAGTTGCACGTGCTTGAAGTTGCGGACGTCATCGTCGAGGACATGGCCGTCGAGCGCAGCCTGGCAGCACACCGGGACGTCTCGAAGCTCCTCAGGGATTGCACGAAGCGCGTGGGAGTGGTCGGCGATGTACACGGCGAGCTTGAGGCGCTCCAGGAGGTTCTCCGGGCGCTCGGCTTCATCGATGAGTTCACTCACTGGGCCGCCAGGGACGGCACGCTCGTGTTCACCGGAGACATCGGGCACGGGCGGCATCTGCAGGCGGTCTTCGACTTCATCCGAGGCCTTGCCGCCCAGGCGCACCGGCTGGGCGGCCGCATCGTGTGGACGCTCGGAAACCACGACCTGTACCTGGATCGCGAGGGCGGACAGGGGGGCGAAGACTCCCTCGGTTACCGCTTGTGGCCCCTCATCCGGGAATCAGCGATTCACCCCGAGCGCCATCCAGGACTCAGCGTCCAAGCGGCGTACTTCGAATACGGAAAGGTGTTCGTGCACGGCGGGATCCTGCCAAATATCGTGGAGCTCGCTATGCGTGAGCGGGGCTCGCGCGATGCTCAGGCCGTCGCGTCCTGGGTGAACGACGCGCTTCGCCGGACGCTCGTAGAGCGGGAGCGGATCAGCGCGCGCGATCTGCCGCACGAGATCTTTCATGTGGGGACCAGCCATACGCGGGAACGGCACATGCCCGGTGAGATCGGGTACGAGCCGGCCGGCGTGTTCACGCCGGATCTCCGCGAGGTGGACCACTACCGCTACCACGCCGACCTGCTGCCGCAGGTCATCGGCCACACCGCGAGCCTGAGTGGAGAGATCCGGTACTCGCCTGGTTCGTGGCTCGCTCGTGATTACATCGCCATCGACGTGGGACGACAGCACGGGAGAGGCAACGGCGGTCTCCTCCTGACAGATTTCGGGTGGGTTGCCGTCACACCCGGCGGAGCGGCGGAGTTCGTCGAGGTCTCGCCGCTCTTCGTCGAGCTGGCGCGCAAAGCCGCGAGTGAGGCGGTCCAGCAGGAGCAGGGCGAGGATCTCTGGAGGGAGCAGCTCACCGCGTATCTCCAGGTGACAAAGTCGAAACCCCGGACACTTGCCGATGTCGAGAAGGCCCTCTTTGCGGACCTGTCGCCGGCGCAGGTCGTGTCGATCGAACGGCTCCTGTCCGACATCCGGCGGACGGGCCGGTGCGTCGTCGTGACGGACCTCGACGAAATGTTGACGGCCTTCTCAGGAGACAGCAGCGAGGACGACACGATCCACGTGCTGAAGGACTACCTGAGCGCCGGAGGGGTCCTGGTGTTCTGCACCGACACCCCGTTCGATTGGCTTTACGTCCGGCTGCTGCGGCCGCTCATCGTCGAGCTCGGCTCGAACGCCGGCCTGCTGTCACAGCTCCTGTTGAGTGTTTCAGGTGGCGTGGAACTCCTCGTGTTCGCGGACGGCGTGTATCAGGTCATCGCGAGCGACGCGCACCGCAGCCGGTCGGAAGGCTTCGATCGGCTCGTGGAACTTTCGAGGAAGGGTGGCGTAGGCAGCATCCCCGTACTGGATCCTGCCGGCATGGTCTACGTCGGCGACTCCACAGCAGCCGGGAGTTTCGATCCCACGTTCGCCAGCAGATCGGGCATTGCGGTCAATGTCGGCGATGCGATCCCCGAGTCGTCCGACAGACCTCTGCTGAACGTCCATCACAGCTACCGGCGGACGATCGATGCCCTGATGGCGGCGACGGCGGCCATGCGCGACACCGCCCGGTCCCACGTGGTTCAGCAGCCGTTACTGACCGAGGTCACGGACGCGATGCTGTGGACATTTGAGCACCCACAATTCATGGCAGAAAACCGGATTCGCGTGCGTGTCGACGGCAGCGGCTTCGTGCATGCGGGTATCGCGGGTTCGAACGGCGCGTGGAACCGCGTCTACAAAGTGCCGCTGCTCCCCCGGCCTGGCGGCGGGTATGAGGCGGTGCTGCCGGCGGGCGTGAATGCGTTCACGTTCTTCTGGACCGAAGCGCCGTGGATGCCTGGCCATCCCGGCCACTGGGAGCGGGAACGCGGCCGCAATGGAGTATTCGTGGCCAGCGAAGGGCGGGAGTCTCCCGCTCATATTCCCTTCCCGAAGCCGTCGGGAGGAGCTACATCCGAAACCAGGGCATCGTGAGGTAGACGCACGCAGCCATTGCCGCAATGGGCAGCAGCCATACCCACCCGTCCCAGACCCGCCACGTCCAGCGCGCCGGCACAAGCGCCGCAACGAATCCGCACAGCAGTGCGCCCAGCGCGGCGGTCGCCGTCCACCCATACCAGTACATCGCGGGAGCAAGGAACGCCATCGAGGGCGCGGCCACGTCACGCGAATGCTGCGTGCCGAGAAGGACGATGCGCAGCGAGGGATACACGGTGAACAAGGCGAGGTCGCCCTTGAGCGCGATTGCATAGAGAACCGCGAACGCGGTCGCGTACGCAAACACGAACCTTCGAAATGCGGCCGAGGACGTCATCCCCCGAATCCTCTGGTGTTGTTCAGAATGTGACCGATCAGGAAGTTCCACCAGACAATGAAGGCCAGGGTCGCCGTCAGGATGGCACGCGCTCGACCAGCGTCGCCGGCAACACGCGAACGCCGCCAGCACACCCAATACGCCGGCAGCAGTCCCAACCCGATCGAACTGAAATGCTCTTTGATGTCGAACAGACCAAGCGATGACCAGT
>DATLLQ010000228.1:0-15196 GCA_035537775.1 Vicinamibacterales bacterium | reverse complement strand
CAACGTTTCTGCCACGTACACCCCAATCGCTGCTTCCCGATACGCGTCGAACGCGAACTCGTGAGGTGTCTTGCGGTCTCGCCGCTGAACGAAGAGACGCCGGCCGCGAGATCGAACGGATGCAGTTTTTGACCATGGCACGGAGGCCAGGCCTTCGGGAGCAATGAAGGTCACACCGGCATCCGTCAACAGCAGCGTTCCAGTCGGATCGTCCGCACTCTGTTTGTCGTACAAGACGTTATGAGCAGCGAAGTAACAAATGGCGTCACCGACGACGCGCTCATGACCCGAGACCGGACTGAGTCCGCCACGAGCAGCTGCAGCTGCCACAAACTCCAGCAGGTCTGCAGCGGCCTCGCACCGTTCGACCGTGCTGTAGCCGATCTCTCGCTCAGTCAATGCCAGACGTTCACGCGCGGCATTCATCTGACGCAGTGCGTGCGGATTGCCGGTCGCGGAATCGAAGGATGCCTTGAATTCGGCGAGCCGGCGCTCGAGTTCCTTCGCGATAGCCTCGTCATGTTCCAGGTCAGCCCGACGCTGAAGCCTGGCCCGCGTCGGAACGCCGAATCCCACGAGCAGCAGGATCAGCGACGCCACCACGGACAGGAAACTGTCGAGCGAGCTGCCGATCCACAGGAGCAGTGCGGCCGCTGTGAACAGGCCGACTCGAAGCACTGTGTTACGCGAGGCGATGATCTGGCGCTCGATGCCAAATCGATTCTCTACGATTGGCGGGTCAGCCGCCGTGGTCGCGTGACGCGCCACACTATGCGCAGTGTGAGAGCTCAACGCCCCGCTCTCAGGCCGTGAAGGAAGCCATTGTGAGTGTGCTCCTGCTGAGGCGGGATTGTAGCTGCATCGCTGCAGCTTTCGGCGCAGTCTGAATAAGTCGCGCTAGCCGTAGACTCGTTCAGAAACAGCTTGCCTGGAGACGCCGTCGTCAGTCCGGGGTTGGTGCCTCTACGCTGTCAACGACGAGCACGTTGACTGGACCGCGGGTCGACTCGAGCTTGAGGCCGAGCTGTTCGCTGAGCGCGGTCGTCAGCGACGAGCCGTCGGACTGCGGGATGTTCGCCGCGTTTGCCGGAATGTTGGCGCCCATTCGCTGGGCCAGCGCGAGCACTGCCTGCAGATCCATTTTCATGTCGAAGTCGTAGCGGCCGGCCAGCCCGGTCTTTTCGCGCACCGTGCGGCCGGTGAGCTGCGTCAGCAGCTCGGCCAGTTGCTTCATTTCCTGTCCGTCGCCGTGCATCGACAAATTCAACGGACCGCGGGAAACGTCCGGCGCGATGGTGCAGGGAGGAAAGGCGCCTGGCGTCGCCAGCAGGCTGGCCACGTCGCCCTTCGCCAGTGCGGCGCCTTGCTGGGCGACGATCTCATCGCCCTTCGAACAGTCGGACTTCGACGGTTTCATGTCGGGCCCGAGGCGGCCGTCGCTGCGGGCGAGCACCAGCTCGTAGAACGGCAGCTCGCGCGTTTCGGTGTGTGTCTTCAGCTTGAACCGGTCGGCGAGCAGCGTCCGCAATAGCAGCGGCAGATCTTTCATGGCGATCGTCGCGACAGGCACCTTGGCGGTGATGTCGTACTTCGCCGCCAGCAGCGTGGGCGACCCGCCAACGAGCTGCGCCTCCTGTTGCAGCTCGAAGGCCGTCATGATCAACATCCGCAGAGGCGTATTCGTGGCCGTGAACCGTCCGCCCGGCTGCGGCAGCATCAGCGCGATCATGCTGAGCGGGTTGCTGGGATCGGGATTGGGGTTGCTCGGTTTGACCGAGGCCACCTCGAAGACCATCGCGTCCTGAGCGGCCGCCGGCGCCTGCGCGGCGAGATGCGGGCCGGCCCCGAGAAAGAGGACCGTGGCGACACTGAAGGCAAGCGCTCGTTTCATCGGTGACTGAATCCTTTCGATTCGGCTGCTGGCTCTGACGTAGTTAGTCGCAATGGAGTTCGGATTCTTACACCTTAGGTGTGGCGAACGCGGCTGAGCGACCATGGCGCCAGGACGGCAGCCATCAACGTCAGCAATGCCGGCGACAACATCCACGCCGCATCCATCGCGGGCCTCCCGGAAAGCTGCACGCCAACGGCCTGGAGCACTGTTATCCATGCCACTCCGAATGCCGCCGACATCAGTATGGCGCCGCACGCCTGGCGCAGTGTCAGGATCTGCTCCGCGAGCACACGCCAGAGCAGGTAGGCCGTTGCGAGCGTCATCGCGGCCACGGCAATCCACTTTGTCGCAGTGATCGTGTTGAGCAGGAGCTCTACTCCGATACCGCGCCGAGTGGCCAGCACCAGCAGGACGAGCGCGCCGGCAGAGAGCAGCACCACCCATGTCGCAATGTTCATGCGACGGGTATACCGCGCCCTGAGCGCTGGCTGTGCGGCGCGCAACGTGACCATGACGGCCACCACGATGGCCGCGACGACCGCCAGCGCGAACAGCTCGTACGCGCTCATCGCTCGGACGGTGCCTTCGATCGTGCGCATCCACCCGCTCACCGGCATGCGGCTCTTTTCGATGAACGTGTCCTGGTCGCCGAGCACGTCGAATGGAATCACAGACGCGGACGTCCAGATGCTCGTGCCGACTGCGACGAGCGCCGCCATCAGGCAGGCCGAGCGCACGAGCACTTTGAGGCCGGCTATCCGCGCGGTTCCGTAGGCCTGGGTTGCTTCGTACACGTTGGCGTACTTGCGTCCTTGTCTCGCGCGAATGCCGAAGGCGTTACCCCCGAGGAGCAGCACGGCCGGCACGGACAACATGGCAGCGAGGACCGCGACCACTCGGGTGGCAGGTTCGGTGAAGAACGCGGAGAGCGCGACGTCGAGCCGGGTGGTTACCGCAAGCAACAACGGAATCACGATCGCGAACGCCACTCCGATCACCAGCACCGGCAATCCACTGGTCTTCAGCTCGAACCAGATCTGCGCCCGCGTCGCCGACAAGGTGGGGCACGGGAGCCGGAACAGGCCGGCGAGCCACTCCGAGAATCCGCTCCTCGTCACCGTACGTGGGGTGACTGATCGTGCTTCACCCCGGCGCTGCCGCGCGACGCCGGCAACCGCCAGCCCCACCGACACCACGCAAACCGCCGCCAGCACCGCATAGTCGACAAACTGGACGTCGAGCCGCGCCGGCCATTCTCGCGTGCGATACATGCCAAGAAGTGTGAACCCGAGGCCGCCAACGGCCGATCCGATGAACTGGACGACCTTATTACTGGTTCCCCATTGCGCGGCCCACTGGGCGACGTGGTACGCGGCGATCAAGGCAGCGAGCGGCAGCAACGGAAACGGATAGCCGAAGATCGCGCGGAGGACGAGCGCTGACAGGAGGTACGCCGCCATCCCCGACGCCGCGAGGTACGCCATCGGAGCGCCGACCAGGGCGAACGTCCGGATCGGACGCGTGTAGAGGAAGTAGAACGGATAGCCAGGCCGGTACCCGTCCATGAATCGTCCACCATTGAGCTTCGCGACCGACAGCCACAACGGCATGTGCGTCATCACGAGAAGACCGAGCGCGAGCCTCACGGCCCCGTTGTCGATTGGTCCGAATGCTGCGGCGCCGGCCAGCACGACTGCGGGGACGACGACGCCCTGTACGACACGCTGGAAAGCCTCGATTCGTGTGAGCCGCCAGTTTTCCCACAGCATGGCGGCACCCGGTGAACGCATCGCAGTTTCTCCTTGCACGTCGCGCTTATGCCGCCTCGACCGGCTGGCGGATGCGGCCGGCGCGGGCGAGGAAGATCTCTTCGAGCGTGGCGTCCCGTGATTCGACGACTTCGCCTCCGAGTGCCAGGACCGAGTGGTGGAACTGCTCGAGCGATCCGCTGTGCACGACGCTCCACGTCCGTCCGCCACCCTCCATGGCCAGCGCGCCATCGATCACCGGCGGCTGGTCGAACGACTCGACGAACCGCACGCGGCTCCGCTGGTACCCGCGGCGGACGTCATCGAGCGGGCCGTTCAGTGTCACGCGGCCGTGGTGCATGAGCGTCACGTGATCCGACATCCGCTCCACCTCGTCGAGCAGATGGGACGAGAAGATCACCGTGCGGCCGTCGTCGGCGACGGTCCTGACGATGGCGTCGAGGATGTCGCGGCGCACGACTGCGTCCAGGCCTGACGAGGGCTCGTCGAGGATCAGCAGCTCCGGACGATGGGCCACGGCCACGACCAGGCCGGCCTGGGCGCGCATGCCCCGCGAGAGCTCCTTGACCTTCTTCGACGGGTCGAGCCCGAACGTCTCGAGCAGTTCGCGCGCGTACGACGGATCCCACGTCGGATGGTAGGCCTGCGTGTAGGCCAACAGCTCGTCGATGCGCATCCACTCCGGCAGCTCGCGTTCCTCGGAGAGGTAGCCGACGCGGCTCAGCACGCCGACCGGGTCGCGAACCGGATCGAGGCCGAACACACGAACGGATCCCGACTGCGGGAGCAGCAGCCCAAGGAGATGCTTGAGGAGCGTTGTCTTGCCCGCACCGTTGGCGCCCACGAGCCCGTAGACCTGGCCGGCGGTGGCGCGGAAGGACACGCCATCGAGCGCGCTCTTGCGGCCGAACGATCTCGACAGGTTGTTGACGTCAACAATCGGCTGCTCCATATCTATTTCTCCACGTCAGCGGGTTCGGGGTCGGCCTCGGGGTCCATTGCCGCCTTGCGTTCCCGGACCATCCGCAGGATGTCGTCCGTGCTGAAGTTCAGCTGGTGGCCCTCAGCCAGCAGGGCGTCGATGCGCTGCTCGACGATGCGGCGGCGTTCGCGCAGCGCCAGCTGCAGCCGCCCTTCGGAGACGAACGTGCCGGAACCGCGGCGCTTATGAATGACGCCGGAGGTCTCCAGTTCGCCGTACGCCTTCACGATCGTGTTGGGTGTCACCTTGAGCTGCAGCGCCAGGGTCCTGATGGGCGGAAGCTCCTCGCCTGGGCTGAGCAGCCCTGAGGCGACTAAGTATTTGACCTGGTTGACGATCTGTCGGTAGATCGGCACGCCGTCGGTCACGTTGATGGTGATGTCCATGGAACAGTAGGGCTACCGATAACAGTTCAAGTGTATGGGTACACTGATACAATTTGATAAGGCTGTCAAGCCCACGCGTAACCTCGTCTTCCGAATCCGCATGGTCGCATTCAGAACAACCCTTTAAGGTGCCTGTAGGCGGAATCCTGCGAGAGAAGGGAGAGGTTCGTGGCCATCAATCTCATCAGCGATCTGCTCGATCAGTTCCGGGGTGCCACGCTCACCGGTGTTGCGTCTGCGCTCGGCGAATCCCCGACTCGAACACAGGCTGCGCTTGGCGCTGTCATACCGGCGGCGATTGGTGCTCTTGTAGCCCGGGCATCGAACGCTGATCAGGCGAACGGTATTCTCGAGATGATCACGCGCAACCAATTCGACTCGGCTGAGTCCGGGGATGTGTCCACTGCGGTGAAGGCGCCCGGCGGGATCAGCAACCTCATGAACCTGGGGGGACCGCTGTTGAGTCAGGTCTTCGGCAGCCGATCGGACGCGGTCATCGATCTGGTCGCATCGCACTCCGGCGTCAGTCGCGCATCCTCCTCATCGCTCGTGAAACTCGCGCTGCCGTTGATCCTTGGGCTCATCGGGCGATACGTGCGAAGTGCAGGCTGGAGCGCGACGAACCTCATGACCCTTCTTGGCGAGCAGCGCGCGTTTCTAAAGGACGCCCCGCCGGGCTTCGCCGACATTATGGGAACCGAAGACCGACCCACTGTGAGACCGGAACCGGTGCCACGCGCGGCGGCCGCCGTGTACGGCGCGGCACCGAGCCGGACACACCGCTGGTTGTGGGCCCTGCCGATTCTCTTCCTGATTCCGGTCCTCGGTTTCCTCATGGGTCGGGACTATCAGGCACCGAGGGAGGCTGTGCAAGCGACGCTTCCGCCGCCGCCGCCGGGATTCATGCCGATCACACCGGTTCCAGACAGGCCCGTCGGCACGTCTTCCGAACCGGTCGTGCCCTTCCAGACAGGCCCATTCCGGATCCAGCTCAGCGCAGGCGCCCGCGGGGTCTCGAGAGCGTCGGCGGATGAATTGCGCAAGGTCGTTGAAATTCTGGAGGCCCATCCCCGCGCGCGCGCGGAGGTCATCGGATTCACCGACAACAGAGGCAGGGCAGCTGTGAATAACCGGCTGTCAGAGCATCGCGCGGCAATCGTGGCCAGCGAGATCGCCAGCCATGGAATCTCACGGTCGCGACTGACTGTGCGGGGCTTCGGCGGGAGAGATCCGATTGCCGACAACGCGACTCCGGAGGGACGGGAGCTCAACCAGCGCGTCGAGATTCGCCTCCAGGAAGAGTAGCCAGCGGACGGCTCGTCGGGTCATCTCGGCCCGGCGAGCCGCTCAATGCTGTGTCAGCATCGGGCGCACCTTCGGCTTCGGCTGAAGCCATAGGAGGGCTGCCGCCTGGGATCGAAAGATCTCGATCCTGTCGAAGAACCGCCCGACGAAAACCTCCCACATCTGCATCGACTCGGAGAGAAAGGCCTGCTCCGAGACAACGGCGCAGCGGCCGAAATGCCGCGTGCCGATCTGGACAGCGATTGTCCTGGCGACCTCTTCCAGATCCTGCAGCGCAGGCAGGGAGGTCTGTTCAGTCAGGTCCAGCAGGACGTCGAGCCGCTCGACGGGGGGCCAGGCGCTTGCCAGCTCCTTGAAGTGGTCCTGCACTTCTGCGAGCGTCACGTGGCCAATGCACCGCGTGATAATCATCGCCATGGGAACGTCGATGGTGTAGCTGATGGGCACGTGACTCCCTGCTTTGAGGTTACGCCACGGCGGCGCATCCTTCCTCTGTCATTACTTACAGGACAGGGCTCGTAGTGTCCGCCTTCAGGCGGACCTGGCCGCCATTTCATCTCGCAGGGATTGAAAGCGGATGGTAGGATTCGCCTCTTCAGGAGCATGATCCTCAGGCGGCACGGCGCCCCGGTTGTGACGCCCAACGTCGTGCAGGTGCCCTTCAACCCATAGGGGAGCAATGTCCGCACAATGGCAGTTCATCGTCACGCTTAACGAGCATCTCCGCCCGCTGAGGGATCCAGCGAAGATCCAGGACGTTGCCATTCGCCTGATTGGCAAGCACCTCGAGGCCAGCCGCGTCAGCTACTCGTACGTCGACGGTGACGAGTTCGTCATGAGCCGCTGCTATGCGGACGGGGTCCGGCCGCTCACCGGTCGAGGACCGCTCGCGCTGATCGGCACCGCGCTCGTCGATACATATCGCCGGGGCGAGACGGTCGTCGTCAACAACCTGCAGGCTGAGCCCAGATTGACGGACCAGGAACGCGCAAACTGGGTGGCGAAGGAGACGGCCGCGCTCGTCGGTGTCCCGCTGATCAAGGATGGCCGGTGGCTCGCGTCATTCAACGTCCATTTCAGGACGCCGCGCGAGTGGTCACCGGATCAGATTGCGCTCATCGAGACGGTCGCCGAGCGCACGTGGGCGATGGGCGAACGCGCCCGGGCCGAGGAGGCGCTGAGCCGGGGCGAGAGCCGGCAGGCGTTCCTGCGGCGGCTGAGCGATGCCATCCGGCCAGTTGCCGACCCGGCACGGATTCTCGAGGAGGTGTGCCGGCTGGTCGGCACGCACCTCCGCGTCAATCGAGCTGTCTACGGTGAGATCGAGGGCGAGGAGTGCCTCACACACGGGGGCTATCAGGACGGCGTGCCGCCGTTGCCTCGACGCTTTCCGTGGCGTCCGCTGGTTGGCAGCCGGATTTCGGACATCCTCCAGGGCCGGACGCTGGTCAGCCATGACACATTGGAAGGGCGGGAGCCGAAGGAGCGTACCGGACTGCAGGCCCTTGGCATTGGCGCGTGCGTTTCACCGGTGCTCGTGAAGGACGGCCGTCTCACTGCCGCGTTCAGTGTCCAAAGCCTTCGGCCACGCACATGGACGCCTGACGAAATCGACCTCGTGGAGGAAGTCGCGGATCGGATCTGGGCCACGCTCGAGCATCGCAGGGCCGAAGGCGAACTGCGCGCCAACGAAGAGCGCCTGGCCTTCCTGCTCCGGTTGAACGACGCGCTGCGGCCACTGAAAGACCCCGCGGCTGTTCAGGAGGCCACGTCCCGGCTGCTGGCCCACCATCTCGGTGCCAATCACTGCGGTTATGCGGAAATCGACAGTCAGGGCTACGCCATTCGCCGTCAATACGTGCGTGACGGACAGCCGCTGCCCCAGCGCGGGCCAGCCCTGACGTTTGGCGCGGCGACGCACGACGCTTACAGCCGCGGCGAAACGGTGGTGGCCAATGACGTCGCCTCCGATACGCGGCTCACCGACGCCGAACGCGCGGTCATGTTGGAACGGAAGATGGCCGCCTTCGTCACCGTGAGATTGATCAAGGAGGGGCAAGTCGTGGCGGCGTTCGGCTGCTGCAATCCGACCCCGCGGGTCTGGACGCCGACGGAGATCTCCCTGGTGCGGGACGTCGCCGAGCGGACGTGGGATGCGACCGAGCGCGCGCGCGCCGAGACAACCGTGCGCGAGCACGACGAGAGGTTTCATCGCGCGCTCACGGCCGCGGGCGCCGGCTGCTGGACGTGGGATCCGGGCACCTCGCACCCGGTCTGGGACGAGACATTTCGCGCCCGATTCGACTTCACGCCTGACGAAACGCCGTCAGTGGAAAAATTCTTCTCGCGTGTCCACCCGGACGATCGGGTCCGGGTGCAGACCTACTTGCAGGAGATTCTGGAGACACTCGACAGGTGGGAGAGCACCTACCGCTTCATGTCTTCCGACGGAACCGTCCGATGGATGCAGAGCCTGGGTCACGCCGATCGTGACGTCAGCGGCAACGTGATCAGGCTCACCGGTTTTGAGCTCGACATCACGGAGCGGCGGCGGACCGAAGAGGCGACCCAGGCGCGCCGCGATGAGGAACGCGATCGCGCGCTGAGAGTCCTGCTCGAGACGGCAACACAGGGCGTCGTCTCGATCGATCCGCAGGGAATCATCGTGACCGCGAACCAGGCGTTCGAGCAGATGTTCGACTGGGGACCTGGAGAGCTGGTCGGCCAATCGATCGAGCGGTTGCTGCCGTCCCCGTTGCGCGAGCTGCATGTCGATCACCGCATCAACTACTTTGCTGCACCGCGCGCGCGCCTGCTGGGTGGCGATCTGCAGTTGAAAGGACTGCGCAGGGACGGCTCGACGTTCCCCATCGAGGTCAGCCTGAATCACGTGGAGACATCCGCGGGTGGGCGCGCCTTCGCGTTCGTCACGGACATCACCGAACGGCAGCGCGCCGCGGCGGCGCTCCAGCAGCGGACCGACGAACTGGAAGACCGGACGATGCAATTGAGCCGGATGGCGTGGGACCTGACGCTGGCTGAACATCATGCGCGAGAGCAGATCGCCAAGACGCTCCATGACGGCCTTCAGCAGCTGCTGGTCATCGTCGCCCTGAATCTCGACGTGCAGCTGAAACGGGAGGCCGAGGGAGGCGGCCCGCCCAACGTCGTGCTTTCAGATGCGAAGGATCATCTCGACGAAGCGATTGCCGCCGCACGCTCGCTGAGCCGGGAGTTGTTTCCTCCAGTCCTGCACCGATCCGGCCTGCCGGCCGCCCTGGCGTGGCTGGCGAACTGGACGCACGAGAAGTACAAGCTGGACGTCCAGCTCACGACGGATCCGCGGGCGGACTCGTCGCGGTCGGATCTGCGCACGCTGCTGTACGAGTCGGCACGAGAACTCCTCTTCAACGCCGTCAAGCACGCGCACACCGATCGTGTCAGCCTCGATCTGTCCCTCGATGCCGACGATCACCTGTGTGTGACCGTGACCGATCACGGCGTGGGGTTCGAGTCGGGCTCACTCGACGATCGCTGGAAGACCGGCCAGATGGGGTGGGGCCTCTTCAGCATCCGCGAGCGTCTGACGCTGCTCGGCGGGCGCTTCGAGGTCGAGAGCGCCCCCGGACGGGGGACCCGCGTCCACCTGGTGGCCCCGCGCGGCGCGACGAAAGGCGCCAGGGCCAGCCGTTCAGCCCCGGTTCCACAGCCGGTCGCGTCTCCAGTCCCGGCAGACGAGCGGGCTGCAGAGGAGCGGCTCCGGATCCTGATCGTGGACGATCACCCCGCGGTCAGGAACGCGCTGCGCCAGATGCTCCACGAGCGGCGCCACCTCCGGGTCGTTGGTGAGGCCTCCGATGGCATCGACGCCATCGCGCAGGCGCGCCGCCTGCGGCCCGACGTGATCCTGATGGACGTCATGATGCCGCATATGGACGGCATCGAGGCGACGAAGCGGATCCGCGCCGAGCTTTCCGATATCGTGATTCTCGGGCTGTCGATGCAGGCTCGAAGCGAGGCCGTCCATGCGATCGAGGAAGCCGGAGCGGCAGCCTTCTTCGTCAAAGGCCTCGACACGCAACGGTTGCTGGACCAGTTGCTGGTCCTGCACTCATCCCGCGTCGTGGCGAGCGGCGGTTCCGTCTAGGGCCGCCGGACCTGGGCTCGAGCCGCGACGATCGTGCCCCGTGACGATTGCGAATGGATGCACAGCTCGCCACCGACCAGTTTCAGACGCTCCTTCATGCTGGTCAGGCCGAGACCCGGCCCCCGGCTCGCGGCGTCGACATCGAAGCCGATGCCTTCATCGCGAACGGACAGGTCGAGAGCGTTCCCGTTTCCGCGAAGATTCACGACGAAATGACGGGCCTGGCTGTGTCGCACGGCGTTGTGCAGCGCTTCCTGAAGCACGCGGAAGAGACAGAGCGACACGTCAGGCGGCACGCTGGCCGGAACGCTCTGGTGGCCGAACGTGATCGTGACGTGCTTCTGGGCGGAGAGCTCCTCGCAGAACCCACGCATCGCAACCACAACGCCCAGGTGCCGCAGCCGTGAGGAGTGCAGATCGTGTGACAACGCCTGCACGTCAGCGGTGACCTCAGCGGTCTGCTGCTGAAGCTCGTTGAGGCAGCGGAGCGCAGTGCTCGCGGAATCGGGCAGCAGTCCTGTCATGTGCTCCAGCGTCATCGCCATCGCCGCGAGACGTTGGCCGATGTCGTCGTGCAGGTCTCTGGCGATCCTGGCGCGGTCAGCTTCCTGCGCCTCGATGAGACGACGGCTGACGCTGGAGAGCGCCTCTTCGGCCAGCTTGCGCTCCGTGACGTCCAAGACCGTGCCGCGCAGCCCTGTGATGCGGCCGGCGGCATCGCGCACGGCCTCTCCGCGCGCCGTCACCCATCTGTGAGTTCCATCGCCACGGACCAATTCCAGATCGAGTCTGTACGGATCGCCGGTGCGAAGGGCTCTGTCGACGGCCCGCTGCAGACGGTTCCAGCTGTCGCTCGTGTACAGCTGCACGTGGTCGCGGTAGCTCACCGCCGGCAGACGCGGATCGCGACCGGCGATTAGATACAGCCCTTCGGACCACGTCACGGTGTCGGTCTCGGTGTCCCACTGCCAGCCGCCGACTCCGGCGAGACGCTGTGTTTCGGTGAGCTCCCGCTCCTTGTGGCGCAGCGTTTCCTCGGCGTCCTTGCGCTCCGTGATGTCCACGGCAATGCCCAGCATCCGCTCCGGGTCGCCGCCTGCGGAGTAATAGAACTGGCCTCGCGCCGACACCCATCGCACCGTGCCGTTCGGCCACTGGATGCGGAATTCCGCCGCGTAGGGCGTGCGGTTCTCCATCGACTCCTTGACGGCCTTCCAGACCAGGCCACGATCGTCCGGGTGCACCCGACGACGGAAATCATCGACGTGTCCGACGTGGATGGTGGCCGACATGCCAAAGATGGTCGACAGGTCGCCGAACCAGGTATCGCGGTTTGTCCTGAGGTCCCAGTCCCAGCCGACCGACTTGCTCGATTCCATGGCCAGCCGCAGCCGATCGGTGGCGATGCGTCGTTCGACGTCAGCCTGTCTGAAGTCCGTGACGTCGTGGCATGTCCCGAAATAGCCGGCAAACGAACCTTCGGAATCGAACAGCGGCGCCACGTTTTCCAATACCCAACGGAATTCGCCGTCGTGCCGCCGAAGCCGATATTCGAGCACGAACGGTTCATGCCGGTCGAAGGCGCTCGTGTACGCCTCGATGCACTGCTGTCGATCGGCGGCGTGGACACCATCGGCCCAGCCGTCTCCGAGCTCAGTCTCGAGGGAGTTCCCCGTGAAGTCGAGCCAGGGCTTGTTGAAGTAGGTGCACCGCTTGTCGGTGCCTGATATCCAGACCGGGAGCGCAAAGCTGTCTGCCAGCAGCCGGAACCGCTCGTCGCTCGCCGCGCGCCAGGAGGTGAGGAAAGTCATCCGGCCGGTTCAATGCGTCGTCGCGCGATTCTGCCAGATCCCAGCCCCGCCGGGGCGGCGAAACTGATACCTCCGCTGTACAATCCTGCCCGCGCCGGTTCGGCGCCAATCATAGATTTCGAGAAAGGTGACCTCATGCGCAGAGTGGGTGGAATCGTCTCGCTGACCGGGGTTGCGGTGGCGATCGCGCTGGTAACCCTGAGCGGCCAGGCGCGGCAGGGCGGCGCGGCTCGACCGGCGACCGCGAAACCCTATACGACGTGGCAGTCCTACGCGGGCGGTGCGCACTCCTCGCAGTACTCCGCGCTCGACCAGATCAACAAGAAGAACGTGGCAAAGCTGCAGGTCGCCTGGACGTATCCGCTGGCCGGCAACAGCATTTTCAACCCGGTCGTCATCGACAACGTCATGTATTTCCCGTCCGGTGGGGCACTCGTTGCGGTTGACGCGGCGACCGGCAAGGAGCTCTGGCGCAAGGACGGCATGGCGCCCAACGGCGCGCGCGGCATGAACTACTGGGAGAGCCCGGATCGATCCGACCGGCGGTTCATCTACCTGCAGCGCGGGGCGGTGGTGGCCGTGAACGCGCAGAACGGGGAGCTGATTACCTCGTTCGGCAAGGAAGGTCGAGTCGATATCCGCGAGGCCATGGAGCGGCCGCCGGCCAACCCGGTCGGGACGAGCAATCCAGGCCGAATCTTCGAGAACCTCTACATCATCCCGCTGCCCGGTGGCGCGAGCTACGGCGGTCCGCCCTCGGACGTCCACGCCTACGACGTGCGCACGGGAACGCTCGCTTGGATCTTCCACGTCATTCCGCACGAAGGGGAGTTCGGCTACGACACGTGGCCCGAAGGTCACTACAAGGTCGGCGGCGGTGGACACAACTGGAGCGAGTTCACGGTTGACGAGGAGAACGGCATCGCCTTCGTCGGCTTCGGCAGCCCGCGCTTCGACTTCTACGGCGGTGATCGCAAGGGCAATAACCTCTTCGCGAACTCGCTCGTCGCCATCGACGCGCGCACCGGCAAGCGGATCTGGCACCAGCAGCTCATTCACCACGACCTCTGGGACTTCGACATTCCGCAGTCGGCCAAGCTGCTGACGATCCGCCAGAACGGCAAGCCACGGCAGATCGTCGCGCAGGCGACGAAGCAGGGCTTCCTCTACGTCTTCGATCGGAAGACCGGCCAGCCGATCTGGCCGATTGTCGAGCGGCCGGTGCCGCAGACCGACGTGCCGGGTGAGTGGACGTCGCCGACGCAGCCGTTCCCGACGAAGCCGGCGCCGTTTGCCAAGCAGTCGTTCACCGAGAAGGACATCAACCCGTACCTGCCGAAGGAAGCGCAGGACGAGCTGCGCGCAAGGCTGCGGTCTTACCGCAACGAGGGATTGTTCACCCCCCCGAGCTTTGAGGGGTCGGTGTCGATGCCTGGGCACAACGGCGGCGCGAATTTCGGGACCAGTGCGGTGGATCCCGATCGCGGTGAGTTCTACGTCGTCCACAAGTCGCTGCCGGTCGTGAATCGCATCACGCTGCCGAACCCGCCCCGCGGAGCGGGACCCGGCGCCGCAGGTGGCGGCCGCGGCGCTGCGGGAGGTGGCGGTGGCGGCGGCGGTGGCCGAGGCAATGCGCTCGTCACGCCCGAGCAGAAGGCGGAGCTGATGGCTCAGGCCAAAGCGCTGGTTGATGCTGCCAAAGGCGCACGCGTCGAGTTCAACTCGCCGGTCAGCTTCATGCAGATCAACTTCCCGGGCGGTGCGATGACCGCCGCTGCGCCGCCGTGGTCGGAGATGGTGAAGTACGACCTCAACACCGGCGACATCGTGTGGCGCATTCCTACCGGCGTGCAGGAAGCGCCGCCCGAATACAACATCCCGAACAACACCGGCGTGCAGTTCCCGCGCAACGCACCGCTCGTGACGGCGGGTGGACTCGTGTTCCTCGCCACTGGCCCGGAGCGGAAGGTGCGTGCGTATGACCGGGACAATGGAAAGGAACTGTGGGTTGCCAGCCTTCCGAACGGCGCCGAAGGGATGATGGCCACCTACCAGGTGAACGGACGGCAGTTCGTCGTCCTGCCGGTGGCACAGGCAGGCGGCACGTTCCCCGCGACGTTCAACACGCCGGGAGCAGGTCGAGGCGCGGGACCGGCTGCACCGCCGGCGGCACCAGCGGCTACACCGGCTGGAGCTCCAGCAGCAGGCGCCGCACCGCCAGCAGGCGCGCAACCCGGAGGCGGCGGTGGCCGTCAGGGCCGCGGCGGCGGCGGTGGCGGACCGCAGTTGCCGACTGCGTACATCGCGTTCGCATTGCCGCAGTAGTCGACGTACCAACGGTGGAGGCCGGCCCTCAGGTCGGCCTCCACACTGCTCTCCGTGTCAGCACCCTGCCAGGGTTGTGGCGTTCTCTTCCCACCATTCGATGGACCGACGCACCGGTATCTCGGAGCGTCGGCCGCATGCTGGGCGTTGTTCAATAACGTCCTGATCCTCCAGGATTCTGAAACCAGCCAACTGCTGCTCCCGGGATCGCGGATTCCCGAACCTGCGGCACAGGTCCCGGCGCGGGACGACGTCTCGTTCGACGTGCTGTTCGCGGATGCATACGGAGTGCAGCATCACGGCGAGGACTCTCCGCAGGCCATTCAGTCGGTCGCCGTTCATCTCCTGAACGTGCACGGGATCGTCACCGGCCAGACGACGCAACCTCGCTGGGCGATCGGCCGCGCGCTCCGGCAGAAGGGTGTCTTTCGCAAGCTGAAGCCGCCGCCGCTCGGCAGCGCGCTGACCATCCGGCATTTCTATCCCGGTGGAGGAGTCGTCACCCCGGTCACACGCACCCAGTACGTCGTGTCGGTGTACGAGGCGTGGATGTCGCTGCATCGCACCACGGTTGAAG
>DATLLQ010000227.1:0-6959 GCA_035537775.1 Vicinamibacterales bacterium | reverse complement strand
AACGGCGCCGTCCACCGCCGTGATTCCAGCGTCAGCCAGGGCCGCGCCGCTGATATTGTGCGCCGTGATCGTGAGGCGCCCGCCCTCCGGCATCGCGTCCCGCGCGTTGACCGCAAGGTTCAGCAGCACGCGCTCGATCTGCACGCGGTGACCGGATACGGGCCAGCAGGGTGTTTCGGCGACGACATCAACCGTAATCGGTTCGCCGACGAGGCGGTGAATGATGTCGCGCATCCCGTTCACGACGTCCGACAGATCGAGAACGGTGGCGGAGTCCGCGTGCGGGCGGCTCATGGACAACAGATGGCGAACCATCGACGTCGCCCGGTCCGCGGCCGTGCGAATGGTGTTGAGATGCCTCGCCAGCGGAGAGTCGTCTTCGAGCGCGTCCAGCACCCGCGTGCTCTCGCCGGAGATGACCATCAGGAGGTTGGCGAAGTCATGAGACACGCCGCCGGCCACACGGCCCAACGTTTCGAGCGCCGCAATCTGCCGCCACGTCTCATCGTCCGCGGAATCAACTGATGGCGGTGTGACGTCGATGGCCGACACCGACACCAGAGTTGTATCCGTGCCGATCAACTGCATCACAGCGTCGAGCGTTCGCCAGCGCCCGGTGCGATCCTGGACGCGGAACCGCAGGTTCACCGCACGAAGAGTTTCGAAAACGTGCGCGATGCCTTCGCGCAGTGCGGCGACGTCTTCAGGGTGGACGCACTCCCAGACGGGAATGCCGGGGTGCGTATCGGCCGGCGAATCGAAATATTCAGCCGCCGCTTCGTTGCATTCGGCCACCAGACCATGGCGGTCGATGCTGATCAGCGGATGTCGGGCCGCGCCGAAAAAATGCTGAAACCGGCTGGGCATCAAATAGGCGTGCGGCGCCCATCATACCTAGCTCAGCTATTGTCTGGTCAAGAGCGGACTTTTGACCAGGATCGAAACCCGCCGGTTTCTGGCGTCGAAGGGATCGTCCGGAACCCGAAGACGACGGTCAGCGAGACCGCTGACGCTCCCCACCTGGTTCGCCCCGAGACCCTCACGCTCCATCACCCGCCGCGCGGCGTTGGCGCGGTCGGCCGACAGCTCCCAGTTCGAGTAGGTTCCGCGGCCAGTGTAGCCCCGGCTGTCGGTGTGCCCTTCGACAACGATCTCGTGCTGTAACCCGCTGATTTCAGTGGCGATAAGGCCGAGAATCGTCTCGGTTTCCGGCCGCAGGACCGCGCTGCCAAGCTCGAAGAAGCTGGACTCGTCCTTCTCGACGAGATCGATTCGAAGACCTTCGGGCGTGACGGTGAACTCGATCTGATCGCCGAGAGTCTTGAAGGACGGCACCTTCTCAAGCGCCTCGCGGATCCGCGTGACGGCCTCCTCCAGCCGCTTGCGCTCCGTCGGATCGTCGACGGGAGGCGCGTCGACCCGCTGTTCGTCGAGCTCCGTGCTTCCCGGAAGGATCCCGCGACCACCCGACTCCTCAAAGGCGGAGGGATCGCGGAAGTAGCCGCCAACGGCCGCCTTGACGTCCTTCCCCTGCCCCACGAGCCACAACACCAGGAAGAACGCCATCATCGCCGTGACGAAGTCCGCATATGCGACCTTCCACGCGCCGCCATGGTGGCCGCCGTGGCCGGCAACCTTCTTCTTGACGACGATGATGGGCTGTTGCCCGCTCACGCGGCCGCTGCCGTTTCAGCCCTGACGCCCTTGCAAAGCTTCTCGGTCTCGTCAAACGACGGACGCACTTCTTCGGGCAGGACGCGCCTGGCGAACTCCACCGACACCGCCGGCGGGAACCCCTTGTACATGGCGAGCACACCAGCCTTGATGCACTGCTCGTAATAGGCCTCCAGGTTGATCCGCTGCTCGAGATTCGACGCCAGCGGCTGCGTGAACCCGTACGACAGGAGAATCCCAAGGAAGGTGCCGACGAGCGCGGCTCCGACCTTGTGACCGATCTCCGCCGGCGGTCCATCGATCGCGCCCATCGTCACCACAACGCCGAGAACCGCTGCGACGATCCCGAGGCCCGGGAGTGCATCCGCGACCTTGTTCAACGTGTTCGCTGGTTTGGAATTCTCGTGGTGCCGCACTTCGAGATCCTGGTCCATCACCGATTCCAGGTCGTGCGGGCTGATGCCGCCAATGATGATCAGCTTCACCGAGTCGGCGAAGAAGTCGACGGCGTGGTGGCGGGCGAGGAACTTCGGGTACTTCGAGAAGATCGGGCTCGACGCAGGAGTCTCGACGTGGGCCTCGAGCGCCATGACGCCTGATTGCTGCGCCGCCTTGACGGTCTGATACAGCATGGCGAGCAGCTCGCCGTACTCGGCCTTCAACGTGCCCGGTCGAAAGAGCTCTTTGATCTGCGAGAGCAGCCGCCTCAGCACGATGGGAGGCGTGCCGATCAGCAGGCTCCCGATAGCGGCGCCGCCGATGATGACGAATTCCGCCGGCTGGTTGAGAACGAGCGGTTCCCCGCCGTGCATCAGGTAGCCGCCGATGACGGAGCCCATCACGACGATCGCACCGACGATTAGCAGCATCGTGAGCTTCTCAGTCCAGCGGCGAACACACGAACCTCCCGGCGGGTCGCAGGACCTGCGACTTACTGAGAGAATCGGCGTTCAGCGCACGAACTTGAGTTGGCTGGCGACTGCCTGATCGGCGGGGGTGGGCTCGTCGGCTGAGGCGACGGTATTCAGAATGACCAGGTCCACGCGCCGATTGCTCGCGCGGCTCGTGCTGGAGGTATTCGGCGTGCGAGGGCGGAACTCGCCATAACCGGTCACCGACAGCCGCCCCGGAGCCATTCCCCGCCGGATCAGCAGTTCGACGACGCGGCTCGCACGGGCGGCAGACAGATCCCAGTTCGACGCAAACCGTGCATTGTGAATAGGAACGTCGTCGGCATGCCCTTCCACCCGGACGGCGTTCGGGAACTGCTCGAGCGTACGTCCGACACGGTCAATCAGCCCTTCTGCCGACGGCGACAGCTCGTCTCGGCCGACCCCGAACGTGCCCGCCTCGGGAATGGACAACGTCACGCCGCGCCGATCGACGAACAGCTCCAGGCGATCGGCCGCCAGCTCCGGCGTCAGATCACGGGAAACAATCTGCCTGATCTCTTCACTCGACTGCTCTGCGCGCTGGGCGTCGAGCATCGCCTTCGAGGGCACTACCGCGCGCCGGTTCGCCGGCGCACGATCGAACGCCATCTGCATGGCTTCCGCGACGGTGGTCAGCCGCTGTGCATCCACCCGCGACACGGCATACATCGTCGCGAAGAAGGCAAAAAGCAGTGTGATGAAGTCGGCGTACGAGACCAGCCATCGATCGCGTGAGACTCGATGATGCGCGCTGCCCGGGCCCGTGCGGCGACGCTGCATCATGCAACCTTTTGCGGCATCCGGCTGACGTCGGTCACCACCATCAACCCGCGCAGCTTCTGCTCCAGCAGACGCGGATTCATACCCTCACGGACGCCGGCCACACCCTCGATGGTCAGCTCACGGGCCATGGCCGCCGCCCGCGCCCGGGTACGCAGCCGCGTCGCCAGAGGGAGCAGCACAAGATTGGCCGTGGCCACGCCGTAGACGGTTGCGACAAACGCCACCGCGATGCCCGTGCCGAAGCCGCCGGGCTGATCGAGATTCTGCATGACGCGAATCAACCCGAGCACTGCACCCAGAATTCCCAACGTCGGGGCATAGCCCGCCGCGGTTTCGAGGACCTCAGCGGGCGCCTCGTCGTGTTCGGTGCGCGCGTCGCTCTCACCCTGCAGCAGCTGGCGCGCAAGTGTCGAGTCCGTGCCCTCGACGATCACGCCCAGTGCGCGGCCGAGGAACGGATCGGCGATCCGCTCGATTTCCGGCTCCAGGGCAAGCGTTCCGCGGCGCCGTGAGATGTGGGCACAGACCAGCAGGTCGTTGATCACGCCGCGCGTCGGGTCCGGGCGCTCGACGAACACGTCCATCACCGAGCGCACGGTCCGCTGGACCAGAGCCACGGGATAGCTGACGAACAGCGCCGCCGCCGTCCCACCAAAGACCACGAGTGCGGCGGTCGGCTGCCACAGCGACAATCCGCCGGCGCCTTCGAGGAACTGCGCGACGGCGACGACGGCTATTGCCGCGGCCATCGCCACGACCGTCGAATATTCGATTCGCCACCCTCGACGTTTGAGCATCGATCTCTTCGCTCCGTTCACATCACGGTGCAGCACCGTGCAATCCATGCGGCCGCCTATGACGGAGATCCGACACCTGAGCATCGGTCTACCGTCACATCGACGCGCTCCGGGGGGACCGCGGCGGCGGCTGTCTGGCGATCTCTCGCGTTTTGCTGAGAGAAACGCGACGGGCACCATCCGGCCCTCGCGCCGCCTGCTGTGCACACAGGAAAAATCCTTGCCAGACATTCCGCTTAAAGGAGGACAACCCGATTCCGATTACCACCCTGACAGGTGCCGTTCGGCACCAAAGTGGTCGGCAGGCGCCGATCACGCTTTCACGGAGGAAATGGAATGGCTTCGTTCTCAGTGCTGAACAACATCGCGTCTGTCAACGCCCAGGCGAACCTGACTGGCACCCAGATCAATCTGAGCAAGGCGCTGACGCGACTCTCGTCGGGTCTTCGCATCAACATGTCTGGCGACGACGCTGCCGGATTGGCTGTCGCCAACAGCTACCGCGCGGACATCGCGGTGCTGAATCAGGGCATCCGCAACGCCGGCGACGGTCTGTCGACCCTCCAGATCAAGGACGGCGCGCTCAACAACATCTCCACCCTGATCGATCGACTCGCGACGCTGGCGACCCAGTCCGCGTCCTCGAGCGCGACGGTCAACCGCACGGCACTGGACCTCGAGTTCCAGGACGTGCTCGCGGAAATCGACCGTGAAGCGGCCGTGGCCGGTGTGACGGCGGCGGGCACCTTCTCGGTGTTCGTCAGCAACAACGGCGCGAACGGCACGATCTCGGGCAGCGTGGGCGCGGCCGATTCGACGGCGCTCGCCATCGGCGCGCTCGCCGTGGACACGGCGGCCAATGCGGCCACTGCGGTTGCGGCCCTTCAGACGGCGGTCGGCACGCTCGGCTCGGTTCAGGCGCAGGTCGGAACCCTCGAGAACCGGCTGCAGTACGCCATCTCGCTGGCGTCGTCGCAGGTCGTCAACAACACGGCGGCCGAGAGCCGTATCCGCGACGCCAACGTCGCGCAGGAGTCGTCCAACCTGACCAAGTACAACATCCTGACCCAGAGCGGCATCGCCGCCCTGGCGCAGGCGAACAGCAGCACGGGCGCCGTGCTGGCGCTCCTGCGTTAGTCAGAGCGCTTCGCATACCGGGTGACGCTCATCCTGCGCTCGTGAGAGCGAGCGCAGGGTGAGCGGCCCACCTCCAGCTGCGCAAGATTGCACGCGCCAAAACCTGGCGCGAATCTGGCACTAACCCGCGCGTCGATACGCAGAGGGAGCGTCTTCAGTGGGATCTCCGATTTCGTTCAGCGGCTTCAACCAAATCGACTTCGGCGTGGTCCTGAACGCGATCATGCAGCAGGAAAGCCGTCCGCTGCAGGCGCTGGAGGCGCGCGAGAAGGCGCTTCAGGCGACCGACACGGCGCTGACGACGCTGGCGACCAAGCTGGACGCAATCCGAACCGCTGCGGCCGCGCTCACGAATACATCGGCCGCAATCACCTACAGCGCCGCGTCGAGCAATCCCGGTGTCGCCAACGTGACCGCCGGCACGGCCTCGGTTCCGGGCAGCTACGACGTGGTTGTCACGCAGCTGGCGCGGGCACAGGTCACGGCGTCCGCCAGCACGGCACCCGATTCCAACACCACCATCGTCGCCGACGGCGGCACCATGACCATCAACGGCGTCGCGGTTACGTTGACGGGCCCGGTCACACTCCAGGGGCTCGCCAGCCAGATCAACGCGACGGCAGGCATTCCGGTCTCTGCCTCTGTCATCGAAACCTCGCCGGGCGCGTTCCGCCTCGTACTCACGGGGACGAGCAGCGGCGTTGCCAACGCATTCACCGTCCAGAACGGCCTGACCAATACCACGGTGGCCTTCACCGACACCGACAACGACGGCTTCGCGGGGAACACCGCGGCGGATAACGCCGTGCAGGCCAGCGACGCCTCGCTGCTGATCAACAACATTCCAGTGACGGCTACCGATAACGTCCTGAACTCAGCGATCCCGGGCGTCACCCTGACGCTTGTCTCCGAAGCTCCCACGCAGACGATCAAGATCACCGTCGCGCGCGATGACGATAGCCTCGCCACCCGGCTCGAGGCGTTTGTCTCCGCGTTCAACGAGCTGACGACCTTCGTCAACGAGCAGAGGACGGAGTCGGGCAAAGGCACTCCGGGAGCGCTGGGACACGACCCGCTGCTGCGCTCGCTCCGCGGCGCACTGCGGTCCGTCCTCGGCGGGATCGGCGGCAACGGCACGTTTCACCATCTCGCCGAGATCGGCATCGGGTTCAACCGGACGGGCGAGATGACGTTCGACCGCACGGCGCTGAACCAGGCGCTCTCGTCCGATTTCGCGGGCGTCTATTCGCTCCTTGGCGACTCTCAGACAGGCGTTCTCACGGCACTGAACGGCACGATCACCGAGTACACGCGCTCAGGCGGCCTGGTGCCTGGCGCGCGCACGCGGCTGACGGACGAACTCGCGCGTCTCGACCGGCGGATGGACGAGATGCAGGCGCGGCTTGCGGTCCGGCGCGCGGCACTCCAGCGCGAGTTCATGGCGGCCGACGAAGCGATGTCGCGCCTGAACAGTCAGTCCGGCTCTCTGGCGTCGTTCAGCCAGAACCTGATCTCGAACGGACTGTAAGGTCATGCTGCCAGCGCACGCGGGCGCCGACGCTTACCGCCGGCTGCACATCGAAACCCGGACACCGCTCGAGCTCATCGTCATCCTGTATGACACGGCGTTGTTTCG
>DATLLQ010000226.1:0-9242 GCA_035537775.1 Vicinamibacterales bacterium | reverse complement strand
GTGTCGAATGCCGTCAAGTACTCCGGCGCTCAGAAGTACACGGTCACGCTTCGGGGAGATGACGAGTGCATACTGCTGGAGGTCTCTGACGACGGGCGCGGCTTCGACGTCGCCTCGGCCATGGGCTCCGGCCTCGGCTTGATCAGCATGCGGGAACGTCTCAAGCTGGTGGACGGCGACCTCATCATCGCGTCGACACCTGGGGCTGGCACGGTCATTCGTGCCGGAGTTCCGCTGGACTCGCCGGCGGCCGGCGACGAGCCGCACGAGGTTTCGGTGCAGTTATAGAGCTCGAGGTGGACTGGCGGTTTACATCAAGGGACGGCGAGCTCGAAGGCTGCTCGCATGGCAGACCGCGGAATGTACCGCACACGTGGCCGACCAGAGATCCGGGTGTTGGCCGTTGAAGCGCGACGCCTGATACCCGCAGACGGTGTAAATCGGGAGGCCCTCAGTCGCGTCATGCCAGCGCCTCTCCATGGCAAGCGCGCCGTCCAGGTTGCCGTCCGCAATGAGGCACCCTGCTATGTTTCCCCATATCGTCACGCGCGGGGCGCCCTCGGCACGACGGTAGTCTTCCAGCTCCGCGACAATCTCGGCGAGCACGCAGCGATCCGGAAGCCCATCGCGCATGACCCTCGTGAGCGCATCGGCCGTGTCGATCTCGAGATACCGGCCGTGGCCTTCCGCGCCGGCGACGTTCCACCCGCGCCCCTGGAGCCGGAGGGCGAGGCCTTCGCGGAAATCGGCAGGAGCAATGAGGCACGTCGCATCGCCACGTCTCAGTGCCATCTCGAAGAACGCCTCGAGACCGTCGAGACATGTGCCGGCATCGCCATACAGCTGCGTCGCGTGTCCGCCACCTTCAGCAAGACCCAGCATCGACGGCAGCGCGGGCGCGAACAGCCGTCCAGCGAGCACCTGATCGATCGCCGCCGCCAGGTCGTTCGCCATGCGGGTCTTGACGACGAAGCCGCGGCCTCCGCAGCGGAAGGCCTCGCTGATCTCCTCGGACGTATCCATCATGCTCAGGAACACGACGGGCGCCCGCGACTTGATCTGCTCGAGCGCCCGCATCGTCCGGAAACCGTGGTACTCCGGCATGTTGATATCGAGAACGATCGCGTCTGGATCGAGATCGATGGCCTTGGTGAGCGCCTGCCTGCCATCGGTCGCCACGCCCACCACATCGAAGTCACTGGCGAGCAGCGCAGACACGCGCTCCAGCACTCCACGGTGGTCATCGACCAGAAGCAAACGCGGTTTTACGCCACTGGATCTGGGAAGGCGGGGCACGACAGCCGGAAGCACGCCGCAAGGATAGATCGGCGGCGACCCCTTCGCACACTGGGGAAGAATCCCTGGTCGTCCGAGATCCCTGTTGACTACTTCCATGAACTGAAGTTCGAATCCTTACCTCATCAGTCGCCTTCGCTTACCTCACACCCGCGAGCCCGCTTGCGACGATAAGCTGGCCAAACGACAGGCCTCCATCGTTGGCGGGGATCCGCCGGTGGACGTGCACGTCGTGCCCGCGTGCCTTCAGCGCCGCCACCGTTCGATCGCTGAGAAAGGCGTTCTGGAACACTTCGCCGCTCAGGACGACCGAGCCGATCTGCAGCCGGTCCGCGACGCGGCAGATCCAGTCCACGAGCGTGAGGTGAAAGCGTGCGGCGATCGCGCCAACCGGCGTCTGACGATCCAGATCTTCCCGGATGGCGGCCAGGAGCGGAGACCAATCGCCGACAAGGCCGTCGCCAAACGGATAAGACCCGCGTTCACCCGGATCGATCGCAGCCTCGAGTCCCAGCGCCGACTCTCCGTCGAACCGGTTGCGATCGCAGACGCCGATGACGGCGGCGACGGCGTCGAACAAACGGCCAACGCTGGAGGACCACGGCGCATTTACGCCGCGTTCCAGCATCGGCTCGAGAATCCCGGCATGCGAGCGCTCCCCGAACGCCGCGGCGCCACGGATGGCCCAGTCCATCGCGAGCGCGACCCTCCAGCCGTCGCCGGCGGCCGCATCACCGCCGATCAGACGGAACGGCTGCAGATAGCCGACGCGCTCGAATCCCGCCGCGGTGACCGCGAAGAACTCTCCGCCCCAGACGTCGCCGTCCTCGCCAAGACCGGCCCCGTCCCAGGCGACGCCAAGATACGGCGGCACGACGCCGTTCTCCGCCGCGCACGCCGCAACGTGGGCATGATGGTGCTGCACCTCGACGATCGGCAGGCCGCACGCGTTGGCCCAGCGCCGCGACGCATAGCCGGGATGAAGATCGGTGACGACGGCCTCTGGCGTGAAGTGGTACGTCCTGCAGAGATCGGCAATCGCCGTCTCGAACACCTGACGCGCCTGCGGCGTGTGGAGATCGCCAAGGTGCTGGCTCACGATCGCCTGCCGGCCCATGCCGATGGCCACCGTGTTATTGAGGTGGCCGCCGACGGCCAGCGCGCGCGGCAGCTCCATGTTGACGTCGAGCGGCAACGGCGCAAAGCCGCGTGCGCGTCGCAACAGCACCGGACCTGTCGTCCCCACACGCACAACGGAGTCGTCACATGGCCGCGCGATGGCGCGGTTGTGTGTCACGAGCAGGTCGGCGATCGGCCTCAGGCGCGTCCGTGCGTCGCGATCGTCGATCACGATCGGTTCGCCGCAGACGTTGCCGCTGGTCGCGACCACCGGCAGGCCGTACGCGCGCATCAGCAGGTGATGGATTGGCGAGGACGGCAGCTGAACGCCGACAAACGGGACCCCACCGGCGACGTTCGGCGCCAGATCCGATCCGGGGCGCGGCCGCAGGAGAACGATCGGTGCCGCCGGCGATGTCAGCGCCTCTTCCTCTGCCGGCTCGACAATGCAGTGCTGTCGCACAATCTCCAGCGACGGCATCATCACGGCAAACGGCCTGAACTCGAGCGCCTTCCGCTCGCGCAGCCTCCGGACCACGTGGGAATCGAGCGCATCGCAGAGCAGATGAAATCCGCCGATGCCCTTCAGCGCCACGATCGAGCCGAGCCGCAGCTCCTCCGCGATTTCCGCAATCGGACGCGAGAGCGCCGGTCCGCACGTGGGACACGCGTTGGGCTGCGCTCGATAGCGGCGATCCGCAGGTGTCTCGTATTCGAGACGGCAGGAGGCGCACATTCCAGGACGGCCCATCGCCGCCGGCGGCGAGTCGTACGGGAGATCGGCCGTAATCGTGAAGCGCGGGCCGCACGCGGAGCAGTTCGTGAACGCATATCCGAACCGGCGGTTCGACGGATCGGCTATCTCGCGAAGGCAGTCGGGGCACGTCGCAAGGTCGTTCAGCAGGCCTGTGCCCAGCGGGGCTTCCGGCTGGGTATCGGTAATGACGAAGGTCGTCGTCCGGAGCGGGGCGACGCGGTTGACGTGCTGTGTGACGAGGGCGGCCGGCGGCCATTCGCGCCCGACCCGGCCCACCAGGCGATTCAGTGGGTCCATTGAAGCGGGACTATAGGGAATGGCGCACCTGGCTCCTATGCATTTCCGGCACGTTTGCCGGATCTGCCAGTGCTTATGGGCCTGAAACCTTGGCATCGGCGCTGGACGCCGGACACGTACACTCAGTGCTGCGGACCGCAAATGAGACATCCACAATCCTGGCTTGCGCTCGTCAGCGTCTGCCTGGCGTTCGCCTGCACATCACAGCGGGAGCAAGCCCCGACACCGCAGACCGCGCCCGCGGCGACTTCAGCGGTGGCGCCGACGGCTCCGAGTGAGCCCGAAGTGAACGCCGATTACGGGTTGGTGCCTGGACACCGCACGTTCGACGAGAAGGCCGCACCGGATTTCTACATCCGGGACGCGGGATACCCGCCTGGCGTGTTTGCGGTGGCGATGCCGGACCGTGAACGCCTGCTGGCGTTCGATGTCGAGTCCAACGGGGCGGCAATCTGCACGCGCATCGAACAGAAGCCTTTCGATCTGCCCAACCGAATCAACATCAAGTACGCGCGCTTCCAGTGTCCGGACGACTGGACAAGCCGGAAGGTCGTCTTCCTCGACGCGACGCAGTTCGAGCCCAAGTACGCAGAAACACTCGAGTGGAAGGCGCTGGCAGGACCGTCGCCGTTGCCGATGCCTGGCGGGAAGCCGGCCGGTGGTCTTCATGACTACGCTGCGGTCGCCCGTCCCGGCCTGCTCGATGGACGATGGCTGGTCAGCGCCGCGTGGTTCTCAGGAGAGTACCCGCCCAGGAAAGAATGGGATGAGCTTCGCGGCGACACGATTGCCTTCGGGCACTATCAGCTGCTCGACCGGACGCTTTTCATTGGCGAGTCATCGCTGAAGCCATCGACCGTGTTGTATCGAGCACACGCGCCGATCGACGTTCGCGAGGGAATCGAGTGGGCGCTCCTGCCGCAGACCGCGTCCGAGAAGACACAAGCCACCATCTCGGCGTTGTACCAGATCCCGAACGGGTATCTGGTCAGGGTCTCCATGGAGCACGACCACGAGGGGTTCGGCGTGGACGAATCGACGTATTTCTACGCGTGGGAAGCGGGCAGGTGGCGTCTGCTCGCAAAGGCCGAGCAGACGAGACTCTACTGAAGGTCCGCCTGAAGGCGGACACTACAGGACCCATTCATGATCGGACGACGGAAGCTTCCTCAGGAATTCGTCCAGTGGAACAAGCACTGGAGCGCTCCGCACGGCCGCTCCTTCCCCATCGCCCGCTTCAATTCCTGGCGATTCGCGCAGCGGTATCGGGGGCCATTCGCGCACCAGACGAACAGCAAGACACGGAAGTTCGAGTACCCGTGGGCGTTTCACACGATCGCGGACATCGGCCGCAACCTGGACATCATCGACATCGGCGGAGCCCTGTCGGGCCTGCAGTTCGTGCTGGCCGCAGCCGGGCACCGCGTCGTGAACGTCGATCCCGGCGCGCGAGACGATACGTTCTGGGGCTTCACACCGAAGTCGCACGCGTTCCTCTCCAGAGTATTCAGGGCGCCAGTTCGCCTGTTTCCGATGACCCTGGCGGAGGCGTCACTTCCCGACAACTCCGCTGATGTGGTCATGTCGATTTCCGTCCTCGAGCACCTGGAGCTTCCGGAGGTGATCCGGACGGCGCAATCAATCCGCCGTGTGCTGCGGCCGAACGGCAAGGTCGTTCTGACGATCGATCTTTTCCTCAACCTGGTCCCATTCACCGACCAGGAAGAGGGTAAGTGGGGACGGAACGTCAATGTGCGCGAGTTCCTCGAGCTCGCGGGACTGGAGCTCGTCTCCGGCAACAAGTCCGAGCTGTTCGGGTTCGATGAATTCCGCCCCGACGCAATCCTCGAGGCTGAGGACCGGTATCTGGTGACGAAGGACAGGTGCACGGCGCAGTGCCTGGTTGCAAGGCCCAGCGTTCCGTGAGCAGTCTACGAGGGGGAAGCGTTCTCCGGACGAACGACCAGGTTGGGACACATCAGGTTCAACACACCCGCGGCGACACGTGACGGCACGACAACCTTCACATCGCGCCCTGCGCCCAGGACTTCAGTGAAGATGTCTTTTGTAATAGCGACCGATCCACCTGGGGTCTTGTAGGTCAGGACGCACTTTCCCTCTCTCCGATCGCTCGAGATGCGCGACTCGTTATGCGCAACAGCCCTCTGCGCGGCGACAAGCTGCCTGTCCGACGATCCGATATACCGGGCCGGAAGATCCGGAATCAGCGACACCTCTGAATCAGCAGTCAGATCGTCTGCGTCCGCAGACAGGACCAACAGGCGTCCTGTGTGGCCAGCATTGTTCGCCTCGCCATCTGACGCACGCCTGCGCAGCGCCTGCTCGATCCGATTCCACATCTCCTCGGCAAACTGCTGCGGGTAGTCGAACAGCTTTTCCATTTCCCGTGTGAGGTGCGGCAGCTTCCGCCAGCCGCTCACCCATGCGAGCGTGTCGCCTCCCCCGCCTGCAAAGACATCCTCCAGGCCGAAGCCCCTCACGGCATCGGGCTGTAGAGTCTTCAGCGCCATGTGTTCCAGAAGGTCGGTTGAAAAGCCGTACAGAACACCATAGGGAGAATAGGCGCCTGCGACCGGCCGGAACGTCAGGCAATCGTCATGCAACGGCTGCGACACGCGGCCGATCAGTGCTTCGTACCCCCGGAACAGCTGAACGTGCCGCTGTCCCATGGGTGTGTACACAGCCTGCCCATCGCCATCGGTCGTAACGAACAGCTGCTCGACCATGCTGTATGCACCCAGCAACTCGACACGATTCACGAACAGATCTGGATCCGCGGAAATGCCCTGGCAGATGGAATCCGCCAGTTCGAGCCTCTTCTCGGCGTCTCCAGTGCCGCAGGCGTTTTCATACGCCTCGAGCAGCGGCACCAGCTCCTGAATCAGCAGCGCGAAATCAAGTGCGTTGGAGTTGCGAGTGATCAGAAGCAGGCTGGCATCATCGGGAGGCACAGCCTTTTTCGTCGAGTAGTAGCGCGTCTGTGAACGCAGGTGCCCGCCGGCCATTCGAACGCCGGCGTTGTAGATCTCGATCCGATCCTCTTCCGGAAGCGTCTCTGCGATCTTCTGGGCGACGTCGAAATAGACGCCCAGTTCATCGGTTGCCGGGCTCTGCGCCAGCTGAATCAGCCATCGCGCATCCCGCACGAGGACGGGCTGCTCGGCCGGTGAAGTCTTCCAGAGCTGGTCGAGCAAGCCCTGAAGCTGCGAGAGCCGATCGCCGGGGCTGCCCGCATCGGCGTCCCAGAGCCGCAGGCTCATGAGCTCGAGGCACCGGATCACGTACAGGTTGAACAGCGTCTGCGCGTAGTGGACGCGGCCATTGCGGCCCGGCCAGCGCGTCTGCTGCCACATATGAAACGCGCGGATCATCATCTCCGCGGGGTCGACGAGGCCGTTGTGCAGCCCTGCAATCTCACGCGGCCTGAAACCGCTCGCGGCGTGCGCTTCTTCCAGTTCGCCTCTCAGGCGCGACTGGGTCGTGGTGATTCCGCTCAGGGCGAAGAAGCAATCCTCGACGTCGTCGAACAGACGGGCGCCGTCCTGCAGATAGTCGACGGGCTTTCGCTGGGCGTTCAGCAGTCCTTGGATTCGCTCGACGATGTCGTCGCGACGGCCCAGAAAGAGCTGGAGCAGCTCGATGTGAGCCGGCGCGTTCACCTGATCGCCGGCGCCTGAACGACGCCCTCGTCGTCGATCTGCGACAACCGCTGGAAGGCGGGATCGAGGCGGCCAGGATGTGCCATCACGCTGACGTGCAGCAATTCGTGCGACTTGGGCTTACGCTCCGCATCGAGCGTGAACCCGTGCTCCTTGATCGGCTGCGCAACGTTGCGGAGCGCCAGGTTGGCCGCGATTGCGGCGTTGGACAGGGGCACGCCGGCACGCGTGGCCGCCTTGAACATCCAGTGCAGCGAGACGGCGTTCAGGGGACGATTGCCATTGCCGCCGCCGACGTCCGAGTGCACACCGCGGAACCAGGCCTCGGTGAGGCCGTTGACCGTCCGTTCATCCTGCATGCGTGTCAGCGGAAACAGGGCTCGGTCCTCGTCGATCGCCATCGCGTGGAAGCAGTGGTCGATGTTCGTCGGGCAATTGAGATCGTGACCGGCCTGCAGGTGCTCACCAGGCAGGCCGAACTGTCCGACCGTATCCCATAGTCCCAGGAAGCGGATCCGCAGGTCGTCGCCGAACTGCTCGCACACGTCGTTGGCAAACGAAATCGCGAGCCCGGCGCCGCGGCTGAAGCCGACGACATCGACCACGCGATCGCCGTCCTTCAGGTTGTTGCGCAGCCGGCGCATCGCCTGGCGGATGCGACGGTGCCCGCCGATGCCGAACGCTTCCGCGAGCTTGTCGCCGAAGAAGGTGCGAGCCATCTGCCCGATGCCCTTCAGGTAGATGCTGCCGAGCGGATCGTCGGAGTTCCGGTTGTCGTCCTTGCGCGGATCCTCGTATGCCTCGAAGAAGCGCAGCACGTTGCTGTCTCTCAGTTCCCCTTCGCGATCTTCGTTGCCGGTGCCATCGAATGCATACAGGGCCATCACGACTCCTTCCGCGCCTCTCGTGCGCCGCCGGTCGGGCGATTTTCAGTGAAGCCGCAAGTATAGGAGAGAAGACAAACCGTGCAGCCGGAGGGCTCCTCGACGCCTGGCATCTTCATGGATTCCGGACGTACGGAGCCGGGAGTGTCGCCGGGGGCACGCCCGGGCACCGCGGCCATCGTGGATTTCAAGGGGTCGAGCGAACGAGACCCGCAGTACGAGACGCCATCGGACAGCGCCGAGCCAAAGACGTCCGCGCCCAACGAGTGGCGGCGCCCGTATCAGGTTCGAAGTTGCAGCAACTGCGGCTCGGCCTCATGTGACGGCCCGGTCTCACGTGACAGCCGCGGCACCTGCAGGTCCGGCATTGGACGGCCGGCAAAGAGCGAGCGGCACGGAACCGCCATGGCGCGCGCCCATCGCGCGGAACGGTTCACGCGCGCGCTGTCCGTCGCGATCCCGGTATTCGCGTACATCTGCCGGTAGATCTTCGAGATGAGCAGAAAGGCGAGCCGCGCCTTGATGGACGTCACCGAGCCGCGCGAACGCTTCCAAATCGTCGTCAACGAATAGAAGCGATCCCACACCGCCTGTGTCCGCCAGCGAATTTCATCCGGCGTCATCGTCGGATGGTTCATGTACACCTTGGGACGCTGTTCCTGAGGAATCAGCCAGTGCCGCGAGATCGGGATCCCGCCGACGTTCGGCGGTTCGGTGCCAAGAGACTTTTCCCATGCAGCGAAGTCGAGCGTCCCGGGAAACGGCGTGAGCATGACGAATTGCGCGAAGGTCAGCCCGGCCTGCTCGGCGACCGCCAGCGTGGCGTCGAACGTATCGGCGCGATCGCTTGGCAGGCCGAAGATGAACGACCCGAGCACGTGGACACCATGCCGGCGGAATGCCGCAAGCCGGTCAACCAGCGCATCGCCGCTCTCGTTGAAGTTCTTGTAGACGTCTTTCAGGCCCTGCGGCGTCACGGCTTCGACGCCCACGAGCGCGCCCTTGATATGGGCACGGCGCATCGCATCGAGGAACTCGGGATCCTCGGCGGCCTCCATGGTGATCTGTGTGAAGAAGACGGAGTCGGCCGGCAGCTGCGCGAGCCCCTCCATCAGCGCGAAGCGCTCGGCGCGAATGGCGGTGAGCCGTTCCAGTTCGGCGGGGTTCTGCCGCCGGGACGCCATCCGGAGATCCTCGAGCGTGACCGGG
>DATLLQ010000225.1:0-5123 GCA_035537775.1 Vicinamibacterales bacterium | reverse complement strand
GCCACCTGCCGTGCCGCCGGCATCCGGGTCAATCGAGGCGCTCATCCGCGAGGCGCGGTCGTCGCGCTCGGATCGGCGCGAGGCCGAGCTCCGCACCACGCTCGCCGCCAACGCTCATGACACTGCGCGCGCGGCGTTTCTCCCGCGAGTGGGCGTGCAAGGCGGATGGGAGTTCAACGGTCAGAGCATTACGGATCAGCGCGCGAGCTGGATCGTCGGGGCACAAGTGCAGATGAACCTGTTCCGCGGGTTCGCTGATTCGGCCCGGATGGCCGAGGCGCGATATGCGGAAGTCCGCGCACAGTCAGAGAGAGAAGGCCTCGATCGCGCGATCGAGGTTGAAGTCAGAGCCGCAGTCGCTCGCCTGGATGCTGCGCGCGAGCGCGAGCGTGTGGGACAGGCGGCGCTGATGCAGGCGCGCGAGAGCCAGCGGATCGTGCGCGATCGCTATGACGGCGGCCTGGCGACGATTGGTGACCTACTGCGCGCCGCCGGCGCGGTGCTTGACGCGGAGTCGCGCGCAACAGCCGCCCAAGCGGACGTCATCATCGAGGCCGTCGCGCTCGACCGCGCCGTTGGACGGCTGTGAAAGCGATGCGTGCCATGTCGCAACATCTCATGCCAGTGTTTCCGACAGGGATTCCGAAAATGATCCGATCGATTCGTGGCGTGAGCGTCATCGTAGGGCTCGCCGTCATGGCGGCCGCGTGCCGCGGATCTCAGACCCCCGAAGCCACGGTAGACGTTGCCGCTCCACTCAGTGTGTCCACTGTGGTTGCTGCGGTCGTGCCGCTTGCCGACCAACTGGAGGCCGGCGGTGTCGTCGCCGCCAAGGAGACCGCGACGCTCACCAGCCGGATTGTCGCACCGGTTATTGAGGTTCGTGTCCGCGCCGGCGAACGCGTCCGAGCGGGCGATCTGCTCGTGGTGCTCGATGACAAAGCGATGGCGGACCAGGCGCGCGCGGCTGAAGCTGCCGCTGGTGCTGCACAGCAGGGCCTCACGGTCGCGACCTCAGAGCAGGCCGCCGCCGTTGCGGAGCGGAAGCTGGCCACGGTGTCGCACTCACGCGTTGCGTCCCTTCACGAACGACGCTCGGCCACGACGCAGGAGCTCGACGAGGCCGAGGCCCGCTTGTCGACCGCCGTCGCGCGCGCCGAGACCGCGAGCGCTCGTGTCGCGCAGGCGAACGCCCAGTTGGTGGCTGCGCGTGCAGCGGCCGACGCCGCGACGACGACGGAATCGTTTGGTCTCGTCAAAGCCCCCTTCGATGGACTCGTGACGGAGAGGCTCACCGATCCGGGCAACCTCGCGTCGCCCGGCGTGCCGCTATTGCGTCTCGACTCCACCGGCGCGCCGCACGTGGATGTGAGGGTGGACGAGGCTCGCGAGCGCTACGTGCGTGAGGGTGACCGCGTCGAGGTGCGCTTCGAAGAAGGTGCTGGTGCGTCGCGTGCAGTCGAAGGGGTCGTGACCGAGATCGCACGTGCAGTGACCGCGGACGAGCGTGCGTTCACGGTCGAAGTGTCGTTGCCGAGCGCCAGCACGCCGCGGACCGGCACGTTCGCACGAGTTCGTTTCCGCGGCGCGAGTCGCGAGGCACTCGTCGTCCCGGCGACCACCATCCGGCACCAGGGACAGCTGTCGACCGTGTTCGTCGTTGAAGACGGCGTCGCACGTCTGCGACTGCTACAGACAGGTTATGAGGGCGCCGAAGGCGTCGAGGTACTCGCCGGCCTCAACCGCGGCGAGGTGATTGTGAACGGGCCGCCGCCGGAACTGACCGACGGCCGGCGCATCGTCGCGCATGACCCAGTGCCGACCGGAGCACGGCCATGACGCAACGCATGGGTGCGGCCGGCCGGTTGGCCGAGGCCTTCATTCATTCCAAGCTCACACCGCTCTTCATCGTGGCATCGCTTGCGCTCGGGGCCTTTGCCGTCGTCTCGCTCCCGCGAGAGGAAGAGCCGCAGATCGTGGTGCCCATGATCGACGTCTTCGTCGATGTACCCGGCGCCACATCCGCCGAGGTGGAGCAGCGGGTGACGCGACCGATGGAGAAGCTGCTCTGGGAAGTGCCGGGTGTCGAGTATCTCTACTCAACCTCGAGTCCCGGGCAGTCGATGGTCGTCGTGCGGTTCTACGTCGGGCAGGACGAAGAGCGAGCGCTCGTACGATTGAACCAGAAGCTGGCGGCTAACGCCGACCGCATTCCCCCTGGCGTCAGCCCTCCGCTCGTCAAGGCTCGATCCATCGATGACGTGCCGGTCGTCGCGGTGACGTTGTGGGGTGCCAGATACGACGACCACCAGCTCCGCAAAGCCGCGGCACAGATACGAGAGGCAATCGCTGAAGTGCCCGACGTGTCTGAGGTGACGCTGATCGGCGGACGCCCGCGAGAGGTCCACGTGGATGTCGACCCCGCCAGGCTGGCGGCGGCGTCACTCGATCCGCTGCGTGTGGCGCGTGCGGTTGAGGAGGCGAATGCGCGATCGACGGGAACCGGACCGGTCAGCGGCGGTGGCGTCACCCGACTTCAGGCCGGCAACTCGCTCGATCGCGTGGACGCACTGCGCGACGTGGTCGTCTCCGGCGCGGCCGGCCGTTCGGTGCTGCTGCGCGACGTCGCTGCGGTGACCGACGAGGATGCCGAGCCCGTGTCGTACGTGCGGTACCACTCGCGGACGGAGGGAGCGCACCCGGCGGTCACCATTTCGGTCGCGAAGCGGAAAGGCGCCAACGCCATCACCGTGGCGCATCTCGTCGAGCAGAAGCTGGACACGCTGCGCGGCGTCGTGCTGCCACGCGATCTGACCCTCGCCGTCACGCGCAACTACGGCGAGACAGCGGCGGAGAAGTCGAACGAGCTCCTCTACCACATGTTTCTCGCCGTCATCTCGGTCACGGTACTGATCGCGCTCGCGCTCGGACGACGCGAGGCCGCGGTCGTGCTCATCGCCATTCCCGTGACGCTGGCACTCACGCTCTTCGCGTTCGCGCTCTACGGCTACACGCTGAACCGGATCACGCTCTTCGCGCTGATCTTCTCGATCGGCATCCTCGTCGACGACGCGATCGTGGTCGTGGAGAACGTGGTGCGGCACGCGCGGATGCAGACCGGAGAGGAGTCAGGCCTTGCGGCGCTCACGGTGCGTGCCGTCGACGAAGTGGGCAACCCGACGATCCTCGCGACGCTCACGGTCGTGGCCGCGATTCTTCCCATGGCGTTCGTCGGAGGGTTGATGGGCCCGTACATGCGGCCCATTCCGATCGGTGCCACTGCCGCGATGTTGTTCTCGCTTGCCGCGGCGTTCATCGTCACGCCGTGGGCCGCGGTGCGGCTGTTGCGCGTCGATCACGGGCACGCCCACGCGACTGAGGGGGCCGCGACGCGACTGTATCGCGGCGCGATGGCGCGGCTCATCGACAACGGGCGCACGCGGCTGATGTTCCTGGGTGGCGTGGCTGTCCTGTTACTGGCGGCGATCGCGCTGGTGCCGCTTCAGTTCGTGACGGTGAAGATGCTTCCGTTCGACAACAAGAGCGAATTCCAGGTCGTCATCGACTTGCCGGAAGGGACCGCGCTCGAGCAGTCGGCGCGGGTGGCCGGTGACCTGGCGAGCGAAGCGCTAAAGGATCCTGACGTCACCGATATCCAGAGCTACGTGGGCACCGCGGCGCCGTACAACTTCAATGGACTCGTGCGGCACTACTTCCTCAGACGGGCCCCGCATCTGGCGGACCTGCAAGTGAATCTGCTTCCGAAGGATGACCGGCACGAGCAGAGCCACGACGTGGCCAAGCGGGTGCGCCAGCGACTCCTGCCGATCGCCGCGCGCCTCAACGCGACGATTCAGGTTTCCGAGGTGCCTCCGGGCCCGCCGGTGCTGCAGACGCTCGTCGCGGAAATCTACGGACCAGACGCCGGCCGACGGATGGAGCTCGCACAGCAAGTGAAGAGCGTGTTCGAACAAACAGCCGGCGTAGTGGACGTCGACTGGTATGTGGAATCACCTCAGGCCAAGACCACATTAACCGTCGATCAGGATCGAGCCAGGGCCGCCGGTGTGTCGCCGTCGGATGTGGCAGCGGTCGTACGGCTGGCCAGTGACGGGATGCGCGTCGGGTTGCTTCACGATCAAGCGTCACGGGAAGACGTGCCGATTGTGATGCGGCTTCCGCGTCAGGCGCGTGGCTCGCTCGAAAGCCTGCGGCAGCTCCGCATCGAGGGAACACACTCGGTCGCGCTCGGCGAGTTGACCCGCGAGACGCGAACGACGGAAGACGCCAGCCTCTATCACAAGAACCTGCTGCCAGTGACCTACGTCACCGGCGACCTTGCAGGTGTGGCTGAGAGCCCCGTATACGCCATTCTGCAGATGAACAAAGCGCTCGAGCGGTTTGTGTTGCCGGAAGGGTACGGCTTCGAGATCTTCAACACGCAGCAGCCGTCCGACACTACCAGGTACGCGATGAAGTGGGATGGCGAGTGGCACATCACCTACGAGGTCTTTCGCGATCTCGGGTTGGCGTTCGCGGCGGTCCTGGTCCTGATTTACATCCTCGTTGTCTGGTGGTTCGAGGGATTCGGCGTGCCGCTGACGATCATGGCGGCGATCCCGTTCTCGCTCGTCGGCATCCTGCCGGCGCACGCGGCCATGGGCGCCTTCTTCACGGCGACCTCGATGATTGGCTTCATCGCCGGTGCCGGCATCGTCGTACGGAACTCGATCATTCTCGTGGACTTCATCGAGATGCGCGTGCGCGAAGGAATGCCACTTGGTGAAGCGGTCGTCGATGCAGGCGCCGTTCGTTTCCGGCCCATGGCGTTGACGGCGGCGGCGGTGATCGTCGGGTCGGCGGTGATCCTGTTCGACCCGATCTTCCAGGGGTTGGCGATTTCATTGATGGCAGGTGAGGTGGCGTCGCTGCTGCTGTCGCGCGTCACCGTGCCGGTCCTGTACTTCGTCACGCATCAACGCCGGATCAATTTAGCGAGTGGCGAGATCCCATCGTCTTCACCGGCGGGGGCGATCCCATGACCAAGTCTCGAGCATGTCACAGGAGATCATCATGACCATCGAACGTGCGCTCCGGCTGATCGCTGGTGCTTTCGTCGCGCT
>DATLLQ010000224.1:0-19981 GCA_035537775.1 Vicinamibacterales bacterium | reverse complement strand
GCCCACCCCAGCCGTGGCACAGCGGTTGCGCTTAAGGGTCCCTGTCGCGCGGTCGTGCACTGCTGCGGGCCGCAGTTCTATCACTAGCATGCGCGCTCTCGCGCGCGGAGAAGAAGCATGAATCTGACGAAGTACGTGAACGCGTTCGTTCGCGACGAAGAAGGCCAGGACCTGATCGAATATGCGCTGCTTGTCGCGCTGATCTCGCTGGTCTGCGTCGTGGCGCTCACTGACGCCGGCAAAGAGGTGAACAACATCTTCACCAAGATCAAGAACCGGCTGTCGGCTGCATCGGCTGCAGCGCCGTAAGCGTCGGGTGATTCAGGGCGCCGCTCCGGCGGCGCCCTGACGGCACTCCGGCGAGATACATACGTCGCGCGCGGTGGGCGCGCAGGGAGACGACATGAAATTGTTCAATCTCGTTCAGTCATTCGTTCGTGAAGAGGAAGGCCAGGACCTCATCGAGTACGCGCTGCTCGTGGCGCTCATCTCGCTCGTCTGCGTCGTCGCGCTGACCGACGCCGGCAAAGAGGTGAACAACATTTTCACGAAGATCAAGGGTCATCTCACGACCGCGGCCGCTGCCGCACCGTAACGCGCGACTGTCAAAGGGCGGCCCGTGCGGGCCGCTCTTTGTCGTGACCCGCGCGTCGACGCCGCGCACTGTAAAGGAGACAGGTTGATGCCTGCACGAATCCGTACCGCCGTGCTGCGACGCTTGAGATGCGACGACAGCGGCCAGGACCTCATCGAGTACGCACTGCTCGTCGGTCTGGTTGCGCTTGTCGCCGTCACCGCTGTGTCGCAGGTCGGGACGACTATTCAAACGGTGTTCTGGGACACCATCGCCGCGGGGCTCAAGGTCGCCCCATGATTCTGACCCCTGTGCTGGTCATCGTGGCCGGCATCGCTGCCTCGGTGGTGGACATCCAGAAGCGCCGCGTCCCCAACGTCCTGACGATGGGGCTGGCGTCGGTGGGATTGCTGCTGGCGATGGCGGGCCTGGGTTCGGTGACTGTCGGCGGTGCACTCGGCGGCCTGGCGCTCGGCCTGGCCCTGCTGATGCCCGCGCACATATTCGGGGCGACTGGAGCGGGTGACGTGAAGCTGCTCGCCGCGTTCGGCGCGCTGCTTGGCCCCGCCGGGGTGTTCGATGCGTTTTTGCGCGCCGCGATTCTGGGCGGCGTGATGGCGCTGGCCGTCGCCGTATGGCGTGGACGGCTCCGCCAGACGTTGTACGGCACGGCAATGCTGGTGAGCACTCGCAGCCGGGCCGTGGCGGCCGTGATTGAAGATCCGGCCTCCAATAACCGATTTCCGTACGCGCCGGCGATTGCCCTTGGGGCGGCGCTGGCAGTCGTGGGCTTGTAAGGAGCAGAGAGATGCGCAGCTGGAAGTCACGACTACGCCGGGAAGACGGCGCCGCGCTCATCGAGGCTGCGTTCACGCTGCCCGATCATGCTGCTCGTCTGCATCGGCATTCTCGAGTTTGGACGCGCGTATCAGACGTGGCAGGTCATCACGAACGCTTCGCGCGAGGGTGCCCGCGTTGCGGTCCTGCCCGCGTATTCGAATGCGTCGGTGGATGCGCGTGTCAGGACCTATCTGAAGAATGGCGGTCTGCCCGCGACGATTGTGGACAACACGGCCACTACTCACGTCCTGATCACAGACACCACCATTCCGATCGATGCCGCCGCCGCGACGACCGCGCCGGCCACCAGGGTAGTCGTCGAGTATCCGTTTGACTTCATGGTGCTCCAAGGGGTCGCACAACTTGTGGTGAATGGCTCGACCGCGGGTCAGGCCTTCACTATGCGGACAACGACCATCATGCGAAACGAATAGGGGTCAGAAAACGCTATGCCTCGCAAACGCATCTACACCATTCTGCTGCTGGCCATGACCGTGGGCGCGATCTTCGCGTTCAGCACGTACCGGTACGTGCAGGCCACGCCCGCAGCCGCCGCCGCCAAGACGACGCCAGTTGTCGTCGCGAACAGCAGCCTCGACCTGGGTGCCGCCCTGCGCGCCGAGGATCTGCGGACGATCAACTGGCCCTCGGACGACAGGCCGGTCGGCACGTTCAGCAACCCGCAGGAACTGGTCGGGCGCGGCCTGATTCAGCCTGTGTCGCAGAACGAGCCGCTGCTGCCGTCGAAGCTCGCGCCGGTCGGCGCCGGCTCGGGGCTGCCGCCGATGATTCCGGACGGCATGAGGGCGCTGTCGGTGCGCGTCAACGACGTCATCGGTGTCGCCGGCTACGTCCTGCCCGGGTCGAAGGTGGACGTCCTGGTCAGCATCAGCCCGACGAACCAGACGAACGACATGACGTCGAAGGTGATTCTGAACAACGTCACCGTGCTCACCGCCGGCACGCGGATCGAGCGCGACGTCGAGAAGGACAACAAGCCGGTGTCGGTCAGCGTCGTCACCCTGCTGGTCGACCCGCTGCAGGCCGAAGCGCTGACGCTCGCCAGCACCGAAGGCAAGATTCAGCTGGCGCTTCGTAATCCGCTCGACAAGACGATGCCGGCGACGCCTGGCATCAAGCCGGCCATCCTGCTTGGAAACGCGGCGCCCCGTACTGCGGCGCCCGTGAGCCGGATCGCGTCAGCACGGCCCGTCGCGGCAGCGCCAGTGGTGGCGCCGCCGGCGCCGACGCCGCTGCCGACGATCGAAATCATCCGTGGGGACAAACGCGCGACGGAAGTGGTGCACTGAGGAGCATGCAGATGAAACGGAAGATCGCAGCCTGGATCCTGATCGTCGCCGTGCTCCAGCCCGGCGCCCTCAGAGCACAAGTCGCCACCCAGCCGACGACGAACGCGGCGGCAGCCGCGGCGAACGCGGTGATCGACACGCCGGCCACGCCGGTGCAGATTGTCGCCGGGCGCTCGACGGTGCTCGACATCGGCACGCCGATCATGCGCGTGTCGCTGACCAACCCTGAGATCGCCGACGCGCTGGTGACCTCGAACAGCCAGTTGCTCTTGCACGGCAAGGCGCCGGGCACGATCTCGATGTTCGTCTGGGAGCGGGCGGGCGCCGTGCGGCGCTACGACGTCTCCGTCGGACGCGACGTCGCGCGGCTCGCCGAGCAGATGAAGGAGATGCTGCCGAACGAGTCGGTCCAGGTGACCGCCAACGGCAAGAACGTGGTGCTCTCCGGCCGCGTCTCGACCAAGGAGCTGAGCGAGAAGGCAGGCAGCCTGGCGACGGCGTTCGTCGAGAGGAAGGAAGAGGTCGTCAACCTCCTCCAGATCCAGGCGCGCCCGAGCAACCAGGTGCTGCTGCGCGTCCGTTTCGCGGAAGTCAGCCGCACGGCGCTGACGGAGCTGGGCATTTCGCTCTTCACCAGCCCCACCGGCATCAACAACACGCTGGGCCGTGTCACGACGCAGCAGTTCTCGGCGCCCGGCTACACCGATCTCCAGGTGACCAAGGAAGGTCCTGATCCGTTCAAGTTCGGTGCGGACGTGACGACGGCGAAGGGCAACTACAACTTCAGCGACTTCCTGAACCTGTTCGTCCTCAGCGAGAAGTACGACCTGGGCGTGCTGATCAGGGCGCTGCAGGTTCGCGGGCTGTTCCAGAGCCTTGCCGAGCCGAACCTCGTCGCCGAGAGCGGCAAGGAAGCCAGCTTCCTCGCCGGCGGTGAGTTCCCGATTCCCGTGGCTCAGGCGGGCGGCGGCAACGCCATCACGATTGAGTTCAAGGAATTCGGTGTCCGCCTCAACTTCACGCCGACGGTTGACGGCGACCGCATTCACCTGAAGGTCGCTCCGGAAGTGAGCACGCTCGACTTTGCGAACGGCATTCAGCTCCAGGGCTTCCGTATCCCGGCGCTGGTCAGCCGCAAGACGTCGACGGAGCTCGAGCTTCGCAACGGGCAGACATTCGCGATTGCCGGTCTGCTGAACAACTCGATGTCGTCCACGATGACCAAGATTCCGGGCATCGGCGACATCCCGATCCTCGGCTACCTGTTCCGCAGCAAGGCGGCGCAGAAGAACCGCACCGAGCTGGTCGTCATGATCACGCCGCAGCTGCTGCAGGAAGGCTCTGTGGGCGTGACGCGCGACCTGCCGCGCCTGAGGGAGCCGTACCTCTCGCCGCTCCGCGACAACGAGGCGATCGCACCGCCGGCCGCTCCGTTCCAGGGAACCATGGCCACGCCGCCGGCTGGCCTGGCTGGTGCCGGCAGCCCGACGCCCACTGCGCAGGCGCAGTCAGTGCCCGCGCCGCTGGTGGTGGACTCCAGCACGCCGCAGCTGACCGGCGCGGAGCGCCGTGAGGCGGAACGCGCGGAGAAGGCTGATGTCGCGCGTGGGATCGCCGAGGCCCGCGCGCAGGCGCAGGCCTCCGCTGACGAGAGGAAGCGTCAGGAGAAGCTGGCGAAGGACCAGGAAAAGCTTGCGAAAGAGCAGGCGAAGCGCGACGCGGAAGCAGGCCGCCGCCAGGCTGAAGCCGATCGCAAGGCGGCGGAACAGGCGAAGAAGCAGGCCGAAGCCGACAAGAAGAAGCAGGCCGCGATTGACGAGGCGGCTGCGAAGGTGCGGGCCGCCGAGAGTACGTATCAGTCGGAGCTCGCGAAGACGGGGACGAAGAAGTAAAGGACGGGCACCATGGGACGTCTCATCAACGCTTTCCGTAATCGGGCAAGAGCCCGCCGTTTGCTCGACGAGACCGGCATGTCGCTGGTCTTCGTCAGCCTCGGGTTCATGTCCTTCTTCGCCGCGACGACGCTGGCCATCGACGTCGGGCTGTTCATGACCGCGCGCGCACAGGCGCAGAACTCGGCTGATGCGGCGGCTCTGGCCGGCGCAGGGGCGCTTGTGTACAACAGCTTTACCGATCGAACCCCTGGGGGCCCGGCGGTGCAGAGCGCCATCAGCACCGGCCTTCGGAACAAGGTCATCGGCGGCAACGTGTCCATCAATCCGGCCGATGTGACGTTTCCGCTCGGCCCGACCGGACGGAACGATCGGGTGCAGGTCTGGGTGTACAGGACTACCGCCAGGGGCAACCAGATTCCGACGCTGATCGGTCCGGTCTTCGGCATCAACGACTTCGATATCAACGCGACCGCCACCGCCGAGGCGGCGCCAGCCAACGCGATGACGTGTGTCAAGCCGTTCACGATCCCGGACAAGTGGGTCGAGAACACGAATCCGCCGTGGACGCAGAACAGCACGTTCGATCGCTACGACAACAAGGGCAATATTCTGCCGAACGCGGATGTCTACATTCCGCCAAGCGCGACGCATAGCACCTGGACGGAAGCTGACGCGGGCACGCCCTTTATCCTGCGGGCCGGTTCGGGCAACAACATCGAACCGACGTTCTACTACTCGTGGAAGATGCCGCTCGATACGGGAGGCGACTTCTATCGCGACAACATCTCGGGTTGCAACACCTCGACGATCGGACTGAACCAGCCGATGGTGCAGGAGCCGGGCAACATGGTCGGCCCGACAACTCAGGGCGTTCAGTTGCTTCTGGACCAGGACCCGACCGCGTACTGGGACGGCTCGTCGAAGCGTGTCGTCAGCCCGCTGGGCAAGAGCCCGCGGGTATTCCCGCTTCCGCTGTATGACCCTCAGGTCTACGCGGACGGGAAGCAGGCCGGACGCGGGGCGGATCTGATTTCGCGCAACTGGGTCGGGTTCTTCGTTGAACGCCTCCAGGGCAACGAAGTGTATGGCCGGATCGTCCCGATTACCGGCGTTATCGATGACAACGCCGGACCAGCCCCCGATGGTGTGTTTCCACGAGCGATTCGGTTGGTGAGATAGCGATGGCACGACTTGTCGGAATGCTCCTCAGTCAGGACGACGTCTTCCACACGCATGTGGGGGCAATGCTCCGCGGCGGCCCGGTGCCGATGACCGTGACCGCCGAAGGTCCCGGCAGCCGGAAGGCCGACCTCTTCATCATCGACGCGCGGCAGGATCCCTCGGCGGCAATTGCCCGCGCCGAGTCGCTTCGCGCGTCGTCGGCCACTTCCGCCGTCTTCGTCGTCGCGCGCGAGCCGAACCCGGACCTGATCCTCCAGTCGATGCGCGCGGGCGCCAACGAGTTCTTCACGTATCCGCCGCCGGAAGACACGTTCTACGAAGCGCTCCGCCGGACCGCCGCGCGTCGAAACGCGGCGGGGCAGGGGCATTCCGCGACGACGATCGTGTTTTTCGGGGCCAAGGGTGGCGCCGGCACCACGACGATGGCGGTCAACTGCGCCGTCGAGCTCGCGCGGCTGTCGGGGCAGCGGACGATCATCGTCGACCTCAAGCCCGGGTTGGGGGAGGTCGGGCTCTTCCTGGGAGTCCGCAGCCGCTACACGCTCGTGGACGCCCTGGACAACATGCATCGGTTCGACGCGGAGTTCCTGCGCGAGCTGGTCGCGAAGCACAAGTCGGGGCTGGAGATCCTGGCCGGGTCCGACAACTTCGATCGGCCGGGCTCCGGAGACGGGGCGGCCCTCGAGGACATCGTCCGTCACCTGCAGAACGAATACGAGTACGTCGTGGTGGACGCCGGTGCCCAGATCAACGCCGGCGTGTCGGCCTCGCTCTTCGCGGCCGACATGATCGGACTGGTGGCAAACCCGGACGTTCCGTCGATTCGCAACGCGCAGCGCCTGCTCGATCGCGTGCGGCAGATGGGCGCGTCGGTCGATCGCGTTCGGCTGCTGCTGAACCGCGCGGCAGAGCCGTTCCCGATTCCGCCGGCGCAGATCGAAGCGGCGGTCGGGCACCCGATCGACCACATGTTCCCGAGCGACTACAAGACCGTGTCGGCGGCGCTCAACTCCGGCGTGCCTCTGGCGCTCACGGGCAGCACGCCCCTGGCCGCGCAGTTCGACAGCTTCACGCGCCGCTTGCTGGAGGACGAGGGTTCTTCGGCTGCGGATGCGACGGCAAACACTGGCGCGATCTCGCTGTCGCGTCTAGCTTCGATCTGGTAAAACGACATGAGTGCCCCTGCCGCAACTCCACGACCGACGATCGCTACGCCCCGACCACAGGGCCCGCGCCCTCAGTATCTCGAGCTGCGCGCGAACGTCCATCGCAAGCTGCTGAACCGGCTCAACCTCGAAGCGCTGGCGCAGACGGAACGGTCGCGCGCCGAGGGGGAGATCCGCTCGCTGCTCGGACAGCTGCTCACCGAGGAAGCGACGCCGATCAGCCTGACCGAGCGCGAACAGCTGTTTGCGGAAATCCTGGATGACGTGTTCGGCCTGGGTCCGCTCGAGCCGCTGCTCAGGGACCCGTCGGTCAACGACATCCTGGTCAACACCTACAAGCAGGTCTTCGTCGAACGCAAGGGCGTGCTCGAACGCGTGAGCGCCACGTTTCAGGACGACCGGCACCTGCTGCGCGTCATCGACCGGATCGTCAGCAGCGTCGGCCGGCGTATCGACGACAGCTCGCCGATGGTGGACGCGCGCCTCGCCGACGGTTCGCGTGTCAACGCAATCGTTCCACCCCTGGCCGTGGACGGCCCGCTGCTCTCGATTCGCCGTTTCCCGGCGGAACGGCTGCAGGCAAACGATCTCGTCAACTTCAAGGCGCTGACCGCGCCGATGCTCAATTTCCTGGCAGCGTGCGTGAAGGGCCGCCTCAACTGCCTGATCAGCGGCGGTACCGGCGCCGGTAAGACGACGCTCCTCAACGTGCTGTCCAGCTTCATCTCCGAGGACGAACGGATCGTCACGATTGAAGACGCCGCTGAATTGCAGCTCCGTCAGGAGCACGTGGCGCGGCTGGAAACCCGCCCGGCCAACGTCGAAGGCAAGGGCGCGGTCAAGCAGCGGCAGCTCGTCGTCAACGCCCTGCGTATGCGGCCCGATCGCATCGTCATCGGCGAGGTCCGCAGCGAGGAAGCGCTCGACATGCTCCAGGCGATGAACACGGGTCACGACGGCTCGTTGACCACGGTCCACGCCAACACGCCTCGCGACGCGCTGACGCGTATCGAAACGATGATCGCGATGGGAGCGACCAACCTGCCGGAGCGCGCGATGCGCCAGCAGATCTCGTCGGCGATCAACATCGTGGTCCAGCAGACGCGCCTGAGCGATGGCTCACGCCGCGTGACGGGGATCGCCGAAATCACGGGGATGGAAGGCGACATCATCACGATGCAGGACATCTTCATCTTCGAGAAGACCGGACTGACGCCCGAAAACAAGGTCATGGGCCGCTTCCGGGCAACCGGCGTCCGCCCGAAGTGCTGGGAACGGCTGCGGGCTAACGGCATCAACCTGCCGCCCGAGATGTTCTCCGGGTCTGAAGAGGTGCGGTAATGCTGCTCGCAATAGGTGTCTTCCTGGTCGTCACCGGCATCGCCGTCGGCTTCGGCTGGGCGCTCAGCGCCATCCCGAACAACCGCGCGGCGAAGGCGCTCGAGAAGCGCCTGAAGGAAGTCGGCTCGATCGCGATCACGCAGGAAGGGGAGTCCGCCTCCGTCGTGCGTGCGGACGACCAGGGTCCGCTCGGGGCGAAGGCCGTCGAGAAGCTGATTGGCAAGACGGGCGCGGGCATGAGCCTGACCCGGCTGATCGAACAGTCGGGCGTCAAGGCGACGACTGGCGGAATTCTCGTCGTCAGTGGCGGTCTAGCGCTCCTTGGCGTGCTCGGCGTGGTGATGTTCGCGCCGGTGACGTCCGCCGCGCCCGCCGGCCTTCTGCTCGGCACGCTGCCGATTCTCTTTCTCATGTATCGGCGCTCGTCGCGCATCAAGAAGTTCGAAGAGCAGTTTCCCGAGGCGCTCGACCTGCTGGCGCGCGCGCTGCGCGCGGGGCACGCGTTCCAGACGTCGCTGGGAATGGTGGCCGATGAGCTTTCAGAGCCGGTCGGCCCTGAGTTCAAGAAAGTGTTCGATCAGCAGAACTTCGGCCTGCCGCTGAAGGAGTGCCTCTTCGAGCTCGCCGATCGCGTGCCGCTGCTCGACGTGCGCTTCTTCGCCACGGCGGTGACGATTCAGCGCGAGACCGGCGGCAACCTCGCCGAGATTCTCGACAAGCTGGCCTACGTCGTCCGCGAGCGATTCAAGATTCTGCGGCAGGTGCGCGTGCATACGGCGCACGGCCGCTTCACCGGATACGTGCTGCTGGGGCTGCCGCCGCTGCTTGGGATCGTCCTGTCGTATCTCAGCCCGGATCACATGAATACGCTGTTCACCGAGGAGATGGGGAAGACGATGCTGATGGGTGCCGGCGTGATGCAGACCGTCGGGTACTTCTGGATCCGCCAGGTAATCAAGATCGAGGTGTGACGTGTTGATCCTGCTCCCGCTGCTCGCATTCCTGTTTGTTTCGCTGCTCGCCTATGCGGCGTACATCGCCCTGGCGCCGAGCCTGGCTGGCAACGTCGAACGGCGCCTGGCCGAAATCGGCGGCGGCGCCGCCCTTCCCACCGTGGAGACGCCGACGTGGGAACGCATGCAGGCCACGTTCAAGCGCATGGGCCGCGTGGCCCCGCAGTCGCCCTCGGAAATGGGCAAGCTGCAGCGGCGGCTCGTGTCCGCCGGCTTCCGCAACAACGAGGCGCTCGTCATCTTCCTCGGTGTTCGTGTTGCCACCGCCGCCGTCGCCTTCGCGGTGCTCGCCACGCCGATCTTCATGCGTCCGAACATCATGCTGGCGTTCGGCGCGGCTGGCCTGGGCTATCTGTTTCCCAACATCGTCCTGGCCCGGCTCGAGAAGCGGCGTCAGCACCGAATCCGTCTTTCGCTGCCGGATGCCCTCGACCTGCTGGTGGTCAGCGTGGAAGCCGGGCTTGGCCTGGACCAGGCGATCCAGCGCGTTGGAGAGGAGCTCGTGTTCGCTCATCCCGAGCTGTGCGAGGAGCTGCGGTTAATCAACTTCGAGCTTCGCGCCGGCAAGAGCCGATCCGACGCGCTGCACAACCTCGGCGAGCGGACCGGTGTGGACGACGTCATCTCGCTGGTGGCTATGCTGGTTCAGACCGATAAGTTTGGTACGAGCGTGGCACAGTCGCTGCGGGTGCACTCCGATACGCTGAGGACGAAGCGTCGTCAGCGGGCGGAAGAGGCGGCCGCAAAGACCGGTGTGAAGATGGTCTTCCCGCTGGTGTTGTGTATTTTCCCGGCCATCTGGGTCGTGACGCTTGGTCCGGCAGCGATCAAGATCGTCCAGGTGCTCGTGCCGCTCGCACAAGAATGACGCAAATGCCCCCGAAGGTTGACGTTCCGCGCGCGGCGCCGGTGCCGCCGGTGCCGGTGACGCTTGCCGATACGGGGCTCACGGCCGACAAGGTCGATGCGCTGATCGTCAAGACGCTGTACGGCGGCGAGCAGTCCGGCCTGCAGCTGGCCGAGAGTCTCCGGCTGCCCTATCCAATTCTCGAACCCATCATCGAGCGGGCGCGCGCCGAGCGCGTGATCGAGGTCCGGGGCGCGATTGGCACAGGCACAGCGGGCTACAAGTACTCGCTGACCGACCTCGGCCGCGATCGCGCACGCGAGTACTCCGAGGTCAATCAATACACCGGCCCTGCGCCGGTGCCGCTCGAGGCCTATATCGAGGCCATGAAGGGACTCTCCTCGGTGCGCGGATTCATCGATCGCCCGCGCCTGCACGACGGCTTCGCCCAACTCGTCATCAGCGAGCACATCTTCGAGCAGCTCGGCCCGGCGGTGAACGCCAACAAGGCGATCTTCCTCTACGGATCGCCTGGCAACGGCAAGACCGTCATCGGCGAGGGACTGGGAAAGGCAATCGGCGGTGACATGTATATGCCGTACGCGCTCGACGTAGACGGCTACATCGTCACGATGTACGACCCGATCACGCACCAGTCGCTCGAAACCGAGAACGCGAACAGCAGCATCATTGCCGAGGCACAGCGCGACCGCCGCTGGGTGCGCATCCGCCGGCCGGTCGTGATCGTCGGCGGCGAGCTGACGCTCGCGATGCTCGACCTGACCTTCAACAAGGTCTCCAAGTTCTACGAGGCGCCGCTGCAGCTGAAGGCCAACGGCGGCGTCTTCCTCGTCGACGACTTCGGGCGCCAGCGGATGCGGCCTGAAGATCTGCTCAACCGCTGGATCGTGCCGCTCGAGAGCCGCGTGGACTATCTCACGCTGCACACCGGCAAGAAGTTCCAGATTCCGTTCGACGTGTTGACGGTGTTCGCGACGAACCTCGATCCGCTGTCGCTGGCCGACGAGGCGTTCCTCCGCCGTATTCCGTACAAGATCGAGATCGAGGATCCGACGCTCCAGCAGTACGCGCGCATCTTCGAGATGATCTGCGACAAGCGCAATCTGAAATTCCACCCGGTGATGGTGGCCTACCTCCACCGCCGTCACTACCGGCCCATCAGCCGTCCGCTGCGGGCCTGCCAGCCGCGCGACCTCATCGAACAGGTCACGGCGCTGTGTAACTACCGCGGCGAAGAGCCGCGCATTACGAGGGAACTGCTGGACGCCGCCTGCGCTGCATATTTCGTCGACGACACCACCGGGTCGACGAACAGCCGGCTGCGCCGCCGCGACGCGCCGGGGCAGTGATGGTGCCAGTGGACGGCGGCGACGGCCACATGGACATCGACTGGCAGCCGGTTGATCACTATCCGGCAGCCACCCGCGAGATGATTGCGCGACGGACGACCGCGCCGGCGTCCTACGAGTCGTATTACGGTCTCGCCGAGCCGCCCTTCAGCCTGTCGCCCACAGTTCGATTCGCATTCCGCAGCGGAAGCTATGCCACCGCGTTCGATCAGGTGTGCCGCGCCCTCGAACGCCGCGAAGGTTTCATCGTCATCACCGGCGAGGTGGGCACTGGCAAGAGCATGCTCTGCCGTGCCGCGATGCAGGCCAGCGGTCCCAATACGTTCGTCTCGCTGATTCTCGATCCGTGCGTGACCGCCGAGGAGCTGCTCGCGCAGGTTCTCAGCGACTTCGGCGTGCTCGATCGCGACACCCGCTCGCCTCGTCGCGTGGCCCCTGCGCCGCTGCATCAGCTGATTGTCGTGCTGCAGCGCTTCCTGACATCGCTGGCGCCGCTCGGCGGCCGGGCGGTCGTCATCATCGATGAAGCGCAGCATCTTCACCCCGTGCTGCTCGAGCAGCTCCGTCTTTGGTCAAACCTCGATGGCGACGGGCCTCCGCTCCTGCAGGTCGTGCTGTCCGGTCAGCCGGAGCTCGACGCGCTGCTGGGGCGCGCCGAAATGCGCCAGGTGAGACAGCGCGTGTCCCGGCGCTGCGAGCTCACCTGCCTGACACGGAGCGAAGTCGCCGAGTACATCAATCATCGGCTCGACGTCGCGCGCGCGTCTGACGGCAATCAGACGCCAGGTCCGTCCGGGCTGTTGACGCAAGGTGATTTCTGGCAAGTACGTTTTGCACCGCCGGCGGTGAGAACCGTCGCTGCGCTGTCGCAGGGGGTCCCGCGTCTGGTGAACCTGCTGTCCGACCGCGCGCTCGAAGTCGGCTGCGAGCGGCAGGCGCGCGTGATCGACACGCGCATCGTCCGTGAGGCCGCGCGGCGCCTGAATCTGCAACCCGCGGGCATACCGCGCTGGCAGATGCAGTGGGCCGCGGCAGCCGCGGTCGTGGTGCTGCTCGCGGGAGGCGTCAGCTGGAAGGCCATCGCGCAGCGGAGCCAGGAGAAAACCGTGGCGCAAGTCTCCGCTGCCACCGCCGCCCCAACGCCCGATGCCCAACCGGCACCTGAGATCAAGGCTCTGGATGTGCGCAACAGCGTCACCGTTACGATCGCCACGCTGCGATCGGAACAGCGCGCTGCAGCCGTCGCCGCACAGCTCGTCGAAGCCGGATTTCCGGCGTTCACGCGCCGGCATCCTGACGGCGTCTCCCAGCAGGTCATCGTTGGCCCGTACGCGTCAGCCGAGGAAGCCGCGGCAGCACAGCGGGCGCTGGAGGCTCAGGGGGTCACCGGTGCCACCGTGCGTCTCGAAAGCTCGATGGCCGGCGGCCTGTAAGCCGTGGTCACCTTCTCACGCCTGACGGCCGCCTTCGTGCTGGCGGCAATCTTCCATAGCGCGCCCGTGTATGCGGCCGACACCCGCTTTCAGCATGTGTCGCTGCTGGCCGCGCAGGACCGCGTTTCGCTCGTTTTTGAATTGACGGGGGAGCCGCAGGACGTTGCGACACGGCGAGTCAGCGCGGCCGTGCTCGAGCTCGACGCCGGCCCGGTTGTCGGGCCGGCTCGACCCACGTCGTTCATGGCACCGCCGGGCGTGCGATTCGTGATGGGCGTATCGATTCACGCCGGAAGCGACACCGGCAACCGCCTCAAGGCCCGCATCACGCTCCTCGAACGCGCGCGCAGCGCCGTCCGGGTTCTCGGCCGTCGCGTCTACGTGGATTTCTCGCCGGACTCTCTGCCGCCGTCAGCGACTCAGCCCACACGCACCGCGGCGATGACAGCGCCGAGGGCGCCTGGTGCTCCCGCTGCTGGCACACCGGCTGTCGCCGCACAGTCGTCAGAGGCACCTGCGCCCTCACGACGTGAGGAGTATCGTGCCGCGGTTCAGCCCGCAATCGAGCGATTCGAGCAGTTGAGTTCATTCATGGTGTCCGCGGCGGCCTCACCGAGCGAGCCCGTGCTGAAAGCGATTGGCAGCACGCTTGTTGGCATTCAGGGTTTGCTGCTGTCGGTGGACGCGCCCGTGGAATCGAAGACGCTTCACGACCTGCTTTCGTCCGCCGTGGCAACGGCGTTGACAGCCGTCAGTCCCACCTTCACCGGCGATCGCACCGCCCAGGCACGTCAGGCCATGAGCCTGCTGGAGCAGGCTAAGAACAGTCGGTAGCTGGTAGTCGGTAGTTGGTCCGCCTGAAGGCGAACCCTACGACGCCGCTGCAGACCTGAACGGGACGACGGTGTGGCCGGCGCGATTACCGGGAGGAATCCGTCCGGCGAGCACTTCCTGGGCCTGCCTGACACGAGACGCATGGACGGGGTTGTTGGGCTCGCGTGCTGCGAGGTCTTCCGCAATCGCCAGGCCCTCTTCCGTCGCACCGCTTGCCAGGTAGGCATCGGCAAGCATTTCCTGTGCGTGTGACGCCGTTGGCCCGAGGTCGCCGTCCACCGCCACTTCAACCAGCTTGACCAGCGCGGCGATGCATCCGGGTGCACGCGTGACGAACCGCTGCAGCGCGGTTGCAGCCGGCTCCCACTGCGACCGTTCGGTCCAGTGAGAGGCCGTCATTTCAACGAGGACCACGGCGGTATCAACGACGTGCGGCGCCGCTGATGCGGCCAGCCCGGCGATGGCGTCCACCGTATCCGGTGCGTCGGCAAGCGTGCGCCGCGCAATCTCGATCGCTTCGTCCTCGCGACCTCCGCGAAGCAGGACCTCTATCAGCGCAAGCCGCGCTTCGGGGTCGGTGCCGGCCATGCCGGGCGACAGGTGCTCAGCAGCTGCGATCGCATCGCCCGTTTCGACGAGCATGCGCACCAGACGCGCAACCGTGGGCAGGTGATCCGGATCCTGCTGGAGTGCCTCGCGCAGGAGGTCGACCGCCTCGTCACCGAGCCCCGCCGCGTGCAGCGCGTCGGCCACTCGGCGGCGATGGCTGGTCGTCAGGGCATGCTCGCGGGCCCGCGCGAAATTGCCTGAGGTGATGGCCATCTGGAACACACGCTCGCGGAGCGCCGTGTCCGACGGATCGAGGGTGGCGGCTTCGGCCAGCGTCTCGCCCGCGGCCGCCATGTCATTCCGTGCAACCTGCTGATCGGCCAGCGCCAGGAGGTACTTGCGCCCCTCGACGGTCTGGCCCTGCGTAATCGCGAGCGCCGCGGCGTGCCCAAGCGCGTGCTCGTCGGCCGGCCTGACCGCGAGAATCTTCTTGTAGGTGTCGAAGGCGGGCTCGAGCTTCCCCTCGGCGCGCCAGGCGTCGGCGACCGACGCGAAGCGGCTGACGGCACCGTCTACGTCGCGCGACCGCAGATACAGCTGCGCGAGCAACAGTGCCGTGTCGCGATCGTCCGGCTGCTCGTCGACGAGACGCGTGTACGCCTCGATGGCTGGCTGCAGCTTGCCGACGCGAAGAAGCTTTTCCGCGGCGCGGATCGCCGCCTGTCGATCACCTGTCATAGAGAGGGGGTTCTCCGCGCCGGAGAGGGGCAAGTTGCGTTCCCCCGCGGGGTGTCCAGATGTGTGGAGCGGGGCCACGATTTGTGGCCTTTTTTGTGACGTTGTGTCAGTCGGCCGACGTTGGCGACGGGCAATTCCGTGCGCCGGGCGACAGGAAACGTCGTCGACTTACAAATTCCGGCGAGGCCAAAGCCTCGCCGCTGGCAGTATCTGCTGAGCGCTTCGCGCGTGGCGTCAGCCGACGGCGATCCAGACGGAGCCGACCGCGATGGCCAGAGTTGCGGCTGCCACCATCATGGCGCGCTGGGGAAGAGCTCCATGCGGCAGACGCGCAGCCGCGGCGCCGATGGCTGCCGAGAATGCCGTCATCGCAACCACGGTGCCCACGCCAAACGCGGCGATGTATGTCAGCGAAGCCGCCAGCGTTGGAAGCGCGAGCGCCGGCAGGACGCCAAAGAAGTGTGAGCTGCCGGCGATTCCGTGCAGGACTCCCAGGCAGAACGACGCGTGGGCATGCCCGAGCCGGCGGAGCCATCCAGGTCCTTCCTGAACGTGAAGATGCCGGTGCGACACGGCGCCGTGGGTATGCGCGGCGGTTCCTATCCGTCGGCTCCGGCGCAGCGCCCAGAGACCAACGGCAATCAGGGCAGCACCGACGATTCGCTCACTCCAGGCGGAGATCGCCTCGATCGGAGGCAACAGGTCGCGCAGTGTCACGGCGAGGACCGCCACCAGCACGACCCCGGATGCGTGTCCGAATCCCCATGTCCAGCCCGATACCCATCCGCGCCGCCGCGCGTCGATCGCCATGGGTGTGACCGCAGCGAGATGATCGGGACCGGCAAGGACGTGAACGACGCCGGCTAACGCGCCGGTGATGAGAGTGAGCACGGGAGTGTCTATCGTAAGACTACCAACTACTAACTACCAACTACCAACTAGCGAGGCGCCATCCGAATCGCACCATCCAGACGGATGACCTCGCCGTTCAACATCTCGTTCTCGAAGATGTGACGTACGAGTGACGCGTACTCTTCGGGACGCCCGAGCCGTGGCGGAAACGGCACCTGCTGAGCGAGCGACTGTCGCGCGGCTTCGGGGAGCGCACCGAGCAGCGGCGTATCGAAGGTTCCGGGGGCAATCGTCACCACGCGCACGCCCATTCGCGCGAACTCGCGGGCGATCGGCAGTGTCATGGCGACGATGCCCCCTTTCGAGGCGGAGTACGAGGCCTGGCCGATCTGTCCATCGAACGCCGCCACGGACGCGGTGTTGACGATGACGCCGCGTTCACCGCCCGGTGTGGCCTCGTTCGACGCCATGGCAGCCCCGGCAAGCCGGATCGCGTTGAACGTCCCGATCAGATTGACGCGGATCACTCGCTCGAAATGTTCGAGCGGCTGAATGCCATCCTTTGGCAGCACGCGCTCCGCCGCCGGAATGCCTGCGGCGTTCACCAGCCCGTGGACACCGCCGAGCTCGCCGGCCGCGATCCCGATCGCGCGCTGCACATCGCCCTCGACGGTAACGTCGCCTTTCACAAACCGCACCGCGCCGCGATGGCCGGCTTCCTTCGCGCGGCCCGCCTCATCGTTGAGGTCGATGACGACCACGCGGCCACCCGCCGCGACGACCATGTCCACCGCCGCACCACCGAGACCCGAGGCGCCGCCTGTCACGAGAACCGTTCGTCCGCTGAGTTGCATTTCCCGATCGTAGAGTAGGAATTACCGGGCCGCACCCTTCAAGTAGTCCGGGCCTGGTTCCAAAAACCCTTTCAGATGAACGTCGAAGCACGCGCGCCGTTTGGTCCGTGCGTTGCTGGACCTCCGCCGACCGTTCACGGCAAAAGGAGGTTCTGATGAAACGTCACTGGCCAGGTGTGTTCGTAGCGGTCGGGATCGCGACGACAGCCGTTCTCGGAGCACAGGCTCCGCCGCAGGCGAACACTCCACCACAAGATGTCCCGGCGCCTCCGGGCATTCAGCGGAATACGCCGGCCCCGCAGGCCGAAGCGAAGGGAAATACCGTCACGATTGCCGGCTGCATTCAGGATGCGCCGATGCCAACTGCAAGCGCCGCATTACCGGCGCCAGCAGGCGCAGACAAGATCTTCTACCTGAACAATCCAGCGATGGCAGCAGCCGCCGGCAATCAGAGCGCGGTGGGAACGTCGGGCCTGAGCCTGACAGGCTACAGGCTGGAAGGCGATACGAAGCTGATCACTCCGCATCTGAACCATCAGGTGCGCATCACCGGCAACGTCCAGAGCAGCGCCGGAGCGAAAGCCTTGCCCACGCTCAAGGTCGAGTCCGTGGCCATGGTCGCGGCGAAGTGCGATCCGGCGAAGTAGACCCTATTTCCCGTCAACGGAGAACGCGAGCAACACGTTTCCAGGTGTGCCGCCCGCCGTCGGATAGCCGGAGTTGACGAACACCATTCCGCTTCCGATGACCGGGCCCGGTCCGTCGATTGAACCCCCTCGGCCGGGCACTCCGTTGACGGTTTCGTACTCACGAATGGTGTCGAAGTCCCAGATGATCGATCCGTTCGCAGCCGAGTAGGCGCGCATGTGACCGTCAACGGAGCCTGAAAACGCCACGCCCGGCAGCGCCGACACGGCCGCAGACTGCGCGGGACTGCAGCGCGATCGCGTCCCGCATCCCGGAGGCGGCGTGTACCAGACGCGCTCGCCGTCCGCGAGGCGCAGCGCGAACATGCCTCCGCCCTGCTTCGGATCGGCGTCGGTGCTCGTGCTGTACGTGAGCATCACGCGTCCGATGTCAGACAGCGCGACGTAGATGTTCGTTCCGTCGGACGCCGAACCCCACTGCACGCCGCCCATCGTGCCGCCGCGGCCGATCCGTGTCTGCCACAGCACTTCACCGCCGGCGTCAGGATCGAGTGCGTGGACGACTCCGGATTTCTGGCCGGCGACGAGCATCCGCCGGCCATTGGCCAGCGTGACGAGGATTGGCGATGCGCCGAAGTCGAGGTCAGGACCGTTCGACACGGCGCAATTCGTCTTGTCGGGCAGACGGCATGCCGCCGTGTAGGCGTCTGACGTCGTCATCTGCCGCGACCACAGGATCTTCCCAGAGGCGAGATCGAGTGCGACGAACGCATCGCTGAGCGTTGTCGTCGGATCGGAGTAGTTGTTGCCCGTCGTGATGTACAGCGCATTACGTCGAGGATCGACGGCCGGGGTTGCCCAGACAGGTACGCCGGACGGTCCCCAGAGCTGCGCGCCAGCTGCGTTCTTCTTCGTCGGCTTTGGTTCCTCGATCATGTAGGTCTTCCAGACCTGCTTCCCCGTAGAGGCGTCGAGGGCGACGATGCTGCCGCGGAACCGGCAGCACTCATAGGTGGGAACGGCCGCCGCACCTTCTTCACCCGATGCCACGGGCACATAGAGCCGTCCGTCGTGCAGTGTCGGCGAGCCGCTTACGCGCGCGACGGAGAAGTCGTCCACCTTTGTCCGCCACAGCATCTTCCCGGTGGCCGCATCGAGCGCGTAAGCATTGGCGGCCATGTCACCGAAGAAGACCGCGAGCCGGGCGCCTTGTGTCGAAGCCATGGGACCGACGGTAACGGCCGATCGAACTCCGGCGCCCGCGTCGAAAAACCAGTGCACGCATCCGCTCGACGCGTCGAGCGAGTAGACCTTGCCGCCCCAGCTCCCGATGAACAGACGTCCGCCGGCAAGCGTCGCCTGGCTGTAGGACTGCAGATCGCCCGGGAAGGCGAATGCCCATTTCAGCTTCAGGCGCGGGACGTCTGCGGCCGTCAGGCCGGCGTTCTCCTGAAAGCGCGTGTTCGTCGTTCCGAGACCCCACGCTGTCCATCGCGCGCCGGAGTTCGGATCGAACGCGCCGCTTCGAGCGCGACACATTGCGGCAGCCGCCGGCGCTGTCTCGAGCGGAGCGCCGAAGCGTTTGCCAGTGAGGAACTCGGCAATCGCGCGCCGCTCGGCGGCGGTCCGGTTGTTGGCCATTGTCACCATCGAGCCCGTTTCCATGGCGGCGACCACACGTTCTGGAGTCATGGACCGGAACGCGTCGCGCTGAGGCGCGCGGTTGACGCCCGCATCGTGGCACTGGGCGCAGCTGCGCTGGTAGAGCGTGGCCGCATCGATGGGTTGTGCCTGCGCTGCCGGGGACGGGACCGCGATGGCTGACACTGCCAGGGCAAGAACGACTGTGTAACGCATGGCGCGGAGTATACGCCGTCAGAATGCTCTGGTTATGAGGTCCCGGCCAGGGCGATCGCGAGGCGGCCGATGGCCCCCGCGACCAGCGTAGAATCACTGCGCGTTCGATGGCCCTGCCTGCCGGAACCCGATTCGGCCCGTTCGAAATCCTGTCGCAGCTTGGCGCCGGCGGCATGGGCGAGGTCTATCGCGCGCGCGATGCCAGGCTCAATCGCGACGTTGCGCTCAAGGTCCTGCCGGAGGTCTTCACCGCCGATCCGGAGCGGATGGCCAGGTTTACGCGTGAAGCGCAGGTGCTGGCCTCGCTCAACCACTCGAACATCGGCGGCATCTACGGGCTCGAGGACGCTCAGGGACGACAGGCGCTGGTCCTCGAACTGGTCGAAGGGCCCACGCTTGCGGATCGCATTGCGCAGGGCGCGGTGCCGCTCGAGGACGCACTGCCCATCGCGCGGCAGATCGCCGAGGCGCTGGAAGCCGCTCACGACCAGGGCATCATTCATCGGGACTTGAAGCCAGCGAACATCAAGCTGCGTTCTGATGGCACCGTGAAGGTGCTCGATTTCGGTCTCGCGAAGGCGCTCAGTCGCACCGATCACGATTCGTCGGTGCGACCGGACGTGACGGCTTCGCCGACGCTGCTTTCGCCGGCAACGATGACGAGCGCCGGCGTCATCCT
>DATLLQ010000223.1:0-8531 GCA_035537775.1 Vicinamibacterales bacterium | reverse complement strand
TCCGGCACGACCCCGTCGCAGTACCGCTGAATCATCGTCGTCGCGCGGCTCACGAGATTGCCAAGGTCATTGGCGAGATCGGCGTTGAACCGGGTCAGGATGCCTTCGTCGGAAAAATTGGCGTCGGCCCCGAGCGGCATCTCTCGCATGACGAAATACCGCAGCGCATCCACGCCGAAGATGTCCGCGTAGTCCTGATAGCGCGCCACGTTGCCCACCGATTTCGACATCTTCGCGCCGCCCATCAGCCACCAGCCGTGGGCGATGATCCGGCGCGGTGGCTGCAGGCCCGCCGACATCAGAAACGCAGGCCAGTACAGCGCGTGCTGCCTGACGATCTCCTTGCCGACGAAATGGGTCACCGACGGCCAGAAGCGCGAAACGCGGCTCTCGTCGCCGCTCCCGAACCCCAGCACCGTCAGGTAATTCGTCAAGGCATCGAACCACACGTACATGACGTGCTTCGGGTCGTCGGGCACGGGGATGCCCCATTGAAACGACGTGCGGCTGATGCTCAGGTCCTGCAGGCCGGCTTCGACGAACGTCCGCACTTCGTTGAGACGGAACGCCGGCTGCAGGAAATCCGGGTTCGCCGCGTAGAAGTCGAGCAGCGGCTGCTGGTACTTCGCCAGCCGGAAGTAGTAGCTCTCCTCCTTCAGGCGCTCGACCTTGCTGCCGCAGGTGGGGCACTTGCCGTCGGCGAGCTGCGTCTCCGGAACGAAGACTTCGTCCACGGTGCAGTACCAGCCCTCGTAATCGCCCTTGTAGATGTCGCCGGCGGCCGCCACGCGCCGCCAGATCTCCTGTGCGGCGCGAAAATGCCTCGGCTCCGTCGTGCGGATGAAATCGTCGTTGGAGATGTTCAGGTCGCGGGTCATCTGACGGAAGTGCTCCGCCGTCTCATCGGCGAATACCTCCGTCTTCGTCCCGGATTTCTGTGCCGCCCGCTCGACCTTCTGTCCGTGCTCGTCGGTGCCCGTCATGAAGAACACGTCTTCGCCGAGCAGCCGCCGCGATCGCGCGTACGCGTCTGCCAGCATCGTCGTATACGCGTGGCCGATGTGCGGACGGGCGTTGATGTAGTAGATGGGAGTGGTGATGAAAGACGGCTTCATGAAAGGAATGCCTTGATCGCCAGCGCCTGAACCTCTTTCACGGGAATGTTCCGCTCGCGCGCGATGCGCGCGCAGTCCTCGAACTCGGGCGACGCGTTGAGCAGGTCGCCCTTGCGCCTCGCCACCTTGACGCGAACCGCGCCGTGCGCGGTCTGGACCGTGACCTCTTCCCGGTCGAGGCACTCCCGCGCCATCTCCGAATAGCGCACCCCGATCGTCGTGGTCTCGCGGAAGATGGTCGCCGTGAGGCGTTCCCGCGCGTCCGGCGGCGCGATGACGGTCAGGAGGACGCCCGGCCGGTTCTTCTTCATCTGAATCGGGGTGTAGTAGACGTCGAGCGCGCCCTGTGCCAGCAGCGCGTCCATGACCACGCCGAAGATCTGCGGGTTCATGTCGTCGATGTCCGCCTCGATGACGACGACGGACGTTGACGCCGTGGCCGCGACCGCTTCGCCAATGAGCACGCGCAGCACGTTTGGCGTATCCGGGAAGTCACGGCTCCCGGCGCCGTACCCGATGGCGCTGACGGTCATCGGCGGAATCGCTCCGAATCCGGCGGCATACCCGGCGACGAGCAGCGCGCCCGTCGGCGTGACCATCTCCGCCTGCTGCGGACCGGAGTAGATGGGTGTCCCCTTCAGCAGGCGCAGCGTCGCCGGCGCAGGGACCGGATAGAGCCCGTGCGCGGCGCGAACCGAGCCGCTCCCGACATTCAGGGGCGATGCGACGATGCGGTCCACGCCGAGCGATTCAATCGCGAAGACGGCGCCCACGATGTCGATCACGGAGTCGAGTGCCCCGACTTCGTGGAGGTGCACCTTCTCGAGCGTCGTCCCGTGAATCTCGGCCTCCGCAGTGCCCAGCCGTTGAAACAGCTCCTTCGCGCGAGCCTTGCCGGCCGCGCTCAGCGCAGACTGGTCGATGAGCCCGCCGATCTCCTTCAGCGTGCGGTGGGCGTGACTTCCGTCATGGTGCTGATGGTGGTGGTCTTCGTGGCTGTGCTGGTGTTCGTGGCCGTGCTGGTGGTCGTGGCTGTGATCGTGCGCATGCGTGTGCCCGTGATGCGCATGCACGTGAGCATGAGCACCAACGGGCTGATCCTCGCCGCGGACGCAGAACTTCGTCGCTCGAACCCCGGCACGAGAGACCTGCTCGGTCCAGACCATGTCCGGTGAGATCGCCAGGCTGCCAAGGGCGCGGCGGACATCCGCGAGCGGGACGCCGGCGTCGATGAGCGCGCCGAGCACCATGTCGCCGGAGGCACCGCTGAAGCAGTCGAAGTACAGGATCCGCACAACCAAACAATCTTACCCTTCTCCGCGCGGCAGCTGACCGGCTTCCATGAACGAGTAGTAGCGCTGGTCCGCAAGAATGAGGTGGTCGAGCACGTCGATGCCGACGACCTGACCCGCCTCGGCCAGTCGCGCCGTCAGCGCCAGATCATCGGCACTCGGACGCGGGTCTCCCGATGGATGGTTGTGGAACAGCACAATCGCCGCCGCGCGTCCGGCGATCGCTTCACGGAATACCTCGCGCGGATGCGCGACGGTGGAGTCGAGCGATCCCGTTGACACCAGCCTGATCTGGAGCAGCCGGTGTTTGGTATCGAGCATCACGATCCCGAACTGCTCGACAGGCCGCGATCCGTGCTGCGGCAGCAGGTACGATGCGAGCTGACGCGGCGTATTCAGCCGCGGACGGTCGGCATGCACACGCACCAGCGTCCGGCGGCCGAGTTCGACTGCCGCCAGCACCTGGGCGGCACGGGCACCGCCCACGCCTGTAATACGTAACAGGTCCGCAGCGGCGGCACGCGTCAGCCCATGCAGGCCTCCACACTCTTCGAGCACGGCATTGGCCAGCTCCAGCACATCGCGTCCGCGCGCGCCGCTGCCAAGCACGAGCGCGACGAGTTCGTTGTCACCGAGCGCCGCCGGACCGAGCCGCTCGAGTTTTTCACGCGGCCGATCGTGCGGCGCGACCTCTTTCATCGTCTATACTCAACGCCAGATGCTGGTTCGTCCGCAGCGAGCATGGGTGCTCGTGCTGGTGCTGCTCGCCGCATGCGGCACTCCCCCTCACAAAGAAATGGACCAGGCGCAGGGCGCGATCGACACCGCACGCGCCGCAGGCGCCGATCGCTACGCCACCGAAGAGTTCCGCGCCGCCGAACGTTCGCTGACCCTCGCCAAGGAGGCTGTGGGCCAGCGCGACTACCGGCTGGCGTTGAACCACGCGCTCGAGAGCCGTGAGCACGCGCAGACCTCGGCGCGCCTTGCTGCCGAAACCCAGGCCGGTCTCCGCGGCGACGTGGAGCGCGCGAAGGCCGAGGTCATGACCTTGATCGCACAGGCCACCGGACGTCTGGGCACGGCCGAAAAGAGCCGCGTCTCACGCCGTGTCGTGACGGAGTCGCGTCAGACGATTGCGGCAGCCAATGCCGACGTGCAAAAAGCGGACGCAGCCGTGCAGGCCCAGGACTTTTCCGCCGCACAGGCCGCGTTATCCGGAGCAAAGAAGCGGATCTCGCAGGTCATCACACGTCTCGACGCATCGCTGGGTGCGCAAAACACGCGACGCCGCTGAGCGGCCGAGTACGCAGAAATTTAGAAGATGTAGGAACCGAGGCCCAGGACCAGGCCGACGATCACGAAGAATCCCACCAGGTCCAGAAGCACGCCGTACTTCATCATCGCCGTGATCGGAATGTAGCCGGAGCTGTAGACAATGGCGTTCGGCGGCGTCGACACGGGCATCATGAATCCCATGCTGGCCCCGAGCGTCGCGCCGAGCGCCGGCTCGAGCGGCGACACCTTCGACTCGATGGCGACGGCAATCGCAATCGGGACGATCATCGTCGCCGCCGCGGTGTTGGACGTGGCCTCGGACAGGACGATGGCCGCCGCGGTAAAGAGCATCGTCAGCGCGACGGTGCTGTGTGACGGCAGCCACGCCGTGATGCCCCTGCCCAGCGCCTCCGCCAACCCGGTCGAGAAGGTCAGCGAACCCATCGCCAGCCCGCCGCCGAACAGCAGGATGACTCCCCAGTCGATCTTCAGGGCCTCATCCCACGCCAGCGTAAACCGCCGGCCCGTCCAGTCGACAGGCAGCACGAACAGCAGGAGCGCGCCGATCATGGCGGCCACGCTTTCAGGCACCGATTGCGCAAGCCCGCGGGCAAACGGTGAGCCGTCGAGACCGAACACCGCGAAGATACCTGGAGCCACCCAGAGCAGGACCGTGATGCCAAACGCGATCAGCACGTTCCGCTGCCCTCGGGACACCGGGCCAAGCTGCTCCAGTTCGTCGCGGACCATCGCCGTGCTCGAGGCATCGACCTTCGCCAGCCGCCCGCCCGCAAAATAGAACTGCAGGGCGATCAGCCCGAACATCAGCACCATTGCAGGAACGCCGATCAGCATCCACTGGAAGAAGCTCACCTCCACGTTCGCCAGCGACTTGAGGAACCCGATGCCGATCAGGTTCGGCGGCGTGCCAACCGGCGTCCCCATGCCGCCGATAGAGGCACCGAACGAGGTGATCAGCATCATGACGAGCGCAAACTGGCGCGCGCCTTCCATGCCGGTGCGAGCCAGGTGCGCCACGATCGACAGCCCGATTGGGAACATCATGGCAGTGGTCGCCGTGTTGCTCATCCACATCGAGAGGACGGTCGTCACCGCGCCGAACGTAATGAGGATGCGGGGAGCGCTGGCGCCGACGAACCGCCAGGACAGCGCGGTGTAGGCGATACGGCGGTCAACGCCATGCACGAACATCGCCTCGGCAAGAATGAAGCTGCCGATGAAGACGAAGATGATCGGATCCGCGAACGACGCAAAGGCTGCCCCCGCAGGCGCCACGCGAAGCACGACCGCCAGCACCGGGCCCAGCAGCGCGGTGACCGCCAGCGGCAGCGCTTCAGTCACCCAGAAGACGATCATCATCCCGAGGATGGCGGCGACCTTGTGAGCTGGCGCGCCGAGCGGAAGCGGCGCAAAGAGCAGCGCGACGAAGACCACCGGAGCGGCAATGAGCCCGATGGTCCGGCGACGGAAGTTGAAGGCCTCCTCCGCAGGCGAATACGTCTCGACAGCCTCGACAGCGCTGTGGGACCTTCTCATCAGCGTGCGCCTCCTTCACCCAGCCAGCGGCCGTCCATGACGAGCTCAGCCCACCCTGTGAGGTACGCGGCAGACTCCGTCCACTCCACGTGCTGCACGCCCCCGGGCGCGACCACATCGGCTGCCCGCGCCGCTCCGCCATGCGCGGCGGCCGCCACGGCAGACGCCGTCGAGCCGGTTCCGGACGACGACGTCGGACCGACCCCGCGCTCCCAGATCAGAATGCGAACGCGATCCGGCGCCTCGACTTGGGCGAACTCGACGTTCGTCCCCGCCGGAAACATTGGATGCGTGGACAACGCCGCCCCCAGGGCGGTGAAGCGTTCACTCGAGGGAAGAGGCCCGAGAACGACGCATTGTGGATTGCCGGTCCTGAGCACCGTGGCGACGATGGTGTCGCCGAGAACCGGGATCTCGACCTGGCGGATGTCCGTGGGCTGCCCCATGTCAGCGCGGAACTGGTAGCGCGGACCGTCCTGGTTCAGGAATTCGAGCGTCTTGAGCCCGGCCTCACTCTCGACCGCGATGCTGGTACCGGGCCGCAGGCCCCGAACGCGGGCAACAAGGGCCGCGAGACAACGCAGTCCGTTCCCCGACAGCTCGGACCAGCTTCCATCCGCATTCAGCAGCCGCATCGTCGCACCACGGTCGCGCAGCGTATACAGGACCACCCCGTCGGCGCCGACGCCCGTGTGCCGGTGGCACATCGCCCTGGCCAGCGATGGCAGATCGCCCGCCGCCTCGCCTTCGGGCACCAGCAGGAAATCGTTCCCGTACGCGTGCCCTTTGACGATGTTCAAGGCACCGAGAACGCGTTGAAGACGTAGGTGAATCCGGCGCCAACGCCGACCGCCGGGGTGTTCGGCGTCAGGCCGAAAAAGACCGAGGCGTCTCCTCGCCACCCGCCGATGGTGTAGCGAGCGCCAATCTGCAGAATGCTGCGCGACTCGGTGCCCGGGGGCGGATCGCCTTCACGAACATCCAGACGTCCAACGATTTCACCCACCAGTTCAGCGGCGTCCGTGACGGCACGGGCAAGTGACACGCCGTAGAGCAGCACGTCATTTTGTCGATCGCCTCGCGTCGGATCGCCAAGAATGCCGAGGCCGCCGTTGCCGACGACACGGATCGATCGAACCGTCTTGCCGAACAACAGCGTCGCAAGGAAATCCGTCGTGTCGAGGCCGAGCCCGCTTTCGTTGGATGCGTTCGGCAGCCTGGTGGCAAACCTGAACCCGATCGCCGGGCGCGTGACTCCTTCCGGAACGATGCGGACCTTCGTGGCAAAGACGATGTCTTCAACGCTGACCGTCGAATCACCGGTCGCGGTCACCATCGATGAGAGCGGCGCGTCGGTGCGCGAGGAGATGGACAGGCGGTTGTAAGGCCCGCCGTCAATCTGAATTTCGGCAATCGAGCTGACGCCGAAGCTGAAGCCGAGTACGGGGAAGCGGAACAGCTGCCCTTCGAGACCCGACGCTGGGTACTCTGCATCTCGCGCATAGTCGACTCCCGCCTCTGCCAGCACACGTCCCGCACCGATCGTCTCGGGGTCTTCAGTAATCAGGGGGCGCTGCTGCGCGGAGGCCGCGCTGGCCGCGAACAGGAGAAGAACAGCGCTCAGCAAACCTCTCATGCGTACGGGTGCCTTTCGATACACGCAGCGCGAGCCGCGGATCAGAATTGCTTTGTGCTATCGATGAGGATCGTCACCGGTCCGTCATTGACCAGCTCGACCTGCATCATCGCCTGGAATTCGCCGGTGGCCACCGGCACATGCGTCGCGCGCAATTCTCTCACGAGTTCCTCGTACAGAACCCGCGCCTGGTCGGGTGGCGCCGCCGCATCGAAGGAGGGCCGCCGGCCCTTCCGCATATCTCCGTAGAGCGTGAACTGCGAGACGACCAGCAGGCTGCCGCCCACATCCATCACCGAGCGGTCCATCGGCTTTCCGTTCTCGCCCGCGAAGACCCGCATCTCGCAGATCTTCGCCGTGACAGCCTTGACGTCATCGTGAGTATCGTCGCGGCCGACGCCGACGAGCACGAGCAGCCCGTGGCCGATCTCGCCGACGACCTGCTCGCCGACGCGCACACGCGCGGACGTGACACGCTGAACGATCGCTCGCATGTGGGGACTGCGTCGCAGCCGGGATCAGTGCTGGATCTGGATCAGCGGCAGCGACTCGTCCAGCCGCACCGCCACGCTGTCACGGAGCTCCCCGCGCGGATTGAGGCGGGTGTCGAGCAGATGCCGCGGCATGACGTTGCCCACCGCCTTCAGCATCGACTGCTTGACGCCCGGGTGCTCGACCTCGAGGTCCATGATCAGCCGCTTGACGCGCTGCCGCTGCAGGCTCAGGTCCCCGCACGCCGGGCAGCAGCAACCGATGATCGGAAGGCCGATTTCCTTCGTGTACAGCCGCGCCTCGTCTTCCCCGACGTACGCCAGCGGACGGATGACGACGTGCTCGCCGTTGTCGGACACGAGCCGCGCAGGCATCGCCTTCAGCGCCCCGGCAAAGAACAGATTGAGGAGGAGCGTTTCGATGAAGTCGTCCAGGTGATGGCCGAGCGCGATCTTCGTCGCACCGACTTCCGACGCGATGCGATAGAGGACGCCGCGCCGCAGCCGGGCACAGAGCGAACAGGGGGTCGCGTTGGAGTCGAGGATGTCGTCCATCACGTCGCCGATTGACGTGTGCTCGATCCGGTACTCCCAGCCGCGCTCCTGGCAGGTGCTGGCAATCACGCCGTGCTTGAAGTCCTTGTAGCCCGAGTCCACGTTGACGGCGATCAGCGAAAACCGGATCGGCGCCCGCTGGCGCAGGTTGTCGAGCACCTGCATCAGCGCCCAGCTGTCCTTTCCACCGGACAGGCCGACCATGATCCGGTCCCCGTCTTCGATGAGGTTGAAGTCGGTGATCGCCTTCGTGGCTTTCTTGGAAATCCGGGCTTCGAGAGGACTGCGGTACGCCATCGCGTTCAGTGTATCAGCGGCGCCGCGCGGCGCTCCTATTACCGCTTACCGTGCGCCCCGTTCCGGCGGAGCGGCCTCGGTCTCGAGCACTTGAGCGACCTTGTAAATGGGCGTGCCGGGCTTCGCTGGATCGATCGCCGACCGCATCACGCGGCGCAGCCGCAGCAGATCGGTCACGACAATGAACGTCCTCGAGAGCCCATACTTGGATCGCCCGAACCGGCGCGGGCGATGGTTCACCGGGACTTCGGCGACGCGGTTGCCAAGCTGGCTGGCGAGCGCCGGCAGGTATCGATGCATCCCGGGCCGGAGT
>DATLLQ010000222.1:0-5451 GCA_035537775.1 Vicinamibacterales bacterium | reverse complement strand
GAGGTGAACGGGATCGTGCGTTCAGCCGGGACGGAGGAGTGGGACTACGGGTCGTTGGATGAGCTCGGACCGAACGTCAGCGTCCGGTTCGACCCGTCTGCAATGTTGGGCTGCACGTATCGAGGTGGAAAGTACCGGATCGTGTCGCCGTCGGCCGTCGCGCGCTTTGAGGGCATGACCAGCGGGGAAGGGCGGCGACCGTTCGCGCAGACGTATCCGGGCCGCTTCGTGTACCTGTCGTTCCAGATCGACGAACAGGCCTCCGCCATGCGATATGGCATGCACACAGACCGCGAGGGCCAGCTCGTTCTCAACGAGGAGACGGGGCCGATCGACTACGTGCAGGGCGAAATCGGCTCGGTGTCCGACGATCCGGCAAGGCCCGCGGAGCGAACCCGGCCACTGAAACCGATCCTGGCCCACTTCGAGGGATACCGCCTGTTCGAGCCCGGTGGCATCGCCTGCACCGAGCAGCTGCCGGCGGATACCTACACGCTGCGCATCGAGACACGGCTCATGAATGGCACCCTCCGTGCGGATTCAGTGACCTTCACCGTGAGGGACTGATCGTGTCCACACGCTGCGCTCGTGGTGCTCTGTGTTTGTTGATCGCCGTTGCACCTGATCTCCTGTTTGCGCAGGCAAGCCCCGAGCAGGAACGCTTTGAGGTTGCCTCGGTAAAGCCCAACAAGGCGCCCGTTACCTTGATCAGCGCGAACACCGAGCCGGGCGGCCGTTTCGTGGCAGCACAGCAGTCGTTGCGCGACCTCATCGCGCTCGCATACCACGTCCGTGATGCTCAGATCGTCGGTGGGCCCTCCTGGATCGAGACGGATCGCTTCGACGTGATGGCGAAAGCGGTGCGCGAGCTGCCTCCGTTTGATACGACGGGTGAGATCGGACCGCTCGAGCGCATGTTGCAGTCACTGCTGGCCGATCGGTTCGGCCTCGTCGTTCATCGCGAAACCCGCGAGCTGCCGATCTATGCGCTGGTGTCGGCAAGAAGCGATCGCCGGCTCGGCGAGAGGCTGCGTCCATCGACCACGAACTGCGCGGCCATCTTTGCCGAACGCACCCGTCAAGGCCAGTCGTCCGGCCCGGTGATGACCGGCGATCGTCCGGCGTGCGGGATCGTCGTCTCGCCGTCGTCGATTCGCATCGGCGGTGGACCGCTCGCGCAATTGACGATGGTGCTGACGCGGATGACGGACCGCTATGTCGTCGACCAGACCGGATTGATGGGAAATTTCGACGTCGATCTGCAGTGGACGCCACAGGGCTTCCGGAGGTTTCGGCCGCCTGGCACCGACGTCCCTCCGGCCGCGCCGCCGATCCCGGTGCCGCAGCCCGACCCGAACGGCGCGACGCTGGAAACCGCGATTCAGGAGCAGCTGGGGTTGAAGCTTGATCCGCAGCGCGGTCCTGTCCCGGTCCTGGTCATCGATCGCGTCAGTCAACCGACTCCAGATTAGGCAGCCCGCTACTCCACGGTGAACGCCAGGAACATCAGCTCGCCGCGGCGTTCGAGGTGAAGCACGATCGCATCGCCGGACTTGAACTCGTCCAGCGCGGCTCGAAGTGCGCCGAGGCTGCCGACCGGCTTCTGGTTGACCGCATAGACGACATCGCCGGCAGCCAGCCCCCCTTCACGCGCGTCGATGCCGCGGGCGGCGGTTGACGCCACCACCACACCAGACTTCACCCGCAGCACCGGGATCATCGCCGCAATGCGAGGGTCGAGATCGACGCCGAGAATGCCAAGCCTCGGCACCAGGTGCTGCCGCGGATCGGACGCCTGCGACAACCCCGAGAACGGGTCGCTGCGCTCGGTCATGGCGACGGCGACGTTCAAGGTCTTGCCGTCGCGGAGGACCTGCAGCGCGATGACGTCGCCGATCAGGCGGCGATAGAGATTCACGTGAAGCTGCCGTCCGTTCTCCATGGCCTTGCCGTCGAGCGACACCACAAGGTCGCCAGGGCGCAGGCCGGCCTGCGCCGCAGGACTGCCAGGAAGCACGTCAGCGAGGATCACGCCGTAATCGCGCGGCAGCTTCAGGCCAATGGCGAGCTCAGGCGTGATCGTCTGCGCACGAATGCCGATCTCGCCGCGGCGGACGCGCCCGAACTTCCTGATCTGCTCGACGACGGCGCGGACGATGTTGCTTGGCGCGGCGAAGCCGAGGCCATCGTTGCCGCCCGACTTGCTGACGATCAGCGTGTTGATGCCGATCAGGCGTCCGCGGACATCGACGAGCGGGCCGCCGCTGCTGCCCGGGTTGATCGACGCGTCGGTCTGCACGTAGATCATCGGCGACTCGGGTTCGAGCTGCCGTGCGACCGCGCTGATCACGCCGAGCGAGACGGAGTTGTTGAGACCAAGCGGGCTGCCGAACGCCAGCACCAGCTGCCCGGCACTGAGTTCGTCCGAGTCTCCGAACGAGAGCGTGGGCAGGTTCTGCTCCTCAACCTTGACCACCGCAAGGTCGGTCTCGAGATCGATGCCGACGACACGCCCGGCGACGCTGCGAACGCGCGTCTGCAGGATCGATCGGCCGTCCGCTGGGACCGCGAGTTCAACGCGCAGCCGCTGCGCGCCGCGGACGACGTGCGCATTCGTGACGATGAAGCCGCTGGAGTCGACGATGACGCCGGATCCTGATGCGCGCTGCGTCGAGACGAGGTCGCCGCTTCGGGCGACGACGCCGTCTCCGGGCGCGTAGGTCGTGGCGAAGATCTCGACGACTGATGGCGTGACCTGACGGGTCGTCGTGGCGAGCGTTCGACTGAGGTCCGGGTCCGCCGCCGCGGCGGCTCGCGGCACGGGCTGGGCAGTGGCGCCGGTTGCAGCGACCAGGACCAGACCGATCAAAACGACAGAGCGGTTCCAGGCGGAGAGAGCGGACACGGGCCCGTATTCTAGTCCTTGGTCCGTCCTTGGGCCTTGGGCCTTAGCCCTTGGGCCTCGTTACTTGCGCGCGGAGGGGTCGCCGGTCGCTGGGGGCGCGTGATCTTCGGCAGCGGGTGGCCCCAGCAGCTCGGTGAAGATCGGCTTCAGCGCATCGGCCCACACCTGATAGCCAAGCAGCGTCGGATGCAGGCGATCGCCCATCATCCCGTCGAACAGCCGGCCCTCGGCGTCGGCCAGCCGGTCGTTGACGTTCAGGAACCGGATCGTCTTTCCGTCCGCGAACGTGGCGATGCGCGTGTTGATCTCATTGATGATCGGCATCACCGCCATGTTGTCGTTGCGGGGAAAGATCGCGGTCAGGATGATCGTGGCGCGTGGCGCTTTCGCCCGCATGGCGTCGAGAATCGCCTTGATGCCACGGCTCACGTTCTCGGCGCGCGCTGCCGCGCCTTCGGGCGGCACGTTGTTGCCGACGTTGTTCGTGCCCGCCAGCAGCACGATCACCTTCGGATGCACGTCGTCCAGCTCGCCGTTCTGCAGGCGCCAGAGGATGTGCTGCGTCAAGTCGGCGCCCCAGCCGAAGTTGCCGGCGTTCCAGCCGAAGAAGTTCTGCCGCCAGTTGGCGAGGAAGTCGGGATAGTCGGTGGCGCCCCAGCGGCGCGTGATCGAGTCGCCCTCGAAGTAGACGTCGATCCTGCCCTGACGCGCCTTCTCGAGAAGCTGCTCGTGCGCGGTCCTGGAATTCTGATCGGCACGCGGCGCCGGTTGGTCAGCAGCCGGCGCCTGAGCGAGCACGACGCTTGCGAGCACGAACGTCGCAAGCGCCGCTCGGACTACTGTTTGCGGCCGAGAAGCCTGTCCGCCCACGGAATGAAGTACTGCCAATTTGGGCCGTCGGTGTGTCCGCCGTCGTGCTGGCGCCACGCGAGCTGACCGTCGAGCATGCTGACGTTCACCGCCGGCATCTTCTCGACCTTGTAGTCATCCGATGGAGTCCCGAGATCCTTTGCCCCCATGAGGCGGAACACCGGACCGGCGGCCACCGCCGCCATGTAGCTGCCCTGATGGTCCAGCCACTTGGCGTCGCCGCGCTCGGGGATGCCATGGCTGATGAAGACCAGACGCGGCGCACAGAGCGCGATCAGCTGATGCGAGTCCACCGGGATGTCGCCGGGGTTCTTGGTGCCGAATGTGGCTTCCGCCGTGCCGTACTTCAGGAAGTTGCCGGCCATCCAGTGATACTCGCCGGAGCCGGTGAGGTTCTCGACCTGTTCGCCCCAGTTGCGGCGATGCAGCTTGGTGCCACCTTCTCCGGACGATCCGATCAGCCCGAGCGCGAACCGCTCGTCGAACGCCATCGTCACCAGCGCCGCCTTGCCGTAGCGCGAGACGCCTTCGATGCCGACCTTCTTCGCGTCCACCGTCTTTTCGGTCTCGAGATAGTCGAGCGCGCGAGACGCACCCCAACCCCACGCGCGCAGCGAGCCCCAATCGTCCGGCTTGCGGCGCTGTCCTTTGTTGACGAGGCCGATCACGCCGCGCGTGAGCCCGGCGCCGTTGTCAGCCTGAATGCTCGTGGGGCTCAGCGACGCGAAGCCCCATCCGGCTGCGATCAGCTGATCGGTGGGGGAGGGACCACCGCCCCCAGGGCCGCCCGCGCGTCCGCCAGTTGCACCAGTGAGCGCGCCGGGCAGCGTCCCGGAGCTGAACATGATCATCACGGGGACCGGACCGGGCGCGTTGGCAGGAACGACCAGCGCCATCTGGATATCCACGTCGGGTGCGTCCGGGCCGGCGGGGTTCTCGATATGTCCGCGAAGCTGCTTGCCGATCACGTCGCGTCCAGCCAGCTGGCCGCGCGTGATGCTGGTGACAATCCACTCGACCTTCGGCACGTTGCGCGGCACGCGGCCGAGCACCTCGCGTTCGAAGTCCTCGATGATCTCCGGGCGGCGCTGCTTGACCCACGCGTCGCGGGTGGTGACCTTGCGGCCATTCTTCAGCGTCAGGACGTCGGGCAGGTTCGGGTACGGATTGGCCTTCGCCTCGTCGTAGTTGGCGGCGTTCGGCGCCGTCTCGGTGCCGCTCGGGCCCGGCCGGAGCACGCGGATGCCGAGCTGCTTCATCATGTCCTGATGATCTTCGCGAGTTCGCTGGGCTTCAGCCTCGCGTTCGAGGCGACGACGTTCGAGTTCGGCCGGGTCAGCCCCGGGTCCTTGCCCGCGAGGGCCCTGGCCAGTCGGCGCCGCGACGTACGCGGCGGCGATGATAAGCGCGAAGCCGAGGGCACGGGTCAGTGACGAAGACAGGCGCATATGAAACCTCTGAGCGCAGAGTGTAACGGAAGTCGGATGTATCTGGAGAGCACGGAGGGGGACGGAGGGCGACCTGCGAAGGGCTACGGCAAGTGTCGCGCCACCGCTGAGGTGTGATCCAACCGCGACACCAGTTCCGCCGATCGCGACGTCCGCACGAGCACGCTGACGTACTGCCCGAGTGGGTTGGTCCCGTGTCGAAACTGAAACTGGACGGGCCTGTAGTCC
>DATLLQ010000221.1:0-6806 GCA_035537775.1 Vicinamibacterales bacterium | reverse complement strand
CTAATGCACGCGGCGATTGACATCGTTGGCTCGCCCGCCGGTGTGAACATCGAACTTGCGGCGCATCCGGTTGATTCGCCACTTCACGAAGCGGTACTGGATCTCGGCCTTGACGTTGAGGCGTGGCTTCTTCAGGAAGATGTAGCCGGCGGCCAGGCCGCCCAGGTGCGTCGTGTGCGCGAGGCCGTCACCGCCGGCGCTCAGCGCCATCATCAACGAGATGCCGCCCATGATCATGACGAAATACTTCGCCGGCACCGGGAACATCATCATGACCAGGATGGGCCGATGCGGAAAATACAGCGCGTAGGCGAGCAGGATCCCGAAGATCGCGCCGGACGCGCCGATGGTCAGCGTGCTGTACAGACCGCCGAAAATCGCCAGCGGCACGAACGACAGCACGACCGTCGTCAGCGCTGCGCACACGCCACAGACGAAGTAGAACTTCAGGAAGTAGCGGGTACCCCACATCCGTTCCAGCTCAACGCCGAACATCCACAGTGACAGCATGTTGAACAGGATGTGACCAAAGCCCAACCTGCTGTGAAGGAACATGTACGTGACGAGCCGCCACAGCTGACCTTTGCCCGCGACCGCGGATGGCTGCATTCCCAGCCACTCCTGGAACGAGCCGGAGAACCAGCCGGCCACGAACATCACGATGTTCGCGATGATCAGCGCTTTGACCGCAGGCGTTATTCCGCCAGGGCCGAATGAGTAGGACAGTCCGGAAGGCGCCGGGGCACGACCTCGCATTGTGTGGATCCAGTCTCGTCTAACAAGGGCTCATCGAGCAACATCCGTACCCGAGCTTTCCGACGTGGCCACGTCGGAGGCGCGAGCGCTGGCATGTGCGGTACGTGCGGGCAGCGGAAGCGCGAGCATGGCTGCAACGAGTGGCATGAACGCCATTGCCATCAGCGTACGCTCGATTCCGATGCGGTCGGCGATCATTCCCACCAGCGGCACGACGATGCCGCCCATGCCCCACGCGAATCCCATCATCAGCGAGGAGACGGTTGCCGCGCTGATCGGAGCGATCATCTGCGCGAACGTGACGTTGACCGGCAGCGTTGACTGCAGCAGAAATCCGCCGACGGCGATCATCGCGACGAGCCACCAGCCGTTCAAAACGGGCGCCAGCGCCAGGAACGGCACCGAACATATCAACGAAAGCATGATTACCCGCCGCGCGCCCATGCGGTCTGCGAGCGGGCCGCCGAAGAATCCTCCGGCGCCGACCGCGATCAGATACACCGACGCCGCCGTGCCCGCCTGCGCGATGGTCATGCCGCGCCTCGTCAGCATCACCGGAATGAACGTTGAAAAGCTGATGGCGGTCAGCGTCCGGAGTACGACGATGACGTAAAGGAGAGAGAGTGGCCGCGCGTAGGGACGCAGCGCTCGCAGGCCTCCACCGCCTGTCGTTTCATGCAAGCGCTCGATGGGCGGCACCCGCCGCAGGAGAACACCAACCAGCACGGCGAGCCCGGGCACAATCAGCCAGGGCAAACCTCGCAGGCCGAATCGCTGCACGAACGGCGCGAACAGCAATGGCGCCATCGCCTGGCCCAGCGTTCCGCTCGTGATGTGAAACGACATCGCGAAGCCGCGATGCTGTCCGGCGAACCGGTGCACGAGCGCCGCAGCCGGTGGATGGAACGCCGCGCCTCCCAGCCCGCCGGCGATCAGCACGCCCGCCAGCACCCATACCGTCGGCGCAAGCCCGATGAGCGGCAGTATCGCCACGGCCAGCAGCGGCCCGCCGATGAGCAGGATCCGCGGATTGGACCTGTCGGCGATATGACCAAAGCCAAGCTGTGCCACCGAGTTCGCCAGCTGAAAGCACATCTGGAGCGTGCCCGCGCCAGCCAGCGACAGGTTCAGGTTGGTGATGAGGAGCGGCAGCAGCGGCGTGAGGACGTTGCCGTATCCGTCGACCAGGAAGTGCGTGCCAGCCATCACCACGACGATGCCGTGGAGACCAAAGGGACGAAAGCGGTTCACGCGCGGCGCCGCAACTTCCGGAGCACCATCTCCACACTCTCGTTCAACTCATGAATCCGCAGCAGCCACGCTGCGAACGCGAGCGTGGCGAGCGCGGCGCCGATATCGAGTCCGACCTTGACGATCTGCCATGGGATTGGCCGCGCCGGCAGCACCATCGACAGCTCGCGATCGACGAACCACGCAACGGCTCCCATCGTCGCTGACGCCACGACGATGCGCGCCAGCGTGGAAAGCAATCGTCCTTCGTTCATGCCGCCGAGCTCACGACGAAGCAGGATGAACAGCAAGCTGGCGTTGAACAGCGCGGCGATCGACGTCCCCAGTGCCAGGCCGCGATATCCCATCACGTTGACGAGGATGACATTCAGGATGGCGTTCACGATCACGCTGATCACGCTGACGATGACGGGGATGCGGTTCCTGCCGAACGCATAGAACGTCGGTGACGCGATGCGGACGACCGAGTAGCCGACAAGCCCGAGGGCGTAGAACTGCAGGGCAGCAGCCGTTGACAGCGTGTCGCTCGGCTTGAATTGTCCGTGCTCGAAGATGACGCGCACGATTGGCACGGCAAGGACGATCAGGCCGACCATCGCCGGCACGTTGAGCGCCATCATCAGAGCCAGGCCGTCGGCAACGGTGTCGCGGCTGGCTTCTTTGTCCTTCGCGACTGCGTGCCGGGAGACCGCCGGCAGCACTGCCGTCGCGATGGAGACGCCGAACAGGCCGATCGGGAGGTACATCAGGCGGAAGGCGAGCTCCAGCCACGTCTGCGCACCTGTGCCCTGGCGTACGGCAAGGTACATGTTCACCACGAGATTCAGCTGGGTCGCCGCCAGGCCGAGCGTGCCAGGCCCCATCAACCACATGACCCGGCGTAGTCCCGGATCCTTCCAATCGAAGATCGGCCGATAGCGGAATCCTTCTTTCGCCAGCGTCGGAAGCTGCAGTGCCAGCTGCGCGACGCCGCCGAGGACGACGCTGATCCCGATGAGAATGATCGGCAGCCGCATGGCGTCCAGGCCTAAAGAGCCGGGAGCCGCGTGGCGGAATCCGGCCGGCAGAACGAACGGCACGGCAAGCAGCGCCGCCGAGATCGTGACGACGTTGAACATCGCCGGCGAGAGCGCCGGAATGAAGAAGTGCCGCAGCGAGTTCAGCATCCCCATTGCGGCCGCCGCCACGGCGATGAGCGTCAGCGTCGGAAACATGATCCGCGTGAGCGTGATGGTCAGCTCGAGCTTTCCGGGCACCACGGCGTAGTCACCGGCCAGCCATGTGACGAGCGGCTCGGCGAACAGGATGCCGAGGACGCCGATCGTGCCGGTGATGACAATCAACGCCGTGATCGTCAGGTTGGCCAGGCGCCACGCGGCCTGGGGACCGGATTCGGCCAGGTACCTCGTGAAGGTCGGGACGAACGCGGCGCTCATCGCGCCTTCGGCAAACAGATCGCGGAACAGGTTGGGGAAGCGGAAGCCGACGCGATAGGCGTCCATCGCGTCGCTGGCGCCGAAGTAGTAGCTGAGGACCTGATCGCGTACCAGCCCGAGGACACGGCTGGTCATCGTCGCTGCGCCGGCGGATGCGGCGGAGCGGGCTAACGTCCTGGACGGAGCCGGAGCATCAACCGCCAAGTGTGCGGCGCACCGCTTCGTTGACGGCCTTGCCGTCGACGTTCTTCCCGGCCAGCTTCAGCATGACCGCCTTCATGACCTTGCCCATGTCCTTGAGTGAGCTGGCGCCCGTTTCCGCGATCGCGGCGGCGACGGCCGCGTCGATCTCCTCCTGACTGACGGCCGGCGGGAGATAGTGCTCGAGAATCCTGACCTCGCCGGTCTCCTTCTCGACGAGATCAGTACGGCCGGCCTTCTCGAACTGCTCGATCGAATCCCGCCGTTGCTTCACCAGCGACGCGATGACCTGCTGCACCTCGGCGTCCTCGAGAGTACGCCCCTTCTCGACCTCTTTGTTCATCACCGCAGCTTTCAGCATCCGCAGCGCCGACAGGCGCGCGGCGTCCTTGGCCTTCATGGCGGCGGTGAGGTCCGCGGCTACTTGTTCGTTGAGACTCACGTTGTGCTTTCCACTCTTCGCTTAGTGATCCTGATCTGAATCGCCATAGGTCACGTGCCAGCCGTTGGTTTCGTCGTAGAACCCCTTCGGCACCTGAACGGCGTTGACCTTGACGCTGACTTCGAGCGTGGACCGGACATTGAAGTATCCATTGCGCCGCAGGACGCGACGGAACGGTCCGTTCATCACGTAACACCGAACCTTGTCCGACTCCTCGGCGCGGGCGGCGCGATCGACCCAGCGCAGCAGCGTCTTCAGACCAGCGACGTCTCCCGGATCGACCAGGAAATCCACCAGCAGCGTGACGCGGCCCAGCGGCTCGTGGCGATGACGATAAACGGCGTAGCCGTGCACTTCCCCCTGCCGCTTCAGCGCGACGATGTGATAGCGGACGTGGGGCGGTTCGAGGTAGCGCCAGTTCAGATATGCCGCGTCGCGGCGCACCGCCATATCGAACTTCTCCGCCAGACGTTCCCACAGGACCGTGAACGACCGGTCGAAGCGCCGGATCGGCTCACACTCAGCGCGGAGCGGGCGCGAGCGTGCAGCCACCTGCACGAGAGGCCACGTGACCGCGGAAATCAGCCGGTTCACCGGCGTCGGCAGATGCGGCAGCCGCACCGCGCGGCGCGTGAGCGGCTTGACCAAACACGGGACGAGATGCGCGGGCGGCCAGTGCAGCCGGTTCAGCAGGTCGCGCGCCTCCGGCGACGCGCCCAGCGCGAGCACCGCGCCGTTGTTGCGATCCCACGCGCGCACGAGCGCCTCGCCGAGGCCCTGCCGATCACGTTCGGGAGCGACCATCGCGTCGGCTCCCCAGGCCCCGTCGACTTCAAGACCCTTCAGCGAGACGCGAACCGGGAGCGTCGGATACTGGCCGACAACCGTCGGGCCCTCACGGGCGACCCAGATCCAGGGCTGGCCGGATGGATTGTGCGGGTTTCGGCGATGCTGCCAGTCCCAGCGCAGGCGCGTGGCGTCGGCGGCGTCTGTCCCCTGCATCCGGCGGGATAGCAGTTCGACACCTCGACGATCTTCGGGACGAAAGCGATCGATTTCAGACATTGGCGCCTGCGGGGAGAGCCACGTCTATTGTAAGACGCTCCCTTCGACTCGCCGTCGCTCGTTCACCCCTCGACGCGCTCGGGGTGACCCTGAGCCCTGTCGAAGGGTCAGGGCAGGCCCCTCGAAGGGGACGTCAGCGCTGATTCTGTTGCGGCTGCGGCGCCGGCGGGGTGATCTCGCCGGGACGAGACGTCCCCTGGAGCACCTGCGGCGTTGTCGTGGTCGCCGGCCGCTGCTGCGACGGTGACTGCGTTGCCTGCGCCGAGGTGTCGGTGGTCGTTCCGAACGTGGTGGCTCCCGCCCCCACGCGCACGACGACGGGGGCTGTCCCTGTTCCCGGGGTTGGGGGGAATGGAGTGACCGACACGGTGCGACTGTTCGCCTCGTTCTGCTGCTCCTCGTTCACGGTTGGCGCTGGCAGAAGGACGGTGGTGTTGTTGAAGGTCACCGGACCCTGGTTCCGCGGCGCGCTGCTCGTCGCAAGGATGACCACGCCAGACAGTGTCGATGCGCCGCCTTCTCCAGTACGCGCCGTGGCGATATATCCCGCAGCAGTGCGCAGGAGGACCTCGAGCGCCTGTCGTTCGGGAACGTCGGTCAGTTCGAGGGTCACCGGCGCGCCGTTGACGCGCTCATGGTTCACCATGCGCGTGCCGCCGACGCGGGCCCACTCAGCGAGGATCGTTCGGATCGACGCATTCTGCGCGTTCAGCGTCACCCGGCCGTTGTTGAACTGGAGACTGACGGTCTGCGCGGACGACGAAGCCGCACAGCCCAGCAGTATCGCGGCGCATGCAATCGCGGTGTGAAAGCGCATGATGAATTCCTTCGAATCAGTATACGGGCCGTTCCGCGGTTTTCTCACCCTGGCGCATGTGCTCGACGACGGAACGGATGATGTCGTCCATCCCCATTTTCGGCGTGAAACCGATGAGACTGTGGATCTTCGAAATATCGGGCACCCGGCGCGGCATGTCCTCGAAACCGGCCTCGTAGGCCTCGTCGTAGGGAACGTAACGGATAGCTGATCCGCTGTTCGTCATCTCCTTGACGCGTACGGCCAGGTTGCCGATAGTCATCTCGCTCGTGCTGCCGATGTTGAACACGTCGCCCACCGCCCGCGGCTCCATGGCCAGACGGGCCAGCGCGTCCACGACGTCGCCGACATATGTAAAGCTGCGCGACTGAGTGCCGTCGCCGAATACCGTGATCGGCTGCCCCGTCAACGCCTGCCGCACGAAGGTCGGGAGCACCATCCCGTACTGCCCCGTCTGCCTCGGACCCACCGTATTGAATAGACGCACGATCACGACCGGCAGTCTTTTCTCTTTCCAGTAGGCGAGGGCGAGGAACTCGTCAATCAGCTTGCTGCAGGCGTAGGCCCACCGGTGCTTGGCCGTCGGCCCGAGCACGAGGTCCGCCGCTTCCCGGAATGGCACGTCGGCGCTCTTGCCGTACACCTCGGACGTCGACGCGATGAAGACAAGCTTCTTCTTCTTGTTCGCGTGCTTGAGCACCACCTCGGTGCCGTGCACGTTCGTCTCGAGCGTGTGCACAGGTTGCTCGACGATCAGCTTGACGCCGACGGCGGCCGCCAGATGGAAGACCACGTCGCTTCGGTCGATCATCTCGGCGAGCAGCGGCTCGTTCATCAC
>DATLLQ010000220.1:0-3349 GCA_035537775.1 Vicinamibacterales bacterium | reverse complement strand
TCGTGAAGTCGCTCAATCAAATCCTCGACATCACCGTGCCCGAAGACAAGCAGGAAGGCGGTACCTACGTGATCCCCGGACACGGACGGCTGACCGACGAGGCCGACGTGGTGGAGTATCGCGACATGATGACGATCATTCGCGATCGCGTTCAGAACGCCATCGACAAGGGCATGACGCTCGAGCAGGTGAAGGCGGCACGCCTCGTTCGCGACTACGAAGGACGTTACGGCGCCGCGCGTGGAGCGGCCACGGCCGACGGCTTCGTCGAAGCCGCGTATCGCAGTCTGAAGAAGTAGAGCCAGGGAGAACCTTCAGTGACCAGACACATTCAGGTGGTTGTGATGGCGGCGGTGCTCGTCGGGTCCGCAATTGTGCTGTCGGCACAGCAGGGTGGCCGCGCCGGGGGACCGCCGGCTCCGCCGCCGACACCGCAGGATGGGGCGCCGATCGACCTCACCGGTTACTGGGTCTCGGTCGTGACCGAAGATTGGCGCTGGCGGATGGTGACGCCACCCAAGGGCGACTTCGCCAGTGTGCCGCTCAATCCGGAAGGGACGAAAGTTGCCAACGCGTGGGACCCCGCCACTGACGGCTCGTGCCTCGCCTATGGCGCCGCAGGCGTGATGCGGGAGCCGACCCGCGTGCACATCACGTGGGAGAACCCTCAGACGCTGAAGGTTGAAACCGACTCGGGCGTGCAGACCCGTCGTTTCGTGTTCGGCACTCCGCAGCCGCCGGCGCAGCGATCGCTGCAAGGTTACTCGGCCGCCGAATGGGAGATCGCCGGCGCTGGCGGACGCGGCGCACCAGCCGGTCCCCGCCGTGGCAATCTGAAGATCACGACGACGATGATGAGCGGGGGATGGTTGCGGAAGAACGGCGTCCCCTACAGCGAGAACGCGACGCTGACCGAGTACTACGATCGCTTCCCGGCTCCGAACAAAGAAGAGTGGTTCGTGGTGACGACGATCGTCTCCGATCCGAAGTACCTGAATACGGACTTCGTGACCAGCACGCACTTCAAGAAGGAAGCCGACGGCGCGAAGTGGGCGCCGAAGCCCTGTAAGTCGTAGAACACGAAGAGCGCGAAGGACACGAAGAATCAGGCTGGAAGCAGAGCGACGTCGTAGTCCTTGAAGCCCTTGTCGTAGCTCACAAGTGTGAGTCCTTCGGTTTGTGCCTGCGCCACGAGCATGCGGTCGAACGGATCCTCGTGGTGATGCGGTAGAGCGGCCGTGACCTTCGCGTGCCGCCATTTCATCGGAAGTTCGATCATTCCGCCGGACAGCAGTTCCTGTTCGAGTAACTCAACGTCCAGATCAAGGCGGCCCAGATTTCTCTTGATCGCAATCTCCCACACCGTGACGGCGCTGACGTAGACAAGTGCGTCACGGTCGGCGATCGCGCGACGTTCGAGCGCCTTGAGGCGTCGATCGTCGGCAAGCCACCACAGGAGCACATGCGTGTCGAGGAGCAGCCTCACTCGCGCTCGCCGCGGAAGGTCTTGGCCATGCCCGCCGGCAGCGCGGCATCGAAGTCACGACGGATTCGGATCCGTCCCTTCATGCTCCCCGGGCGACGGACGTGGCGCCCGACCGGCACGAGCCGCGCCACCGCCTTGCCGTTCCGCGCCAGGACGATTTCTTCGCCAGCCTCGACGCGTTCGAGCAGCCGCGACAGATGCGTCTTGGCTTCGTGAACGTTGACGGTCTGCATAGTGAACTTAGTTTAGCTTAGCTAAGATTAGTTGTCATGCCTTGCGACACGAACGAATCTCGAGTCCCGAACCCCGAACCCCGAACCCCGAATCCCGGATCCCGGATCCCGGGGAACACTACGGCTCTCCCTCCACCGGTCCGAAGCCGCGCGGCGGCGTACGGTGCTTCGTTGCGGCCTCGTACGCAGACGCGATGCGAAACAGCATCGCTTCGTCGAACGGACGCCCGACGAAATCGACGCCGACTGGAAGCCTGGCGGCGATTGGACCGACCAGGCGCGTGCCATCACCTTCGCGCACGCGATCCCAGATCTCAGTCGTAAATCCGGCCGGCACAGTGATGACAGGAAAGCCCTGTTGCCCCAGCATCGACCAGCCGACCGGCGATCGCCCGTTGACCGCCGGCTCGCGCGGTGACGTCAGCTTGCGCGGTGGAACGGTTGCAGTCGGCGCGACCAGCGCATCCAGACGCTGCTCCTGCATGCACTCCAACAACACGATCTGCATCGCGTAGCGCGTCTGCACGCGCGTCGAGGTGTCGAGCACCTGCGCGCGCTCCGCGTTGAGGCGTGGCTGTCTGCGATCGGGGAAGTTCGGATCGGAATAGAACGTCGCCTTGGCCGCGAGATCGGCGTTGCTCTTGATGTTGGCGTCGCCGCGTTCGCGCAGGTAGTTGTTCATCATGAAGCGGTCTTCTCCTGGCGCGCCGAAACCGCCGAGGCTGCGCAGCGAAAGGCCCTCGGGTACGCGCGACGGATCCGCTGCGAGCTCGAGCAGCGTCGCGACGTGGTCTCCCGAGGGCTGTCCCGCATCGTCGAATGGAAATACCTCACGAAACTGGCGCGTGAAGGAGGCGTTCAGCAGTCGCGGCGCCGATTTCGCGACGCACGTCTGGAACAGGGAGCCTGCAGGACCGGGATCGATGACGGTCGCACCGAGCTTGCGGAGATCGGCGATGGCGCGCTCGACGAGATCGATGCTCTGCTCGTCGGCTTTGCTGAACAGCGTCTTGTTCAGATACTCGCGGACGACACCGATGCGAAGTCCATCGAGCCGCTCGGCCGTGGCGAAGCTGGCATACGGACGCGACGGGCGCCGGCCCACGCTCAGCACGGTCATGTCGTCCTTCGGGTCGTAACCAGCGATGACGTCCAGGATCTTCGCGGCGTCGGCCACGCTGCGGCAGATCGGGCCCGTACGCATGTTCAGTCCGGCGCCCATCATGCCGTCGCGGCTGACCAGCTCCTGCGTCGGCGCCAGTCCGACGAGGCTGTTCACCGCCGCCGGCCATCGGATCGACACCACCGTCTCCTCGCCGATCGCACAGGTTACGAGATTGGCGGCAACCGAGCTGGCCGAGCCCGCGCTCGACATGCCGGGCTCGCGCTCGGTGTCGTACGGGTTACAGAAGGTACCGCCGAACGAGCTGCGCGCACCGTCCACGGCGTACTCCGCCAGGTTCGCCTTCGCCAGGATGATCGCGCCCGCGTCACGCAATCGCCGAACGAACGTCGCATCGTCGGGCGGACGATCGTTTGCGTATTGCGCGTCGGCGCCAGACGTCGTGCGCATGTCGAAGGTGTCGTACTGGTCTTTGATGGCCATGACGACACCATGGAGTGGGCCGAC
>DATLLQ010000219.1:0-5775 GCA_035537775.1 Vicinamibacterales bacterium | reverse complement strand
AGTGTTCGCCTCGGAAGATCACGCCATCACTCCGATCGAGTACGTTCTCGTCGGCCTCGCGAGCTGCCTCACCGCCGGCGTCGCCGCGGTCGCGCAGAATCGCGGCATCCAGCTGCGTTCGGTGGAATCCAACCTCGAAGGTCGAATGGATATCCGCGGCATCCTGGGCATCGACAGCGACGTGCGGAACGGTTACGACGATGTCAAGGTGACGTTCAAAATCGACGCAGACGCATCGAAGGAAGAGATCGAGGCCATCGTCGCGCAGTCGCAGAAGCGCTCCGCGGTGTACGACGTCATCACCAATCCCGTGAACGTGACCGTCGAGGTAGCCTAGCTCGCCCGCTTAGGCGCGCGCACCTGAAGCGAGCATCACCATCGAGCAGATCACCACGGTCGTCATCGGGGCCGGGCATGCGGGTCTTGCGGCGAGCCGATGTCTCACTGCTCGCTCCATCGACCACGTCGTGCTCGAGCGCGGAGAGGCGGCGAATTCCTGGCGCCGGGAGCGCTGGGAGTCTCTTCGTCTGCTGACGCCCAACTGGCAGAGCCGACTGCCCGGGTATCACTACGAAGGCCGTGATCCGGACGGCTACATGACCATGCGCGAAGTAGTGGAGTTCATCTCGCGCTACGCGGTGGTGATCGCCGCTCCCGTGCGCACGCACACCACCGTCACCTCTGTCACACGTACAGACGTCGGGTACACCGTCACGACGAATACGGGCGTGCTGCAGTGCCGCGCCGTGGTGCTGGCGAGCGGCGCCTGCAACGTCCCGAGCGTGCCGTCGCTGGCGCGGGCACTGCCGCCAAACGTCCAGTCCGTGACGCCGTTCGATTACTGCAATCCGGGCCATCTGCCCGACGGCGGCGTGCTGGTCGTGGGAGCGTCGGCGACCGGCGTGCAGCTCGCCGACGAGATAGCCCGGTCGGGCCGAGCCGTCGTCCTTTCGGTCGGCGAGCACGTGCGCCTGCCGAGGACCTATCGAGGTCGCGACGTACTCTGGTGGATGGATGCCTCCGGTGTGTGGAACCAGCGGTACGACGAAGTCGACGATCTGATCCGCGCGCGACGACTCCCCTCGCCGCAGCTCGTCGGCACGCCAGAGCGTAGGACGTTGGATCTCAACTCCCTGACCGCCGTCGGCGTCGAGCTCGTCGGGCGGCTTTCTGCGGTCCGCGACGGACAGGCATTGTTTTCGGGTGGGCTGCGGAACCAGTTCGCGCTGGCGGACCTCAAGATGAACCGATTGCTGACCACGTTCGACGACTGGGCTCGAGTCAACGGCCGGGACGGCGACGTCGATTTGCCGGAACGCCTTGAACCAACACGCGCACCGAGCTCGTCACGACTGAATCTCGACCTGCGGAAGGGAGAGATCCGCTCAATCATCTGGGCGACGGGGTTTCGCCCGGACTACAGCTGGCTCGACGTGCCAGTTGTCGATCACAAAGGATACCTTCGGCACGACGGGGGCGTCGTCGACGCGCCGGGACTTTACGTCTTGGGGCTACCAGTGCTCAGACGTCGGAAATCGAGCTTCATCCACGGTGCCGAGGACGACGCGCGCGAGCTCGTCGATCACCTCGTCACATATCTGTCTACGACCGAGTGGCCGGGGACTTGAGTAAGGGCGCTCGTCGTTCACGCGAGTGAGGCGCCGGAATCGGACTCTGCCTGCTCGCGGGCGTGGCCGAGTAGGTCGACCTCGACCGTTTCTTTCTTCAGTTCCTCGCTGAGCGCCCGATGCAGCTGCTGGACTTTGGGCAGGTCCCAGTCGAAGGAGGCCACGGCGTCTGTCACGTCGAAAAGCCCCGATCGCTTGTCGCGGGCGATCTGATAGCCGGCGAGCGCGCTCTCTTCGCCCGCGGCCGCCGCTTTCGCGAGCAGCTCGGCATCGATCAGCGCGTCGGTGATGCCGTGTGCCGTCAGCGGATCCTTGAAATACCCCGCGTCGCCAACCAGAGCCCAGCCAGGGCCCGTCGATTGGCGGAAGTATCCCACCTCTCCCCCGAACCCCCGGTATTTCTCGACCCGACTCGCGCCTTCCACGACGTCTGCCAGATCCGGCCCGCATTCACGCAACAACTGGCGGTGCGCATCGCCGGTCCCGACGCGGAGCGCCTCATGGAAACGGCCTTGCGGAATGGAGACGAAGATACATGCGAGCCCCTCGTTGGTCGGGATCACACCGGCGCTCACGCCCGGGCGGTAGTACCAGTGGTATCCATCGAACCCCGTGCCGGACCAGTAACTGAAGATGACGCCCGTGGCATGACGACCGGTCCGGTAGTGTTCCGCGCCGGCGAGACGAGCGACTGTCGAGCGTACGCCGTCGGCGCCGATCACGAGATCGGCGGTGATTTGAACTTCACTGCCGTCGCCACGTCTCACGCGTACGCCGCACACGCGCCCGTCACCGGTGCGAACGAGGTCAACGAGCTGCGTTGAGAATTCGACCTCGGCACCGGCCCGTCGAGCGTGGTCGACCAGGAGCGGGTCGATGACCGTTCGCCGGGGCGCGTAGAGACCCTCGACGCCGTTCTGAGGCTTGATGGGCACGTCCACGATCTCGTCGCCGTAGTGAAACGACGTCAATCGAACGGCTGGCGTGCCGGCCGACTTGATGTCGTCGAGAACGCCCCACCGATGCAGCTGCAGGACACCCGCTCGCATGAGCGCATGCGTCGACAGCGTATCGGTTCCGTAGTGCGCCCGGTCGACGACCAGCACACGAAGGCCCCGTCTGGCAAGAAGCATGGCGGTAGCGGCGCCGGCGCACCGGGCTCCGACGATGACGGCGTCGAAATCGGCCGATGAGGCGAAACGGGCCGTCACGCGGCCCGCACGCCTGCCGTGGAGAGTCTCCGGCCCATATCGTGGCTCAGGTTACTACCAAAGGGGTGCGATTGCTCGACGATCGACGCGGGGTGGGCGAGAGACCCGACTCGTGACGACATTAAGATGTACAGGACTGAACGACAGCGGAGATTGCCCGATCGGAGGCGTATGAGCAGCGGTGTGGACAAGGTCTGGCCTCGCGGAGTTCCGAGCGTCGGGCAAGTGGCGGAGCGCTCGCGCAAGGTGGACCCCAAGGATATAGAGCGATTCACCGAGATCAGCGGAGACAGGAACCCGCTCCACTACGACGAGGCAGCGGCGAAAGCGAGCCGGTTCGGCGAGATCGTCGTGCAGGGGGGCGTGACGAGCGCGATTCTCAACGCCGTCGTAGCCGAGGACCTCCCTGGACCGGGAACCGTGTTCCTTCAGGTGAACTGGAGTTTCAAGGCGCCGGTTCGCCCCGGCGATACGATCACGGGCCGCGCCGAGGTGCTGGAAGTGCGGCGGGACAAGCCGATCACGAAGCTCAAGACAAGCGTGATCCGAGACGACGGGACGCTCGTCCTCGACGGCGACGCTGTCTGCTACACCATGCCGTTGAGCCCCGGCTGATCGTCCAGGCATTCCCGCCCTGGCCTTCAGTGATCCCGACGCCCGCAGCACCGAGGCTGAAACCGACGTCCGACTCTCAATCAGGCACGTAGGCGATCATCATGCTGCGCAGAGCGCCGTAGGTGAAGGCGGACGCGTCGCCGAATTCGGGCTCGTATTCCTTGAGCGGGTTCCGCTGCACCGCGTCTTCGGGACCGAGCCCCATGTTCAGATAGCCGATCATCGTCATGAACAGCTTCTGATAGATGTCGCGGTGGCGCACGATGTCCTTGCCGCTCATCATGCGGCCATTCGCGGGCACGACGCGTGTGTCGGGCTTGACGAGCGTTGCGAGCCGTTCGAGCGCGCGGACGCGGCCACCGAGCCACGCGCCGTTCTTGTAGTCGAGCAGCGGCCATTCCTCCACGGACACGACTCCGCCAACCACCAGCAGATTCAACTTCGGGAAGTGCACGAAGAGATCGCCGTCGGTATGCGCAGCGGGCATGTAGCCGTAGTCGATCTGCAGGCCTCCGAATTCAATCGAGCCATCGCCGCGCACGATCTTCGTCGGTCGCGCAGCCTGAGGCAGCGGGCGAACGCGGTCAGTGAAACCTATGGCCGAGTAGACGGTGCTGCTCACCAGCGTCTTGGTCTTTTCATGCGCGACGATGACGCCGCCACTCTTGCCAACCGCTTCGTTGGCGCCGGTCTGCTCGGGATGCCAGTGCGTGTTGATCAGCGTGTTGATACGAGTGGCGCCCGTTGCCTTCTTGATTACGGTAAGCAGCGCATCGGCATTCGCCGCCAGGCCGGCGTCGATCATGAGCGCGCCGTCGGGACCGGGCATCGCAATGACGTTGCAGCCCGCACCTTGAAACAGCGTCGCGCCGCCGAGGTCGATCGTAGATATGCGCGCCTGCGCGGTCGCGAAAGACGCGGGAAGCAGTGCGCCGCCGAACGCGGCTGCGCCGGCCTGGAGAAAGCGCCTACGGTGCACTGTCGATCGTGGGTCTGTAAACCGGCTCGTGAACCGTTGATTCGCCAAGCGGCCAGATGTCTGCCCAGACTCCCTGCGGTGGTCCGAGCACCGGCCACACGGGACTCTTCGCCATCAGCTTCGTTGCGCCCAGATCGCGGAGGAGCTGCGCCTCCTCCTTGTAGAGCGGAGTCTGCAACGCCATGAACGGCATGAAGCCGCGCGACTGCGTGTAGTCGAGCGCGGTGAGGCCGTCCTGATCGACCGCGTTCATGTCGATGCCGAACGACGCGAGCTCTTTGATGACCGTCTTGTAGCGCTTGCGTACGGCGTAGTGCAGCGCGGTGCCGCCGCGGATTTCCTCGGGATGATTGATCAGCGCGACGACGTTGACGTCCGTGCCAGCCTTCTGCAGCGCCCGAATCAGTTCAAGAGCCTGTGGTTCTGGAGCGCGACCCGCGAGCACGGCGTGAATCGGCGTCTGCCGATCTGCCGAGTAAACCGTGGCGTCGGCGCCATGCTCCAGGAGAAGCTTCACGACCTCGGAATCACCGTTCACAGCCGCGCGAATGAGCGGCGTAGCGCCCCGCGTCTGGATCGCGCCTCGCGCGTTCGCCGGCTTGAAGAACAACTGCATATTCGGATCGGCGCCGCGCTCGAGGAGCAGCTTCACGATTGCCAGACCGCTCGTCGCGTTCGGCGCATCGATCGACGCGCGTCCGCCGTCGATGCGGGTGCGCAGATCGATTGCCGTGCCGAGCGGCGCTTCTCCGAAGATGTTCCACTGGTTGACATCGGCGCCAGCCAGGACCAACTGCTTCGTCAGATCCCAGTTGGCGTTCATGATCGCCAGGAGCAGTGGCGAGACCCCATCGGGATCCGGCAGGTCGATATCCACCCTGTTCTTGAGCAGCACGTCCACGCAAGCCGCGCAGTTCTCACGCGCGGCATAGAGCAGGGGCGTGAGTCCACCGCTGTCGAGGTTCTTGGGACGCCCCTCGGCCGTCACATGACGCTGGTAGTTGCGATCGATCGAGCGCGCGTCGACGTCGGCGCCCCTGGTGGCGAGCAACTGCATCATCTCCGGATGCCGGCGCGCCGATGCCCACATCAGCGGAGTCTGTCCTCCGAACTGCTCCTTCGCATCGACGGCGGCGCCGTGGTCGAGCAACAGCTTCGCAGCTTCGACGTTGCCGGTTCTCGCAACTGCGAGAAGAGCGGTCTGTCCGTCGGCATTCGGTGATTCGACGTTCGCGCCAGCCTCGAGCAGCACCTTCAGCATGTCGGTGTTGCCAACTTCGGCGGCCAGGCTCATCGGCGTGGCGCCGTAGTTGTTGGCGAGCGCTACGTTGGCGCCGGCGCG
>DATLLQ010000218.1:0-12769 GCA_035537775.1 Vicinamibacterales bacterium | reverse complement strand
ATGCTCGCGACGTCGGCGAGCAATCCTGGCAGAAGGACCATCAACATCGCCGCTGTCCGCTTCATCACGCCGGATGTCGCCATCGTCGATGGCGAGTACCTGACTGGAAACGACGCGCGGCCGTTGTGGACGACGATCGTCGTCCAGCGAGTGGCGTCAGGCTGGCGAATCTCCGCGATCCGCAACGCGGCACCGACCAGCACCACGACACGCTAAGGCTACCGGCTCAACGTCTCCTCGGGCCGGACCGACGTAATCACCCAATCCCCATCGATCTTCGCGAACCCGACGGTCAGCTCGCGCGCATCGACGACCGGCCGCTCGTCAGTGCCTGACGTCGCCTTCGCCGTGCCGTAGACCTGCGCCGTGGTGCCGCCCGCATCGAGCGTGACCTGCACATCCACGAACTCGACCTCGACCCCACCAGACGGCGGTGCCCAGCGTCCGACGAGGCCGAGCATCGCGTCGCGGCCGACGATCTCCGCCGGGATCTGAGCGCCGGGACGACCCGACCCTCCGGTTGACACGACCACGTCAGTCGCGAACACATTGCGCAGTGCTGCGATGCGTGCGACTCGCCCGAGCTCTCCTTCGTTGGCCGGCACGCTGAGCGTCTCGGCAATCGTCTCGATCCGCTTCCTGATCGCGCCTTCCTCGCCTCCCCCACACGCGAAGGACATCGCCAGCATGACGACGAGCAGCGGCGTCCGCATCAGAACAGCAGCTTTCCGACGATGCGACGGCGGCTCACTCGCCCGAGATCGTGGTTCTCGATCTTCATCGAGCGGTTGTCGCCGACGACGAAGTATTCGCCGGGCGCGAGCGTGACAGGCGCAAGCGTCCAGGGTGCGCGGCGTGTAACGGTGGACTCCAGCAGAACCTCGTCGTTGACGGTGACTGCTCCGGCCACGATCTCGATCCGTTCGCCCGGCATCCCGATGATCCGCTTGACGTAGAAGGCATGCGGCCCGGCCATGCGGATGGCGACGACGTCGCCGCGGGCCGGTTCGCTGATCCAGTAGGCAGTGCGGTTGGCGAAGTTGAGCGCGCCGTCCTGGTAGGTTGGCAGCATGCTGATGCCGGAGAGGCGAAGCGGCACGAGCATCCAGCCGAAGACGAGCACGGCCGTGCAGATCATGATCGACGCGCGCAACAGCGTGGCGCGTGGATTCCGGCCAACGACTGGAGTGAGGAACGACACGGTGCAGGTACACCTTCGGCGATTGAGAAGGATCCCTGTAGCTTCGCTCTGGCAGCGTGAATGCAAGCGTTCAAGGAGTGGCACCGCTGAAGCCGTGCCCGACGACAGGCGATCAGGAGCGCAGCATGGCAAAAATGACAGCGGGTCCCCTCGTAGGAACGCTGGCACCTGACTTTACATTGCACACGACGCCCGATCAGTCGGTGTCCCTGAGCGAGTTCAGAGGAAGGCCGGTGATTCTCGCGTTCTACCCTGCCGACTGGAGTCCCGTCTGTGGTGATCAGATGGCGCTCTACAACGAGATGCTCGACGAGTTCGGCCGCTACGACGCCGAGCTGCTCGGGATCTCGGTGGACGGGGTCTGGAGCCACCTGGCGTTTTCACAGGACCGTCACCTGCGATTCCCGCTGCTCGCCGACTTCGAGCCCAAGGGCGACGTCGCCCGCCGCTACAGCGTGTATCGCGCGAACGACGGCACGAGCGAGCGCGCCCTCTTCGTGCTCGACGGCGAGGGCATCGTCCGCTGGAGCTACATCTCCCCCGTCGGCATCAACCCGGGCGGCGACGGCATCCTGCGCGCGCTCGAATCTTTAGCGCCCGGTCCGCGTGAAGCCGGACACGACAGGGAGGCTGGTCATGCAGAGTAACGAGGACGCGACAACGCTGACACCTCCCGTGTCCGAGCGCGATCACGCGCAGGGTCCGGCGGATGCGCCGCTGACGCTGGTGGAGTACGGCGACTACGAGTGCCCGTACTGCGGGCGTGCGTACCCGATCGTCAAATACGCTCAGGAGCAGCTCGGCGAGAAGCTCCGATTCGTGTTCAGGAACTTCCCGCTGCGGGAGCTGCATCCGCACGCGCAGCACGCCGCCGAGGCCGCGGAAGCCGCCGACGCGCAGGGCCGATTCTGGGAGATGCACGATTACATCTTCGAGCACCAGCGGCGGCTGAGCGACCGTCACCTGATCGACTACGCCTCGCAGCTGGGGCTCGACGTCGAACGTTTCGATCGCGAGCTCACATCGCACACACACGCCCCACGTGTCCGCGCGGATTTCTCGAGCGGCGTCAGGAGCGGCGTGAACGGGACGCCGACGTTCTTCATCAACGGCATCCGTCACGACGGCTCGTGGGATGCGGAGGCGCTGATGGACGCACTCCGCATGGCCGCGAGCGCCGGGACGAGGAAATAGCGGCTACCGCGCGCCTGCGAGAGCTGGTTCCTGCTTCTCCGGGCGTGCCCGCAGCGATTTGAACGCGGTGCGCAGCTCTGACACGAGCAGCGCCGGCTGTTCCCACGCCGCGAAATGCCCGCCCTTCGGAAGCCGGTTGTAGTGGATCAGCTTCGGATAGGCCTTCTCGGCCCAACTCCGCGGCGCCTCATAGAGCTCATCGGGAAACACGCTCACCGCGGCCGGGATCTTCACGCCCTTGACGTCGAAGAACGAGAACCTGTTCTCCGCGTAGAGACGACCCGCCGAAACGAATGTGTTCGTCAGCCAGAAGAGCGTGATGTTGTCGAGCACGTCGTCCTGCGTCAGGCCCTCGGGGTGCCCGGCGAATGCCCGGGAGATCAACTCGAGGCTCTTCGCGTCGTGGTCGAGCAGGAAGGCCGCCACGCCGACCGGAGAGTCGGCAAGCCCGGTCAGCGACTGCGGGCGTGACCCCATCTGGAAGGCGTAGGCGACGTGTTTCCAGACGAAGTCGAGCTGCTCGCACGCCCGCCGCTCTTCGGCCGAGAGATCAGCCGGCAGTGAGCCGAGTGCGTTGACCGCCCCGATGACATCCGATCGGAATAGCCTGTCGATCTCGGGCGGAACGACGCCCGGCATGTTGGTGTGGATAGCGAGCAATCCCGAAGGCGCCTGTACGCCCATGAGATCCACGACAACCGCGCCCCAGTCGCCGCCCTGCGCCACGTAATTCTTGTAACCGAGGCGCGTCATCAGCTGGTGCCACGCGCGTGCGATGCGTTCGGGCCCCCACCCGGTCGTGGCCGGCTTGCCGGAGAACCCGTAGCCGGGCATCGACGGAATCACGACGTGGAACGCGTCCGACGCGCTTCCGCCGTGTGCCGTCGGATTGATCAGCGGATCGATGATCTTCAGCTGCTCGACGATCGATCCCGGCCAGCCATGGGTGACGATGACCGGCAGCGCGTTCTCGTGCTTCGAGCGGGCGTGGATGAAGTGGATGTCGAGTCCGTCGATCTCAGTGATGAAGTTCGGCCGGGCGTTCAGCTGCGCCTCGCACCGGCGCCAGTCGTACTTCGTCGCCCAGTACTGCGCAAGCGCCCTGGCCGTCGCCAGCTGCGTGCCCTGCGACTGATCGGGAACCGTTTCCTTCTCGGGCCACCGCGTGGCCTCGATGCGCCTGCGCAATTCGGTCAGTTCCGCCTCCGGAACGTTGACGCGGAACGGACGAATCGTGTCGGTCATACACCCTCCTTCTCGTAGGGCCGACCTGAAGGCCGGCCCCTACCAACTGCCAACTCTCGTAGAGGCCGACCTCGGTGCAAAAACCGGCGCAGCGCTGAGGCGGAAGCTACGAGTGGTGGAAGGCCGAAGCGGCGCGCGGCGCTCTCCGCGGTTCGTGATCGCGCGATCGGTGCGCGGTGCAGTCGTGCGCGATCGGTGTCGCGAACATGGCAGAGCTTGCTCCATCGAAGCTCTGCGTGAATCATGAAAGGAAGACGTGGCGCCAAGGGTCGATTCCGCGCACCTCACATTCCTGGCCGGCGGCGGCGAAATGGGCGCTCGCATGCGCGAGATGGACTGGTCCGACAGTTCGCTGGGCGCGCCCGACACGTGGCCACAGAGCCTCCGCAGCACGGTCGGGATGCTCCTGCCCTCGAAGGCGCAGATCATCCTCTTCTGGGGACCCGAATTCACCGTCCTCTACAACGACGCGTATCGTCCCGTCTTCGGCGCGAAGCATCCCCACGTGCTCGGACTGCCGGGACAGCAGGCGTGGAGCGAAATCTGGGAGAGCCAGCTGCATCCATTGCTCCTGGGCGTCGTGCAGACGGGCGAGGCGTTCCATGCGCGCGACATGCTGTTCCAGCTCGAACGGTACGGATTCCTCGAAGAGACCTATTTCGACGTGTCGTACGACCCGGTACGCGTCGAGTCGGGCGACGTCGGCGGCGCCTTCTGCATCGTCACGGAAACAACGGAGCGCGTCGTTGGCACCCGGCGCCTTGGACTGCTTCGGGATCTTGCCGCGCAGAACGCCGCGGCCAGAACCGAGCGCGACGCATGTGTTCTGGCCATGGAAGCACTGGCGGCGAAGGAGGACGTCGCGTTCGCGCTGGCGTATCTCGCCGATGAGCTGCAGGCGGCCACGCCGGGCGCCGAGCAGTCGCTGGTCACGGCCAGGCCCGATCTCGTCAAGACCATCTCCATCGACTCGGCCACGGACAGCCGTCCGGCGCGGCTCGTCGTCGGAATCAATCCGCGGCGGCCATTTGACGAGGGCTACCTCAGCTTCCTCGAGCTGGTGGCGGATCAGTTCTCGATCGCGCTGACCAACGCACGCGCCTATCAAGCGGAACGGCAGCGTGCGGAAGCGCTGGCCGCTATCGATCGCGCCAAGACGACGTTCTTCAGCAATGTCAGCCACGAATTCCGCACGCCGCTCACCCTGCTCGTCGGTCCGCTGGAGGAGGAACTTGCCGACCCGGCGACTCTGCCGGCTCACAGGGAGCGCATCGAGACGGCCCACCGGAATGCGCTGCGGCTGTTGCGGCTCGTGAATAACCTCTTGGATTTCTCCAGGATTGAAGCGGGCCGGATCGACGCGAGCTATGAGCCGACCGACCTGGTGGTGCTCACCTGTGACCTCGCGAGCACCTTCCGGTCGGCCATCGAAAAAGCCGGCCTCAGGCTGGTCGTGGATTGCCCGCCCCTGCCGCATGCCGTGTACGTGGATCGAGAGATGTGGGAGAAAGTCGTCCTCAATCTCCTCTCGAACGCCTTCAAGTTCACCTTCGAGGGTGAGATACGGGTCGAGCTGCGATGGAAGGAGGATCACGTCGAGCTGCTCGTGTCCGACACCGGCGTCGGCATCGCCAAAGAGGACCTCGACCGGGTCTTCGAGAGATTCCACCGCATCAAACACGCGAGGGCGCGGACGCACGAAGGCACCGGCATCGGCCTCGCGCTCGTGCAGGAGCTTGCCCGCCTGCACGGGGGCACCGTCACCGTGGCCAGTGAAGCGGGTCGCGGTACCACGTTTACCGTCAGCATCCGCACCGGCACCACCCACCTGCCGCCCGAACGCATCTCAGCGCCGCGTCAACTGGCAACGAGCGCCATCGGCGCCACTCCGTATGTGGAAGAAGCGCTTCGATGGCTTCCAGAGGACGCAGGCGAGGCCGCGTCGTCTGCCGAATCCCATCCGGCGTCAGCGAGCGCGACCGGCGCTCCCGATGGACGGGCGCGCCTGCTGATCGCCGACGACAACGCCGACATGCGGAACTACCTCACCCGCATCCTTGGCCAGCAGTACCAGGTGGACGCGGTGGCAGACGGCCGCTCGGCGCTGGAACGCATCGAGACGAATCCGCCCGATCTGGTTCTGAGCGACGTCATGATGCCGGAGCTGGATGGATTTGGCCTGCTGTCAGCGGTCCGCGGCGATCAGCAGATGCGATCGATTCCAATGGTGCTGCTCTCCGCGCGAGCCGGCGAGGAGGCGCGCATTGAAGGGCTCCGTGCAGGCGCCGACGAGTATCTCGTGAAGCCCTTCAGCTCGCGCGAGCTGCTCGCCTGCGTCAGCTCGCAGCTGCAACTCGCGCGCCTGCGGCAGGAAACGGTCAGGCTGCTCCAGGAGAACGCCACCGTCACGGAGACGCTGAACAACGTCGGCGCGATTGTCACCTCGGATCTCGACCGCGACAAGGTCGTCCAAGCCGTGACGGACGCCGCCACCGAGCTGACGAACGCGAAGTTCGGCGCGTTCTTCTACAACGTCCGGAACGAGGACGGCGAGGCCTACACGCTCTACACGATCTCCGGCGTGCCGCGGGAAGCGTTTTCGAAGTTCCCGATGCCGCGCAACACCGGCGTCTTCGAGCCGACGTTCACGGGAACAGGCGTCGTTCGCAGCGACGACATCACGAAGGACCCGCGATACGGCCACAACGAGCCGTATCACGGCATGCCGCCGGGTCATCTGCCGGTTCGCAGCTACCTCGCCGTGCCGGTCAAGGGCCGCGGCGAGGTCGTCATCGGGGGACTGTTCTTCGGCCATCCCGAGGCCGCGAAGTTCACCGTGCACGACGAGCGCATCGCGGTCGGCATCGCGGCGTGGGCGTCCGTGGCGCTCGAAAACGCGCAGCTGTACATGAATGTGCAGGAGGCCAGCCGGCTCAAGGACGACTTCCTGGCGGGCCTGTCGCACGAGCTTCGAACGCCGCTCAACGCGATCCTGGGCTATACGCGCATGCTCCGCTCCGGGGTCATCGCCGAAGACCGGAAGCGGAAGGCGATCGAGACGATCGAGCGCAACGCCACGTCGCTCACCCAGATCGTTGAGGACGTCCTCGACATCTCGCGGATTGTCTCCGGCAAGATCCGGCTCAACGTCCAGCGGGTCGATCTACCGGCCATCGTGCGAAATGCGATCGACGCGGTCATGCCGGCGGCGGACGCGAAGGGGGTTCGCGTCGAGACGGTGATCGATCCCGAGGCTTCGCCGATTTCCGGAGATCCTGAGCGCTTGCAGCAGGTGCTGTGGAACCTGCTGTCGAACGCGATCAAGTTCACGAACCGCGGCGGCAAGGTGCAGGTGCGGCTCGAGCGCGTGAACTCGCACCTGGAGCTCACAGTGAGCGACACTGGGATCGGTATCGCGCGGGAGTTCCTTCCTCACGTCTTCGAGCGATTCCGGCAGGCGGACGCCGGCTTCACGCGGGAGCGCGGCGGCCTCGGGCTCGGATTGTCGATCGCGCGGCAGCTGACCGAGCTGCACGGCGGCACCATCGAGGTCTCGAGCGCCGGGCTCGGCCATGGTTCGACGTTTCGCGTGAAGATCCCGGTGATGCTCGTCCACTCACTCCAGGACGAGCTGCCCCGCGTCCACCCGCGCGCACGATCCTCGTCGCCACCGAGCCCCGAAGTGAGCCTCGACGGCATTCATGTGCTGGCGGTTGACGACGAACCCGATGCGCTGGCGCTGGCCGCCGAACTGCTCGAGGACGCGCGGGCACGCGTCACGACGGCCCGGACGGTGGAAGAAGCGCTGGAGAAGCTGGTGACCGAGACACCCGATGTCGTGGTGGCCGATCTCGGGATGCCGCAGGTGGACGGATTCGCGTTCATCGAGCAGCTGAGACATCACGCCAATCCCCGTGTCCGCGAAATCCCGGCCGTCGCGTTGACCGCGTACGCCAGATCTGAAGATCGGATGAAGGCGCTGCAGGCCGGGTTTCAGATCCATCTCGCCAAGCCGGTCGAACCGGCTGAACTCGTCACGACCATCGCCTCGCTGGCTCGACGCGTCGTCGTAAGGTCATCAAACCAAAAGTAGTGTCCGCCGTTTTACGGACCTGCACTTGCCAAGGCTGGTACTCTTGGGCAGTGCCGCTGGTGACGAGCTTGGGTACGGTTGACGACGGAACGCGGCTTCGTCAGCCATCGCTGGCCTCTGTCTGGGCAGGGGCGCTTGTCACGTTTGCGCTCGCCTTCGCCTACCGCTGGCTGACGGTCAGCTTCACCAACGATCAGTTCGTGCACCTTTCGAGGGCACGCCAGATACTCCTCGGCGAACTGCCGGTCCGCGACTTCTTCGATCCGGGCCTCTTTCTCCAGTACTACGCGTCCGCCGCCGCACTGTCGCTCTCCGGCGGCACGCTGCTCGGCGAAGCGGTACTGACGATCTTCTTCATGGCGTTTGGCGCAGCGCTCGTCTACGCGCTGGCGACGCGCCTCTCGCACTCGTGGATCATCGGCGCCGCGGCCGCAGCGACGTCGGTCGTAACCTTCCCGCGCCTGTACAGCTATCCGAAGGTCTTCCTCTTCGTCCTTGCCGTCGCCTGCGCGTGGCTGTACCAGGTCCGCCGCACGAAGGCCAATCTCGCCCTGCTCGCCGTCGTCACAGCCGTGGCGTTTCTGCTCCGCTACGACCACGGCGCCTATATCGGCGTCTCCGTGATCGCCTTCCTGACCCTGCTGCACTGGCCAGGGTCAGCGGCCGGCCGGCGCGTTCTGAGGCCGGCGGCTGGCATCTACGCCGGCGTCACGGCGCTGCTCCTCCTGCCGTTCGTGGTGTTCATTCAGTCCGTGGCGGGCATCCCGACGTACCTGTCGGGGCTGTCGTCGCAGGCACAGGAAGTCACCACGCTGCGCGTCAACGCGCCACCCGTTCGCTTCGACTGGACGAAGCCGCTCGTTCAGATCGACCCGCCATCGGAGCAGCGCATCAGCGTCCGGTGGACGGCGGAGATCAGCGACGAGGCGCGCGAGGAGCGGGAACTCCAGTTCGGCCTCTCCCACCCGCTGCATGATCAGGAAACGACCTGGTCGTACGTGATCACCAACATGGGCAGGGACAACATCAAGAGGCTCGTGGCCGATTCGCTCGTGGACGATACGAACGGGATCGATCGGGAACAGTACGAGCTCGCGCTCCGCGAGTCGGTGTTCCGGCGGGCCCAGCGAGCGCTGCCGGTTCTGAGAATGCAGGTCGCTCCTGGCGTGATCAATTTCGACAACGCCCTCGCCTGGCTCTATTACACGACGCTGGCGCTTCCAGCTGCCGCAGCGCTGACGTTGATCGTCCGCCGGATGAGACGGGGCGACGCCACCGGCCAGGCCGCCGACACCGCAATCGTCGGCATGCTGCTCGTCCTCTGCGTCGTCGTCGGCCAGTCACTGGTGCGCGAGTCACCTGAGACCCGGCTGCCGGATGTCGCCGCGCCGATGGCCGTCCTCGGGGCCTGGGTCGCCGGCGTCTGGACCCGAAAGGAAGGGCGTCACGCACGCGCGCGCATCGCCGCGACCGCCGCGATCGCGATCGTCACGTTCTGGAGCGCCGCGGTGTTTGGAGAGATGGGCGACCGAGTCGTGGCGACGGGAGTACTGGCCGGACCCGCTGGCGTCACGGAGCGGTTCGAGAAGACGAACGAGTACCTGATGACCTCGCCGCCGATCGATGGATGGGCGGACACCGGGAGCATCGGGCTGCGCGCCATCGGTGAATGGGTCAGGGCGTGCACCGCGCCGTCCGATCGGCTGCTCGTCGTCGGCTGGGCAGCCGACCTGTACTTCTACGCCGAGCGTCCGTTTGCCGGCGGCCAGGTCTACTTCTATCCGAGGTGGCATTCGTCAGTGGACGATCAGCGGCTGACGGTGGAGCGGCTCGAGCGTCAACGTGTGCCGATCGCGATCTCCCCGGTTGAATCAGAACCGGCGACCCGCGAGGCGTTTCCGATCGTGCGGGACTACGTCGATCGGCATTACCGGCACGTGCGGCGTTCGAATTTCGGGTCGAAGATGGAGTACGACGTCCTGGTCAGCCGCGAGATCCCGCCTTCCGGCACCTTCGAGCCGCTCGATCTCCCCTGCTATCGCTGACGTCGCTGGGTGATCTTTCAAGATCACGACCGGAACCACGAAGGCACGAAGAAATCGAAGAACACTATATTTGAAGAACACGTCGCTCTCTTCGAGCTAGACTCGGCTCGTATGGCGACAGCGACCACCGTCAGTGCGCCGGCCGTCCCGCGGCGGATGTCATCCACGTGGCGGCGGGAGCGGATCTTCTTCACGACTCTCCCGGTATTGATGTTCGCCGCCGTCGTCATCGGCTTCGCGCGGACCTATTACCTGAAGGGGATCTACGGCAGCCCGGAACTGTCGCCGCTCTTTCACGCGCACGGCCTGATGTTCACGACGTGGATGGTGCTGCTCATGGCGCAGCCGATGCTCGTCGCCGCGCGGCGCACGGACATCCATCGGCGCATCGGCGCCTTCGGCGGCGTGCTTGCCGCTGCCATGGCCCTCATCGCGATTCCGGTGTCGATCGATCTGGGCCGGCGCGGCGCCGCGCCTGCCGGTGTCCCGCCGATTGTGTTTCTCGCGATCCCGCTCGCGACGGTTGTGGTGTTCCCTGCGCTCGTCGCTGCCGCGCTCTATTGGCGCCGCAATCCTGCCGCGCACAAGCGCCTGATGCTGATTGCGACCCTGGAGTTGATTCCCGCGGGCTTTGGCCGGTGGCCGATCCTTGCACCATACGGCCCGCTCGGCTTCTTTGGTCCGGCTGACGCCTTTATCCTGGCGATCCTCGCCTACGACCTCGCCACGCTACGTCGCCCGCACCCGGCAACTGTCGCCGGCGGGCTCTTCCTGATCGCCTCGCAGTTCGGGCGGTTCGTGATCGGATCGACGGGGTCATGGAACTCCTTCGCGACGTGGCTCATCTCGTGACCGGGAGATCACGACATTAACCACTCCATTTCGATCCTTCGCGAGCTTCGTGTTCAGACTTCGTGCCCTTCGTGGTTTACCGTCGACGTTGTCAGTTGTCGCCGGTAAGACGTAGTCCGATGAGGGGCACCGCGGCGGTGAGAAACAGGCACGCAACGACACAACGAAGAGTCATCGGATTCCTCTCAGCGTCCTTGGACGGAATTCCAACGACCAGAGTTGGCGCTGCCATTTCTCAGTACGTGACGATCGGGGACACAAGTGCCCCCGTCGGGTTGGTGAGATTGTTTGTCGGCCGGCCAGAATGGCAACCGAGCGAAGTTGCCTTCTATGGAGCAAGCGAGATGCCACAGTCACGGCATCCCAGCAGCCACGCTGGCATCGTGGTTGCCTTGACTCGTGGGCATGTTGAAGCTCATTGGCTCTTACGCGCTCGCACGGCTCCTTGGTTTCGGTATCGGCGGCGCGATCGTGATCTATCTGCTGCTCACTTTGTTGAGCTGACGGACTGGTCCGTGGTCGTCCACGCGCGAGCCAGCAGCTCGTACGAGCGCAGCCGCTCAGCCTTGCCGTAGATCATCGTCGTCACCATCACTTCGTCGGCGTTCGTGTCGGCGGCGATCTGGCGCAGGTTCGCGGCGACGCGCGCGGGGCTGCCGACAAACTGCCGCTGACGGTTTGCCTCGATGAGCGGACGGTCCTCCGGTCGAAACTCGTACGTCGATGCCTCTTCAGGACTCGGAAACGGACGCATGTCGCCGCGGTGCCGGCGCACCCAGACAACATCGCTGGACGTGGCGAGATAGTCCGCCTCTTCATCTGTCGGAGCGCAGACGACTGCGACGCCGAGGATGACGTGCGGAGCCGGGAACTGATCCGACGGCGTGAACGCCGCGCGGTAGGCGGCGATCGCGGGGCCTGGCGGCGCGGGGCTGAAGTGTCGCGCGAAGCCGTAGCCGAACCCCATTGCACCCGCAACCGCGGCCGTCGCTCCGCTTGACGCGAGCACCCAGATCGGCGGCAGCGGCACACCCTCCGGCACAACGCGCACGGTCGCGAACGGATGCCCTGGAGGGAACCCGCGGCGCGACAGCATGACCAGCTCCTGCAACTGCTGCGGAAACTGCTCCGCGTCGAACGGGTGCAGCGCACGCGAGGTGGCCGGATCCGTTCCGGGCGCGCGGCCCACCCCCAGATCGATGCGATCGGGATGCAGCGCGGCGAGCGTGTGGAAGTTCTCCGCCACGCGCAGCGGCGCGTGGTTCGGCAGCATGATGCCGCCGGAGCCGACGCGAATGGTGGAGGTCGCCGAGGCGACGTGCTCGATCAGGATTTCCGGCGCTGAGCAGGCGATGTTGGGCATCCCGTGGTGCTCGGCAAACCAGAAACGGACGTAGCCAAGCCGCTCGCACAATTGCGCCAGATCAACAGAGTCGCGCAGCGAATCACGCGCGCTGAAGCCCTCGCTGACCGGGGCGAGATCCAGAACCGACAGGGGAATCATTTCGGTAATATTTACCTTCGAGCTTCGTGGTTGGAAACGTGGAGAGGAACACCATGCATTCTTTCAGACTACAGTCGGCGCTCGTGATCGCGCTCGCGATCGGTCTCCCGATGACAGCTGCCGCGCAGGCGCCCGCTGCAGGGGCCGGCGCGCAGGGCCGCGGTGCCGGTGTACAGGGTGCCGGTGGTCAAGGTCCCGGAGGCGCTGGGGCGCCAGGTCGTGGCGCCGCAAATCCGAACGCCGGCGCACCCTATACACCCGCAGCTGGAGCCAAGGATCTGCGGGCCGTGCTCTTCAACTGGATGTGGCATCAAGGAATGCTGAAGGGCACTGACGAACGCGACATGGTCGCGACGCTCGAGTATCAGGCGAAGGGCGGCACGATTCAGGTGGACGGCCAGCCGTGCACGCTGACGAAGTTTCGCGAGAGCACCAACTACCAGACGTTCAGCCAGCGCATTCAATACACGTGCACGCGTCCCAACAAGCAGACGGTCTCGAACGTCGAGGTCGTGAGCTGGCAGTACGCGTGGAACGAGGACACACCGGGCGCGGAGATCGCCGGCACCAAGGGCAAGGTCGCTCCGATGCCGGCCACGGTCCAGGAGCGGCTCATTCGCATCTGGGCCAATCCG
>DATLLQ010000217.1:0-4360 GCA_035537775.1 Vicinamibacterales bacterium | reverse complement strand
CCGGCACGTGACGTGCCTATCTCAGCCGGCATGGCTGAAGACCTTCGACAATCTCTTGGAAAACTGGGGGAGAATCTTGCGTGCGCCGCGCTGAAGCAGCGCGGGTACGCAATTATTGCAAGGCGCTACCGTACAAAACTTGGCGAAATCGACATCGTCGCCCGTGACGGTGATACGACCGTGTTCGTCGAGGTGAAGCTGCGGACGGGCAGCGGCTTCGGCGGCGGCGCCGTGGCGGTGAACGCGGCGAAGCAGCGGAAGGTCGCGCTGATGGCGATGGACTACCTCGTTCGCCACCGGCTGGAGGACCGGCCGTGCCGCTTCGACGTTGTCGCGATCGACGCCGAAGCAAGGCCGCCGCGAGTTGAGGTGTATCAGAATGCGTTCGAATCGATTTATTGAACTGGTAGAGGCCGACCTTCAGGTCGGTCTTGCGACTGCATGAGCGAACTACGAAAAGATCCCGTTACCGGCCGCTGGGTCATCATCTCCACCGAACGGCGCAAGCGCCCCTCCGATTTCCGCCTCGAGTCCGTCACCATCGCACCGGATGCCGGCTGTCCTTTCTGCGAAGGGCACGAGGAGATGACGCCGCACGAGCTGCTGGCGCATCGCAACGGCAGCGCGCCGAACGGGCCCGGCTGGAGCCTGCGCGTCGTGCCGAACCAGTTCCCGGTGCTGCGCGTCGAAGGCACCCTCGACCGCCAGGGTGAGGGCCTCTTCGACAAGATGAACGGCATCGGCGCCCACGAGGTGATCATCGAGACGCCGCGCCACCAGGAGTCGATGGCGACGATGGGGGAGCGGGATATCGAGCAGGTGCTGTGGGCATTCCGCGAGCGGGTGCAGGATCTGAAGCAGGACCGACGCTTCCGCTACATCATCGTCTTCAAGAATCACGGCGCGGCCGCCGGCGCGCATCTCGATCATTCACACTCGCAGCTGATCGCGCTGCCGATCGTGCCACGCGAAGTGCGCGACGAGATCGACGGCGCGCGGGCGCACTACGCCGCGAAAGAGCGCTGCGTGTTCTGCGACATCGTCCGGCAGGAAACGCAGGAGAACCGGCGGGTCATCGCGGAGAACGGAGACATGGTGGCGGTGGCGCCCTATGCGCCACGGTTTCCCTTCGAAACGTGGATTCTGCCGAAGCACCATCAGGCCACGTTCGAGGATGCCCCCCGGCATGAATACGCATCGCTCGCGCGGCTGCTCGGCGACATCCTGCGGCGGATGAACCGCTCGCTGAATCTGCCGCCCTACAACCTGCTCATTCACAGCGCGCCGCTGCACGAATCCGCCGCGGCGGACTTCTATCACTGGCACGTCGAGATCATCCCGACGCTGACGAAGGTGGCCGGGTTCGAATGGGCGACCGGCTTTCATGTGAACCCGACGTCGCCTGAAGAGGCCGCGCAGGTGTTGCGCGAGGCTCGCGCCTGATTGAAGACGGGGCCAACCGAAGCTGGCCCCGAGGTACTTACCTGCTGCCGATGCCGAAGGTCACGCCCGCGGTGAATCGGAAGCCGTTCACGTCGTCTCCACCGAGGATCAAGCCGTCGTCCTTCGCCATGACGCGGAGGTAGTCGAGGCCCAGCCGCAGCCCGACGCCACCGCTGCCCAGGATGTTCACGCCGCCGCCCAGCTGGATGCCGAAATCGGTTTCCGACGCGTCCTCGAAGTCCGGAGCGTTAAGTCTTACGCCGCCAACCAGTACCTGGCCGAAGCCACGCACACGACCCGGCGAGCTCCCGCGAATACCAGCCATGAACGAGTGGACGTTCAACTTGAAGTCCCCGTCGAGATCTTCGATGGTGTGGTAGTTGCCGGTCACCTGGCCGACGATCGAAAGGGTGTCGCTGATATTGCCAGCCACGTCGGCGTACCAGCCCTTCGCGAACTTCTCCCACTCGTCATCGCCTGAGGACTTGGCTGTCAAATGGTTGTAACCGACGGAGATTTCAGCTTTGGGTGTGTCCTGCGCCGCCGCAGGAGCTGCAAAGCCGACGACCATGAGGCACAGAGCCACCGCTCCAAGCCGGTTCATCGATCCGAGCACGTCTACCTTCCGTTCTGCCGCGTGGGGGTGCCGATGTCCGTGTCGCGGCCCACGGACTGATGAGCTAACGTTAACGTAACGATCGAGCCATCTCAAGCATTAACGCCGCGCCTGCGGCAGAGTGCTACCATTAATTCCATATCGATGAGAGTGTTACGGGGATTTGTTGTCGCCGGTTCCCTGGCAGCGCTTGCCTGCGGTTCGTCCACGCCGGACTCGGCCTTAATCCTCGGCGAAGACGCATCGGCGGCACGCGGTCCACGGACGCTCACGTCCTCTCAATCCCGGGCCCTCCAGCGGAAGATCACGGCCGCCGACGAGCCGTGCGGCACGATCGCGCAGGCCTATCTCCGCGACATCACCGCCGGCGCCGAGGCGTGGGAGGTGCGCTGCAGTGACGGCGCCTACAGCGTGATGCTCTCGTCGGGAGGAGCGCCCGGCTCGGACGTACCGCAGGCCCTCGTGAGGCGTTGTGTCGAAGCGCCGATCGACGATCCGCCGTGTTTCGTGCCGCGCGCCGGGTTTGGATATGGGCGCCGGAACCGCAATCCCGGATCGCGGAATCCCGGAACGCTCAATCCCGAGCTCGGCAAGCTGCTCGAGCCGATGACGACGAAGGGCGAGAAAACGGACTGAGGTTGAAGTGGCGACGGCTACGACAGATCGGAGTCGCGTCTTCCGCCGCCCCTGAGGCCGGCGCGGCGCTCGGACAGCCGCCGGCGGGCCGGCGGGATCGGAAGCCGGGCATCATTCGCGTCGATGGCGTCGATGATCGAGTCGAGCAGCGTCTCCGGAAGGCAGGGCTTCAACAGCACTGCATCGGCGCCGGCGGTTCGTGCCTGTTCGATACGTTCCGCGGAGGCGGTCACGACGACGACCGGAGTGCTCCATTCGCGCCGGACACGGCCGATGAACTCCACCGGATCAATTGATCCGGGAACGAGCAGGCCGGTGACGACGGCCGTTGCGTGAGGAACCAGCGGCAGCGCGCCGTCGGTAGACCCCACCTCCTGGACCTCGAAGCCCTCGCGGCGCAGGTATTCCGCATACATCGAGCGATCGTCCGAATCCGTGTGGACGAGGAGCAGAGAGAGTGGTGCGGACGCGTCTTCCAACGGCGTTGTGGCGAACGCGTGGAATCTACCCCAACCGTCGGCGGCGAAGCAAACCGCAACGCTAGGAATCGGTATAAGCTCACGCAAACCGAGTACCCCCGCTCCGAACGAGGAGTGTCGAAATGAGATCACGAATCGCGCTCGCAGTGCTTTTCGTCTACGTCGCGGTCGTCGCGGCCGCCCAGAGTCCGTCCTCCAGCCATGCACGTGGCAGCGGTCTGCAGGCCTGGCAAAACCCTGGACTGCCGGGCGTCCTGGCGAAGTGCAAGACGCCACCTCCTCTCAACGCCGAACGGCTCAAACAGGTCGCAGCGGCCAACGCCGATCCGGCGAACGCGGGGCAACCACCTGAGTGGGCCCCGCTGCCTGTGTCGTCCGCCATTCCGGGGGTAATCGCGGCAGGCCAGAACTGGAAGGTCGTCTGGTCGTGGGAGGGCAACAACGCCGACGGGCCCATCGCCGCGAACGACGGGACGATCCTGTTCGCGAACAACGACGCGAGCAACATCATGAGGATGGATCCGGGAACCGGCCAGGCCACGGTTCTCTACAGCAACACGAACACCGGCGGAGCCCTGTCGCGAAGTAAGAACGGCGCGCTGTTCGTCGCCCAGCGTGGTCTGGGCATGGGTATCGAGCAGCTGGAACCGCAGCGGAAGATGCTGGCGAACTCCTACAACGGGGAACCGCTCGAGTGCGTCGGCGGCGGCATCAACGACCTCATGGCCGACGCGCGAGGAGGCGTCTACATCTCGGGCCTGTCAGGCGGCGTGTACTACGCGAACCCGCAGGGCGTCGTCTCGCGGTATGGCCAGGGCATCCGGAGCAACGGCATCATTCTGAGCCCCGACGAGAAGACGCTGTACGTCACGAACGGCGGAACGCTGGTTGCCTTTGACGTGATGGCCGACGGGGCGCTGACGAACCAGCGAGATTTCGGAAAGCTGCGCGGGGGCCAGGGCGGAGACGGCTCGGCGGTCGATGCGGAGGGGCGGATTTATGTCGCCACCGGGGCGTCCGTGGATGTCTTCGCCCCAAACGGTGAGTTCCTGGGCAGCGTCGTGGGGCCGCGGGGACTGCACGGCACGGCCTTCGGCGGGCGTGACAAGAAGACGCTCTACGCCATCGTCTTCTACGGCACGTGGGGGACAAAGAGCGCGAGAAACCGTGTCATCGCGATTCCGAC
>DATLLQ010000216.1:0-4233 GCA_035537775.1 Vicinamibacterales bacterium | reverse complement strand
AACGCCGGCGGCGAACGTGACCCCCAGCGGGTTGTGCGTCGAGACCGCGACGACGCGGGTGTTCGGACCGATGAACGCGTCGAGGTCCTGCGGATAGCAGCAGACGATGCTGGAGGCGTCGAACCGGCGCAACAGCGACTTCTCGAGCACGCGAACGCCAGCCGGCATGTATCGCGCCGACCCGTCGTCGTTATATTCGACCTTCCGCCACTCCGGATACTTCTTGTTGTGGATGCCCTCGAGCCACATCGGCAGCGAGGCCATGCTCATCTGGATGAAATAGCCGGCGTGGTCGATGATTTCGGTGAGCGGCGCCGTGAGGACGATGCGCGCGCCGCCCTCCATGCGTGGGGCGTCCGCCTTCGCGCTCCTTTTCGTCTCATCGCTTCGGCGGGACAGGCCCGCCTGGGCCGGGTTGTCCACTGAGTTGCCTCCGTCGAACGATTATTGACCAGCTCATGCGGATTGGCGTCCGAGTAAGCTAATGGGTCGGCTCGGCCATGGAACCCCAGCACCTCGCGCTTCTCGGCATCACGTTCGCCGCCGCGATTGTCAACGGCGCCCTTGGCTACGGCTTTTCCTCCATTACGGTCCCCATCGCGCTGCTCTTTCTGACCAACCGGGTCCTGAACCCGGCCCTGGTTCCGATAGAAGTCGCGCTCAACGCCTACGTCCTCTGGGTCAACCGCGAATCGCTGCCGAATGTGTGGCGCCGCGTGTTTCCGATCGTCGTCGGCCTGCTGCCAGGCGTCATCATCGGCACGGCGCTGGTGTCCCAGGTGAATCCCGGCTGGCTGAAGTTCGGCACTTTCGTCGCCCTGCTGCCGCTGATTCTTCTGCAGGCGGCTGGTTATCGCCGTCCTATCCAGTCGGAGCGGTCGGTCGGGCTGGGGTTCGGCGTCGGCGTCGGCGTGCTGTATTCCGTCACGACGATTTCGGGGCCACCGCTCGCCGTGATGCTGAGCAATCAGGGGCTGACGAAGCGCGACTTCCGCGCAGCGCTCGGGTTCATCCGGCTCGCCGAATCGTCCTTTACGGCCGTTGCGTACGCCTGGGCCGGTCTCTACAGCGTCGAAAGCCTGGGCCTGGTGCCCTACATCGTGCCGAGCATCGCCATCGGCGTCCCGATCGGCGCAGCGATAATCCAGCGGATCCGGCCGGAAACGTTCCGCCGCGTCTGTATGAGCTTTGACGCGTGGATCGTCGGGTTCGGGCTCTCGAACCTGCTCAAAGAGCTGCACCTCGTCGAAAGTAACCTCGCATTCCTCGTGCTCGCCGCGGTCGGCGTCCTCGACACGTGGCTCCTTTATCGCTTCTTCTCTGTGCAGCTGCCGACCGCCAGACGGGCCGAAGAGCTCAACCAGATTCGAGGCGCTCCCGCTGATTCCTGAGCCCTGATCCCTGACGCCTCGTGAAACTGCACACCAAACTCCTGATCGCGCTGGTTGCCGGCTTCGCTGCCGGTGCCGTTGCCCATGCGTACGGCAGTTCTCCCGCCGTGGACTTCGTCGGTCAGCAGATCCTCCGGCCGATCGGGCAGATCTTCCTGCGCCTGATCTTCATGACCGTCGTGCCGATGGTGTTCGCGGCGCTCGTCATTGGCGTCTACGAACTGGGCCGCGAACGCGGTCTTGGCGGCGTGGCGGCACGGACGCTGGCGTTCACCCTGCTGCTCAGCGCTGTGTCGGTGATCGTCGGCATGCTGCTCGTCAACGTCGTGCGGCCCGGCGCGAACCTGCCGGTCCGGCCTGAGGCCGCATCGGCGGGAGTCACCACGCTCGAGACCAACGCCGCGGCCGCGAAGCCGTTAGGCGATGTGCTGATCGAGCTGATTCCCCGGAATCCGCTGGATTCGGCCGTGCGCGCCCTCGACGGCGAGATGCTGCCGCTGATGGTGTTCGCGCTGATCTTCGGCTTTGCGATCAGCCGCGCGCCGGCAGCGGACGGCGAACGCAACATCCTGGTCCGCGTCTTCGATCAGATCTTCGACGCCTGCATGCGCATTGTCGGCTGGGCGATGGTCATCGCTCCCCTGGCGGTGTTTGCCATCGTGTTCAACACCGCGCGTACGTTCGGCGGCGACGTGTTCCGGGCAGTGCTCCTCTATGTCGTAACGGTGGTCGTGGGACTGCTGGTCCAGCAGTTCATCGTCTACAGCGCCGTGCTCCGGGTCGCCGCGCGACGGTCGCCGCTCCAGTTCTTCCGCGACTGCCGCGAGGTCTATCTCTACGCGTTCTCGACCGCGTCATCGAACGCGACGCTGCCGTTGTCGCTGAAGACGGCGGAAACAAAGCTGGGGATCTCGCCGCGGATTGCCCGGTTCGTGCTGACGGTGGGCTCGACGGCCAATCAGAACGGCACGGCGCTCTTCGAAGGGGTGACGCTGCTCTTCCTGGCGCAGGTGTACGGGCTCGACCTGACTGTCGGCCAGCAGGTCCGGGTGATGGTGATGTCGATCGTGGCGGGCATCGGCACCGCCGGTGTGCCTGGCGGCTCGCTGCCAATGGTGCTCATCGTGGCGCAGTCGGTCGGTATTCCGGCCGAGGGCATGGGGCTGATTCTCGGCGTCGATCGGTTCCTCGATATGTGCCGGACCGCGGTGAACGTCAGCGGCGATCTTGTTATCGCAACTGTCGTCGATCGGCGCCCTTGAAAGGGCGCCCCACGTAGGGCACCCCTTTACTACGTAGGGCACCCCTTTACGGGGTGCCGTTCCCACCACGCGGTCTGACATAGACGCGATCGCCGACGATCACGCGCACCGCTTCTGAACGTTCTCCATCCAGTTCCATCGGCATCGGCCGGCCCTCGTCGTCGTGTACTTCTACCTGCACGCGGCCGTGAAACAGATTCACGTTGCCCAGGAAGTTCGACACGAACGGCGTGGCGGGCTTCTCGATCACCTCGCCCGGAGGCGCGTCCTGCTCGATCCGGCCGTCGTTCATCACCACGACGCGGTTGGCCAGCTCGAGGGCTTCCTCCTGGTCGTGTGTGACGAACACACTGGTGAGATGGATTTCCTGGTGCAGCCGCCGCAGCCAGCGGCGCAGTTCCTGCCGTACCTTGGCGTCGAGCGCACCGAACGGCTCGTCGAGCAGCAGCACTCGTGGCTCGACGGCAAGCGCCCTGGCCAGCGCGACACGCTGGCGCTGCCCCCCGGACAGTTGCGATGGGTAGCGATCCCCCAGGTAATCGAGCTGCACGAGGCCGAGCAGCTCGTGCACCCGTCGGCTGATGTCGTCCTGGGACGGCCGCTGCTCGCGGGGCCGCACGCGGAGCCCGAACGCGACGTTCTCGAACACCGTCATGTGGCGGAACAGGGCGTAGTGCTGGAAGACGAAGCCGACGCCGCGGTCGCGCGGATCACGTTTGGTCGCGTCGTCGCCGTCGAAGAACACGGACCCGGCGTCCGGCGTTTCAAGTCCGGCGATCACGCGCAGGAGCGTGGTCTTGCCGGAACCGGACGGGCCGAGCAGGGCGACGAGCTCGCCCGAGTGGACGGTAAAGCTCACGTCGCGAAGCGCGACGAAGCTGCCGAATGATTTCGTCAGGTTCTTAACCTCGATGCTCATAATCCGTGCAATCTCCGTTCGAGAATCGTCTTCACAATCAACGTCACAACGGCCAGGAGCGTCAGCAGCGACGCGACAGCGAACGCCGCCTGGAACATGTACTCGTTGTAGAGGATCTCGACGTGCAGCGGCAGCGTGTTCGTCACGCCGCGGATGTGCCCCGAGACCACCGACACCGCGCCGAACTCGCCCATCGTGCGCGCGTTGCAGAGGATCACGCCGTAGAACAGGCCCCAGCGGGCGTTCGGCAGCGTGATGCGGCGGAAGATCTGGAAGCCGCTCGCGCCCATCAGGCGCGCCACCTCCTCCTCCCCGCTGCCCTGGGCCTCCATCACTGGGATCAGCTCGCGCGCCACGAAGGGGAACGAGATGAAGAGGGTGGCGAGGATGATCCCCGGCACGGCGAAGACCACCTGTAGATCATGGGCGTCGAGCCACGGCCCGAACCACCCCCGGCGCCCGAACACGAGCACGAAGATCAGGCCCGCGACCACCGGCGAGACGGCGAAGGGCAGGTCGATGAGCGTGAGGCGGAGAGCGGCCATCGCGTCCGGCTCGCGGATGGATTGGAAATACGGGCCGATACCGTTGCGAAACGCCTCGACGAAGACGACGACCAGCGGCAAGACGAGGAACAGCGCGAGAAACGTCAGGCAGATAC